>MNYJ01000200.1 GCA_001874005.1 Desulfobacteraceae bacterium CG2_30_51_40
GCATGGGACACCTTCATGTCCCTGTCAGCTACAGTCAAAAAACTCGGCATCACTTTCTATTCCTATCTCTATGACCGAATCTCCGGCGCCTTCAACATCCCCAACCTCGCTGACATCATCTCCCAACGAGCAAAAGAACTTAATTTGGCCGCTTCCTGGGATTCATCTCCATAAAACGGGTCCCCTAAATCGCATCCCATATCCCGCCTCGGCCATTATCGCCCTTCGCTCGGTTGAAGGTTGCCGTACCCCTGCGCTCCTACCCCGTTGACCTTTCCCCCTATTTATTGAGATGATACGCACCAAATGGCGAGTTGACGATACGCCATGTAAGAAGAAAACAGAGCAAGACCACAACAAGGGTGAGAAGGTATATAGCTACCGGGTCTCCCGTGCTTCCCAGCACCCATCCGAAAAGGGAGATGTCAGGGTGAGGCACACCCATAAGACCATCGTCTCCCCCCGTCACCGTGTACCATTTCCATGCCACGGTGAAAAACATCATGCCAAAGGCCAGGGTCAGGAGGGCAAAGGCCAGTCCGCCTGTCCGCACCTGCACCCAACCCACAGGCAGGGCGAGGAGCAGGGTGCCCATGATTCCCAAAAGTAGGGTAACCCAGAGAGATGAGGGGGCGACGTGCAGAAGGAAGAGCCCAACCATGTATGCCCCTGTACCCAGGTAGGCATTGTGCATAAAAGAGAGCAGCCCGGTGTAACCCAGGAGCACGTCGAGACTCATCGCCAGCAGTCCGTAAATTAGCATCTGGTTGATGAGGCTTATATAGAACCGGTTTTCGACCACAAAGGGAAAAACGGCGAGACATGCCACTATTATCAAAAGGGACAGAATTTTTCTTGTCATGGGCTTGCGGCGCTCTTGCCCGGGACCGGAGGGTCGTCTTTCCATATTATTCGAATCTTCCTTCACCTAGGAGTCCCCTCGGCATAAAGGCGAGGATGATGGCCATCAACATATATACGATCACCATGGCGAGATCGGTAACAAAAAACTCGGCCAGGGTCTGGACCAGACCGATAAGGAGTGCGGCAAAGACCGCTCCCCGGAGGCTTCCCAATCCGCCTATTACAATGACCACAAAAGAGCTGATGAGCATCTCATGACCCATGGTGGGGTCCACAGAGTAAAGAGGCCCCGCCACCACGCCGGCGATGCCGGCCATTCCACACCCTAGAACGAATGCCCCGATGTGGACGAGCTTCATGTTGATCCCAAGGCAGGAGACCATCTCCGGGATTGTGCTGGCCGCTCTGAGGGTAATTCCGGTTTTCGTCTTTTCCAAAAAGAGCATGAGCGCTACCATGGTGGCCGCAATGATCACAAGGGTCGCCAGCCGATAGACCGGATAGTGAGTGCCCAGAATCGGAAGGGTGTCCTGGAGAAAGAGCGGGAGCTTCACAAACCTGGGTTCATTGCCCCAGATGTAACGTATGAGTCCGTCCAGGAGAAACATGAGTCCGTAAGTCAGGATGAGGGTATAAACAATGGAGCGTTTTCTCACAGGGGCAATGATAGTCCTCTCCAGAACCAGCCCAATAAAGGCAACTATGAAAGGGGCAATGACAAGGGCAACAAAGAAATTAGCCCCAAACGACATCAGGGTAACGCTCGCGTATGCCCCCACGGCGTACAAGGAGCCGTGCGCAAGGTTCATCACCCGGCTCAGGCCGTAGATTATATTGAGCCCTATGGCCACGATGAGGAATACACCACCCAGCACGAGACTGTTAAATAGGATATCTACCGCTGTGCTCACTGCTCTGCCTTCAGCCTCCCTTTGTCACCTCAGGACATACCTTCGCGGCGAGGATACCGGCCCGGCTGTTGATGGACCGCTGCCCAACCGCGAAGGAGGTTATCGTTAGGGATATGGACCTTTCAGGAGTCCTACTTTTCAGGTGGACCAAGTTCTTCGGCCTTGAATGTGTGGAGCACCTTCATGACCACCTTGGCTCCGAATTGATTGGGCGGAGCTGCCATGGTTTCCGTGAGTACCGCGTCATTTCTCATGCAGTTGTCAAAGGCCGAAATGCGCACGGTCCCGTAAGGGCCGTCAAAGCTGATGCCCCTGAGGGCGTCTGCGATCTTGTCGGGGTTTGTGCTACCGGCCTTCTCAATTCCGTTGAACAGATTCATGGCGCCAACGTAACTATGTACAGCCGCATCGGAAGGGATAGTCTTGTAGGTCTCCCAGAACTTCTTTTCCCAGGCATCAGACACCGGGGTATTCACATCCCATGACCAGTCCGATGCGCCAAAAATCCCGTAGCATGCCTCTCCGCCTTCTTCCAGCTCTACAGGACCTGGGGCTGCGGCGGAGACTATCTTCGAGGTCTTTTGGAGCCCGAAGTCCGATGCCTGTTTAGCAAACACCGGGATGACGTTGGTGATAAAGGCGATATAGATGCCGTCTGCACCGGAGGCCTTTATCTTGCTGATGTAGGAGGACCAGTCCTTGGTGCTGGTGGGCGCCTTGTCAAAATTTTCATTGTAGATTTTTATTCCGCTTTGTTTGGCCAGTTCTATGAACCGTTTTCCCGCATCGTGGCCCCATGCATAGTCATGGACGATGACATAGTAGGTGCGATCCTTAAGGTCGGGCCGAGCCAGAATACCCTTTATATTTCCCACTGCGGTCTGATCATTGGCCAACTGCCCGGATCGGAAAACCCACTTGTGAATGCCGTAGAATGCCGTTGTCATGACGTGGGTGGTCAGGAAGGGAACTTTCAGCCTGTCTATGTTTTTGGCGATGGCGAGACCGACCCCGCTCGAGAAGACCCCGATGAGTGAGACGCAGTTATCCTTGAACACCAGTTTTTCTGCCTTGCTCACAGCGACATCGGGTTTGATTTGAGTATCTTCGACTACCAACTCTATGGGACGGCCGAGGATGGTTCCCTTTTCCTTGGCCGCCATCTCTATGCCGTATTTCATCTCAAGTCCGCCCTGAGCTACGATGCCTGTAAGCGGAACGAGAACCCCGATCTTGACCGGGTTTGCCGCCGACGCATTTGCCGAAAATACGAACGCCATAGCCACGATTACTACGATGAGAAGCACTCTTTTCATCTTGTTGACCTCCTGGGCCTGAGAAAGGAAAACACGTTACTCTACACCTCACACCACCAGCCGGAATTATTTGCTTGCTATCACCCCCTTTTAACCTTCCGAACCATGTTGGAAAAATTTACCTTGAGTGCCTATTTTTTCTAATCCAGCGAGGGAAGCACCCTGTCAATCAACTCCACAAGATCCAGCAGTTTCATAGGACTTTCTATTCGCTTAGCCCCCTCATTGAGGTTGTAATGGCAGAAGGGGCAGATGGAGACCATGTAGTCAGCTCCGGTTTCCATCCCTTCGCTGATTCTCTTGGAGGCATTTGAGGCAGCCCATTCGCCATATCCGGTCATAACGCCCCCGCCTCCGCCGCAGCAATAGGAATTGGCTCTAATCCTGCCCATCTCCTTGAGTTCAATGCCTGGTATCGCCTTGAGAAGCTCCCGTGGAATATCATAAAGGCATTCCTCTTCGTTTAACCCGATGTAGGCCCCTTTCCAAAGCTGACTTCCTTCCTCGTCAATGATGAATTTGTTAAGGTGTCTTCCTGTATGACAAGGGTCGTGGTAAGTAACCTTCCAGGGGATGCTTCCTTCCAGCGGGAGCTTTCCTTCCTTCAAAAGGTTATAGAGAAACTCGACAGTGTGTATCACCTTTATCCCGTCAAGGGCCTCCGTATAACCACTAGCGAGACTGTAATCCTTTTTTATTGCCCGGTAGCAGCCCGCACAGGATGTCACTATTGTCTTGACGCCCCCTTCTTTGTGAAGCCTTTGGAATGTATGTAGATTTTCTTCGGCCACCCTTTTGAACTCAGAGGCGTCTCCTATACGCATGGCAGTTGAGCCGCAGCAGATTTCATTTTCTCCCAGGATGCCGAAATCAACTCCCAGCTTCTGGAATATGGAAGCAGTGGCTACCGGCACGGATCTGGCCGGCAGATTGAACGCCCCGGTGCATCCGACGTAATAAAGCACTTCGGCCGGCTCGGCATTTATATCCTTTATGGGCCTCTTGGCCTTTTTGAAAGGCCTTGTCCAGTCTGTTCTTACTCTTCTCGGCCCCTGATATGGATTATTGTAACTTCTCAGAGACTGAGTGATCTTTTTCTGACTGGGCATGGGGCCGACGCCGTCCTCTACTGCCTTGCGCCTCATCGCTTCGATAATTTCCGGGATGAAGGGCTTATGATCCAGCTGGCATTGAGATTGGCACCCGGCGCAAACCGTGCATTTATATATTGCGTCAAGCAGGTCTTCGTCCCAATTGA
This sequence comes from Desulfobacteraceae bacterium CG2_30_51_40, assembly GCA_001874005.1. GTDB lineage: Bacteria > Desulfobacterota > DSM-4660 > Desulfatiglandales > Desulfatiglandaceae > CG2-30-51-40. The sequence goes on from MNYJ01000200.1 coordinate 4,350, forward strand.
GTTCGCCGCTCAGAAGCCCTCTGGCAAAAGCAATCTTGCCTTTGGACGCCATAAAGCCTTCGAATCCGAATTCGGCCCCAGCAGGGCATATATCAGCGCTCCTGGTAGGCGGGCCGTATTCATAGGCCACCTTGCAGGTTCCGCATGCGGTGCATCTCCATATCTTGTCTTCAAGTTCCTTCAGATCTGATATTTTCCAGTCCATTTGCTGCCTCCGTCTTAGCCCTTTTTCTCAAAATCCCAATTTCCCGGGATTCATTATATCGTTAGGATCAAGCATCGCCTTAACCTTCTTGAGAAGCATCAAATATCCCTGATGCGCCCTCTTGTTGATCTCCACAGCAAAATCAACAGGAGGCTTGTAAGGGATGCCGCCCATGTCGAGGTCCACCCGCAGGCACTCCACTATCGCCTGTCTGGCATTTTCAGTTTCCTTCTCACTCTGCTTGTTGAAGGGTATCATGGCCCTCAGCATGCCGTAGTGAACCCCTCTGTACATGCTCATCCTCACGGACGGAGAGAGATTATGTGATATCAGGATCTCTTTCCATTTCTTATAAACCGGAGCCCATTTCTTTGCGGGTGTAAAAGTCCCGGGCCATGAGATCCCGGCTCCTCCCTGTTTGCAGTAGTTTTTCGTTGAGCCTACTATCTGGCTGGGAAGCTGGGTTCTTGCCTTAAGTGCTTCTTCAGGATAGTGAGTCTCCTTAATGCTTGTCCCTTTTTGTTTCTCCTGATCAAGCACAAGGCTCCATATTTCTTCCTTGGACTCCTTCTCCTTTTGGGTGAAGGAATATGTGGTTGCATAGCTGAACCACTCTGGGTCTTTTTCAGGCTTGGGCTTGTAAGGATAGGGGATCGGCACCTGGGCAAGCCACCAGGAAACCCCTGTAAGATCATCACAGATTTCATAGTTGCTTAGGTTGAGCATGTAAGAATACATATCATCAACGTTATCGCAGCATACTGTAAAGATCTTAAGAAGAGGAGGAGAGTGGTGGACATTTATCCCCAGTTTTGTCACGATGCCGGTAGTGCCCAGCCAGCCTTTAAAAAGACCGTCGAGTTGCGGCATCGGAAGTACGCTGTGCCATGCCTCGGGGTTTATGGCACACGACCCTGCCCTCACTACCTCTCCTGTTGGCAGAACAACTTCCATGCTGGTTATCTCCTGGCTCTGAAGCCCGTACCGGGCATTCATGCCCCCAATTCCGTGGCTTATGGCGCAGGAGGATACCGATGCAGAGGGAGGTCCGACCGGCCAACCAAACCTCAGACCGTGCGGAGCCAGGGCGGCGGCCAGTTGGGCATGCGATACCCCCGGTTCTATAACTGCTACGAGCGCTTCAGGGTCAATTTCTATGATCTTATTCATGCGTTTCAGGTCAACAATGATTCCGCCCCGTTCGGGTATGGTAAGACCTCCGATGTTGGTTCCGGCTGTGTAGGGGACGACAGGAATTCTTTCCTTGTTTGCGAATGTGAGTATCCCCTGAACCTGCTCCACAGTGCTGGGCATAACCACAAAGTCCGGAAGCTTGGGCTTCACGAAACTTAGGTCGTAGGAATAGGCATAGCATATATGCTTTGCGCCTGTAGCGTTTTTCTCCCCGACAATGGACTGCAATTCCTTAACTATTAGTTCCTTGTTTCTAGCGTGCATGGCCTTGACTCCTCCATATACTCCTTATAGTTGCTGAGCCTGCCTACTTCATAGACCTCAATACCTCAAGGCGGTTCTGCCTCTTTTTGACAATCATCTTGAAGTTACGCGGTACGTCCGCCAGAAGAGCTCCCGACTGTTCCGCTCCTTTGCTGTAGCAGGAGAGGATTGCATCTTCTACCTCCAGGGCCTTGGCTGCGGCCTGGGCCAGGGAAGCGTCTGGGGGAAGGTCGGTTTCAAATGCAAAATCGTCAGGGTTCAGGTCGAAGGCAAAACAACCCTCAATGGCATCTGTAATAACTGACTGATAAGCCATTCTGACCTGCTTTACATATTTTACGTTTTCATTGGCGAAACCGAGAAAGATGTCTTTCTTTGCAGGAAATCTACCTGCCAGAGATTCATAAAAGGCTGCGGCCTTTTCCTCCAGTCCCCTGATAAAGCTAATGGTCTCGGACGCTGTGCAGAGTTTCATTTTTTCTGTTTCCTTTCTTGCTAAAGCCACCTATGGATGCATACCTTGCTTTCCGTAAAGAAACGTACTGCCTCTTTTCCCTGCGTGTGCAGTATGCCCATGAAAGATCCTGCCATACCGCTGAATGGGAAGAAGGCCATGGGGGCTACAATTCCGATGTTTATGCCGACATTTCCGCTTATGACATCGTACTGGAAGTGCCGTGCATGCTTGCCGTTGGATGTAAAGATGGCATGACCGTTGTGATAGGGGCTTTCGTTGCAGATCTCTATGGCCTCCTCCAGGGTCTTGGTCCTCAGGATTCCCATCGTGGGCCCGAAGATTTCCTCACGGACGGCTCTCATTTGCCTGTGAAGTCCTTCCATGATGGTCGGCCCCAAGAAACACCTATCCGGATATCCGCCGACGATCTTCCCAGGCTTTCTGCCGTCAAGCCGTAATTTTACCCCTTCCTTGATAGCGCTTTCTATGTGGCCCAGGATTTTCTCCTTTTTCCCCGCGTCCCTTACCGGGCCCATCTGTACTGACTCATCAAGCCCGTATCCGATGGTGATGGCCTTTGCGCGTTCGGTCACCTTCTCAACAAAGCTGTTATAAAATCTGTCGTCGTCGCCGACCATGATCAGTGTCTGACCCGCCAGACACCTCTGGCCGGCGTTGCCGAAAAACGACGTCATCAGACCCGGTATTGTTGCTTCCACGTTACAGTCGGGCATAATGACAAGTATGTTGGCTGCTCCACCCTGTGCGATGCAGCGTTTTCCGGTCTTGCCACATCCCGGATAGATAACATCGCGCATTACGGGAGATGAGCCAACAAAGGTGATGCCTGATATACCAGGATGATCAAGCATCCCATTGACGACAGTTCTTCCTCCATGAACCATATTCCAGACCCCGGGGGGAAATCCTGCCTCCTCTGCAAGTTCAGTAATCCTTGTCTGGCTGAAAGGCACTTCGCTCGATGGCTTGATTACTACGGTGTTACCTGTGGCCACCGCATAAGGGGCGGACCAGAGCGGTATCATAAAAGGGAAGTTAAATGGCCCTATAACGCCGAAGACCCCTAGCGGGACTCGGATGAGGTACTCGTCAATTCCAGAGGCGATATCTTCTGAGGTATCCCCCATCATCAATGTCGGTATTCCGCATGCTACCTCAACATTTTCGATGCCTCGCCTGGTCTCTCCCCTTGATTCATCTATGGTTTTTCCGTGTTCCTGAGTCTGAACCCTGCTGAGGTCCTCAAAGTTCTCCTCCAGAAGATGGAGGAATCTAAAAAGGTAACGACATCTGGTGACTGCCGGTGTCCTTCTCCAGTCATGGAATGCCTCTGTGGCGGCGGCAACCGCCGAATCTATCTCCTCCTTGGTGGAAATGCCCACCTTACCGATTACCTCACTGGTGGCAGGATTAACCACATCTATCATCTCGCCCTTTGATTCCGTCCACTCGCCGTTAATATAGTTTTTAGCGGTGGGCACTCCCTTTATGGGTTCTTCAAGAATAGCCATAATAGTTTCCTCCTTTAGTTCAGGTTACGCGAAAGATGTCTTGTCTTTTTCTATCTTGTTTTTCAAGAAATATGAGGTTATATTGATAACTTAATCTCCCTATTTAGTCATGCTGTATTAGTTCGTGTCCATCCGGAAATGAGATAGTTTCGTCGAGTTCAAGGCGAGCGATAATTTTAACCACAGGAATACATTGACGTATTTCGAGGATTAAAATTTGAGCCCAACGCCGAAATCGGTGAAAATAGCCATTTACGGATGGACACGAGTTCAGAAATCCTTGCGGCTTCAGGCGCACGGAAACCTTGCGCGCTGCGCCTGAAGGCGCACCTACAGAAGGTTATTCCTGGTCTGCACGTGCTGACCTGCACAAAGGCATCCCCCCAATTATTGAGCTGATAGGTCATGCTGTTGCTTCTTATATGAAAATGAATAGTCATAGCGGTGTAGCCTGTCCTGGATTCCGCATCGAGTCTGCAATGACATGCCGCATTTTCATGCTTTATTATGACCCAACAGGGCATGGTGGTTAGACGGATTACCATTTTCCTTTTTCGTTATGCCCGCCCATAGCGTTGTGGTCAATCGAAGAATTACCGACGGTCATTCTTTAAGAGGCAGACACTTTCAGACCTTTTGCGGGTCTGAATCTTCCTCTACCTCGGCTATATAGAGATGACTTGCTCCTACCCTCTTTTTGATTACACCTTCTATTTCAAGAATGGGACTACCCTCGGAGACAATTCTAGCCTTGGATCCGAAATGCAAATTCTTGGGATGGGCCATGGTAATGGGGCCGTTATCAGGAGGCTCAAATGCCGGGGTATTTGTCAGATTGGATAAGTAGTCCCCAACGTCCAGGAGATCATTGCTCATGGCGATCTGAGCCGCATCGGGATCCCTTTGTATAAGCGATTCGAGGATATTTTCGTGTGCCAAACGCACCTGTTCGTAGAAATCCGGTCCAAGCTTCAGGTTTGCTTTTATGGACCGCAGGAGGTTGTCTATAAAATCAATGGTCAGGACGAGAACGGTATTTTCAGCCATGCGCGCCAGGTACCGGTGGAAACTTATCTCCTTGGAGACCTCTGAATCACCTTCTCCAATATGCTCCCGCATAACCTGACGCAGGTACTGGATGTCTTTACCGGTAATCTTTGTTGCCGCGATTCTTGCTACGGTGGGTTCAATAAGGTACCGCAACATGGTTATTTCCTTGATGCTGACGGGCTTGAAATGAAGAAAGTTGATGATGCTGTTGATGGTGGTTCTCATGTCCACTTCGGCAACGAAAGCACCTCCCCCGATGCCTTTGCGGATCTCAATAAGGCCCATAACCTCCAGAACCCTAAGGGCCTCCCTCATGGTTGCCTTGCTAACTCCGAATTGTGATATGAGTTCTTTCTCCGATGCCAGCCTGTCACCAGGTTTAAGCTGTCCTGACAGAATTGAGTCACGGATCTGACTGATGATGTTGTCAGAGACCTTTTCGGATTTCACAACGGCCTTGAAGTTTATAGAACCTTGTGCTTCTTCCTGTGCCAGTTTCATAACCACTTCTACAATACTCCAACTCGTTATAGACCTTAGAGTGTCTTTATATTGAAATTGATAGTCGTAGCGGCTCAGGCCGCTATCAAGTTTGTGGTGCCTGGATTCCGGATCGAGCCGGGAATGATATGCGGCATTTCAATGCTTCTTTGTACCGCAACAGGGCATCGCGGTTTATATGAAAATCCCCCTTCGCTTCACTCCTCCCCCTCGACGGGGGAGGGAGGGGTGGGGGTGATTTTCATCTTTCGTTAGTAAAGCCGCCCTTTCTCTGTAGGCCAAAATATCTGCCCAAGGTTCTTTACGTAATCCCCGGTCCCCACTCAGGCCACTAAACGGGATGATGACATGGCGTGAGATATAGCGCTAGAAAAATAGAGTGTCAAGAAAAATATTATAATATTTCATATTTCTAGTAATTTTAGAGAGATCAAATGGATATGCCTAGCTTTTCAAATCGAATTATTTGCTAAAAAATATATATTAATTAATATGTTATAAGAAACCTAATAAGAAACCCAAATATTATAATTGTTAATATATTTTGTTGACATGGGTGGGATTCTTCTTTATAGATAACCCCAATCAATGTGGGAGTTGCTGGTGCTGATCCTTAAATGAAGAGGAGATTGATGATGGGAGTCAGAGTCAATGCCTTAACCTGCACAGGGTGCATGGCCTGCGAGATGGCCTGCGGCTATCATAGGGACGATGCTTTTGCATTGTTATCGTCCTGTATTGTTGCCTACAGGACGAGGGAGAAAAAGGACTACTTCGGGGTAATTCTGAAGGAAGAAGATTCGCTGGTGATTGCCAGGCCGGAGGGTATGGAGATCAGAAAGATTGGAGATGCAGGCGGCGGTGGAGGAGATTCCAGCGCGAAACCAATGCTGTTAAGGGAATCCTGCGATTTGTGCGCCGGAATGGATGGAGGGCCGATGTGCGCCCGGTTTTGTCCTGTTGATGCCATAAGCGTCGAGTAGGGTCTGCGATGCGGGGAATTGGAGCCCGATAAGCTCATAAGGAGGAGCAAATCATGGAATATCTGTCATCTGGAAAGATACTGATAGTTGATCTCGCCGCAGGGGAGACAAGGGAAGAAGAACTGGAAGATGATCTTATTTCAAAGCGCATAGGCGGTATCGGCATAACTACACACCTTTTGGGTAATTACAAGGATCAGGATCCGATTGTAATGGGCTGCGGGCTTCTTACCGGAACGCTTTATCCGGCATCCGATCTTTCAATAATAACTGCAAAGAGCCCTGTAACGAAAACCGTATGCCACCTTCCCGTAGCGCTGAAAGCCGGGATTGAATTCAAATACTGCGGCTTTGACTACCTGGTGATATTGGGTAAGTCCGCTAATCCTTCTATGCTCTGGATTCACGACGGTGTGGCGGATCTGATGGATGCCTCGGCAGTATGGGGAAAGGACGTCTGGCAGACGACCGATGCCTGGAGAAAAGAGATGGGTGACGATCTCATACAGACCCTCGTCATAGGTAACTGCGGAGAGAGGTGTTCCGATCTTGCACAGGTTTCGGTAAACTACTGGGGTAGCGGCGATATCTGGGGGTTCGGCAGTCTATTCGGTGAAAAGAGGCTTAAAGGTATTGCCATGAGAGGCATGGGGCTTCTGGAGGTAGCCGAGGCTGAAGGATTCGTAGATCATTCGATTAAAGTACTCTCTGCCTTGAAGCAGGCCCCATGGGGGGGTAAGACAGGCATAACAGATATCGTGACCGCAATGGGCAGACAGGATGTCTCCGATTGGATGGCGCCAATGGTCCACAGAAACAGCTCTTCCTACAATGTGCCTTATCCCTATAGTACATTTCTCTATCTGGACGAGGACCCGGCTCTTCTTAAAGAGCCCGAGGGAGTTGAACCTGGGATCATGATTACGAGCCCCTATGTGGCTATTGCTGCAAAGGACTCTGGGATGTCGGCCTCTGAGGCCTTCAAGACGATCAGATCATGCCTGCGTTACGGTATTGATCCGGAGGCGGCCATGCAAATTTCAGCGGCTGAAGGCAAAAAAACCAGAGGGGAGATGGAGGCAGCCTTAGATTCCATGTCCAGGAAGGACACAGTCGGTTCAAGGCCGCCCTTCAGTCATTACTGTCCGGGACATCCCCTCTTTGCCGATTTCGGCACAGGGAAGGATTCAGGCGATTTCGAGGAATGGTGGATGAGAAGACAGGCACTTGCTTATCTTTTCGGCGTTGATCCGATGTTCATGCTGATGAGCCCGGAGATAAGCGCTCAGTCAATGATGGAAGCAGTGCGACTAGGAACCGGGGTGGATATTTCCGAGGAGACTTTGAATTTTCTGGTGACTGAACTCTGTGCATAGACATCGGCATTAGCCCGCCTCGCGGAACATCCTTCACCGGAAAAGAGGGAAGTTTGATGCTGAGGGAGACCTGCGTGTCATGAAGATCTGCTTAGATTTGACAGTAAAATACACCCCCCACGCCAACTCTCCCCCGCAAAGGGGGAGGGAAATCCTCGACCTCGTGGAGTGTCGAGAGGGAGGGGGATTTTCATGTGCGGGAGCGACAGCTTATTCCTGTCATGGATGTTTACAGTAAAAATACTTCCATTTTTTCTAGGTCGGGATCGGGGTCGCAATCGGTAAGAGCAGGCAATGCCTATCGTTAAAAGACGATACCGCATCCGACCCCGAAGAATCTCATGGCCGGAGGCGGCCTCTGGGTCATGAATATTTGAAATAAATTACTAGGCCTCTCGCGATGGTTTCGTATCACCATCGTTCCGGCAAAATCCTCGTAATTGGGGCGTAGATCTGACCAGGAGCAGGAACAATCCAAGCATAAGGCTGCCTGGCTTTTTTATCCCTGATAACGCGCTTCAAGACAAAGGACCGGATTATTGCGAGAGGATTGATGTCTAGAGGCTTCCGGAATGGTTGAGAAGGCCCCTTTCTTAAGATCTGCAAGAATAGGAATATATACCGGGGGAGGGAGTTCCCATTCCTGGCTATGGTTCGTGGATGTCTTTGAGAGGCTCGGTCTTTGGGACCTGTGCTTCCTGGATGAAGCAGCCATTAACGAGGACGCCTTGAGATCAATAGACGTCCTGGCAGTTTCGGGCGGAGACACATTTGCACTGGCTGAGAGTCTCGGAAGATCGGGAGCGGAGGCACTCAGACGATTTGTCTGTGATGGGGGCCTCTATATCGGGTCATGCGCAGGCGCCTACCTTGTCATGCCGTCTTCCAAGGCGCCCTTGAACAACTTTAACCTTGTCAATGTAAAGATTGCCAACCTGGCCAAAAGCCTCCCTCCCTCTCTAAAAAATCATGATAAATTCTTTGTCCAGTACGGATGCAGCTATGTATTTCATCCTGTGAGAGAAGAAGTGCGTTTGAGGCTTGAATCTGATGCGCTTTTTCAGGGCGAAGGATTTGTAAAGGCCCCCCTGTTTGGAGGCCCTGCCATGCTGCCGAGCGAAGATGACACTGTGATAGCAAGCTACCATTCGTTTACGGAAAAGACGGTTTTTTTAACAGATGAGGAGATTTGCAGAAATACCCTGATTGAAAAGGCCGCGATAGTTCGCTCAAAGCTCGGCAAGGGTTGCCTCTACCTGTTCGGCCCCCATCTTGAACATCCGCTGTATAAAGATGCCAACTTACTGGTGGGGCGGATAATTGCTGCTGAAAAGTCGGTGCAACTCAATAACAATATCCAGGCTGCTTCAGCGCCTCCGCCGGTAAGGAGCAGCAAAGACCTCAGACGGCAGATCAGTAATGCCAGGATTGTTGCCGGTTCGATGGAGTTCATGCCCGTCAAGTGGCTGATCGGGTGCAAGGTCTATGAACCCGAAAAAATACGTGTTTTCTTGGAGGCTATGTGGAGGCGTCTTAGGCGTCTCGAAAGGGCCCATTTATCCGGATGGGAACTGGATGAGGTTATCTCTAAAGCTGCACGAATTGTTTCTGTCCTAAGAAGGATGCACACTGCGATTGGTGAGGGAAGGGATGCAACACATCTTGCTGCAGAGCTTTTTCCTTTGCTCAGGGAGTGTACTTCGTCTTTTTTTTCGCTATATTTCAAGACCCTGAGATCAACGGATATAGAGATATCATGCGACAGAGGGCGGCTTAGTCCGGCGGCCCTATGATGTTGGTTGCCTTTACACGGAAAGAGGAGAGGTTGATGCTCATCAAAGGGTGGATATACAAAAATCGGGATAAGTCCAGGGCTATTATTGCTGCCTGCTTTTTCGTGGCACTGTGCTCGATTCTTACATGTTTCGATATATCCTGGGCCAAGGTATCTGATTCTCTCTTGGAGTCCTCCTGGTTCGTTGATTTGAAGGAGTTCTCCATCTCTGCGCACGGAACACTTAGTTGCGAGGTCTGTCACGGGGTAATGGATGAAGGGGCGGGCGGGCATCCTGTGCCGGGGAAAGACATATCTTCGAACAGACGGCCAACCGACCGTTTCGATTATTTCCGATGCAGAAAGTGCCACAGGGAATCATACGGACGATTCTTGAAGGGATCTCATGCCGAAGCCCTGAAGAAAGAAAAAGTCAATGGGGATATTGAAGCGATATCAAGCCTACCCGGGGATAAGAGAGCGCCGACATGCGGTCACTGTCACTCCTCGCATTATGAGGAGGCCAGGCTTGGCCGTGTTGAAGCAGGCAGGCGGATGACCGAAGTCTGCGGAGCGTGCCATTCGTCTCAGAAAAAAACTTATCTTAAGGGGTTTCACGGAAAGACCGCCCACAACCTTGGAGATATGACCTCCGCATACTGCAGTGACTGCCACGGAGCGCACACCTGCATATCTCTTAAGGAAAAGGATGCGGCGCTTAAGGCATGTTTAAGGTGTCATCAAAAGGCAGACGCCTCTTTTGCTTCATTTGTAATACATCCTGCCTCCGTGAAAGGTGAAGACAGCAACAAGGTCTTCAAGGTAGCCGTAATTAGGACTGTGACTGTTGTTATGGGATCTATAGTTCTTCTTATAATAGTCTTTTTTTACGGCCATAGTTTCCTCTGGATACTGAGGGAACTCCATGAAAAATTGAGGAGACATTAACCATGTCTGAGAAACGTCCGGAAGAGGCCATTCGTTTTTCCGTTCTTAACAGGATATTGCACCTGTTTGTTATGGCAGGGTTCATAGGACTTGCCGTAACCGGGTTTTCGCTTGCATTCAGCTCAAGGCCATGGGCGCAGGCAATAGCATGGCTCGCGGGAGGAGCCGGGGGATTGAGATCATTTCACAGGTTCTTTGCCGCTATCACCTATGGTTGCGTCATCCTGCATCTCGGCTGGCTAGTCTATTTCAAGGCGGTACTTAAAGGCAGACTTACCGGTCCTGATTCGCTTTTCCCCCGAATCAAGGACTTAAGGGACTTTATTGCACATGGCGCCTATATATTCGGGAAGGGAAGGACTCCGCAGTTTGACAGATTTTCCTACTGGGAGAAATTTGACTACTGGGCAATCCTCATCGGCATGAACACCATGGGGTTGACGGGGCTGATCCTATTGTTCCCGCATTTCTTTACGTCCCTGTTTCCCGGTTATTTCGTCAACCTTGCACAGGTTCTTCATCTATATGAGGCCATCATGGCCGTGGCGCTCAAGTTCGTCGTTCATATTGTAACGACCCATCTCAGACCTGAGGTCTTCCCCATTGACAAAAGCATATTCAACGGTAGAAGGAAAAGAGCCTCTTCCACAGGTGCAGTAATTTTCTTCCTGATCCTGGCAGGAGGCAGTCATGGCGGCAATTCCTATGCTGCCGGAGTCGAGCTGATGCCGCTTACTGAGCAGGGCCGCGCAAGATTGTGCCTTGACTGCCACAGATTACCCAACATAAATACCAACGAGGGGGCGAGGGATTCCCAGGTGTTTTGCCTTGAGTGCCACGGTAAGGATTCCTGTGCAAGACAGACCGGGGTTTCTCTAAAGGTTGATATGGAGACCTTCGGTAGCGGCAGGCACAGGTATCAGGCCTGTATTACCTGTCACAAGGATGTTGCAGGTTCGCCCCATAAATCGGAAAGCGGCGGTGTATGCAAGGACTGTCATTACCTTCACGATGATTCGGCCGCGGGGGATCCTCACCTGAGAGTCCAGTGCCAGGCATGCCACAGGAAATCTCCTTTCAATCAATACGATGCTGAAAGGGATCTGGTGATATTGGCGAGAAAGGATGACAAAGGACTTCCCCTGGCCCTCCTTGACCATGGCCTGAGCGACGTCTCCGACGGAGAAATCTGTGCCAGATGCCACAGAAGCGGAAACAAGGTAGGGGCGGCATCATCGGTTCTGCCCGGTAAAGGCATTTTCTGCATAATTTGTCACAGTGCCCCTTTGTCAATCGGACACTGGAGCTTTGGAGCGGCATTTCTGATCTTTCTGGGGGGGTTATACGGCATGTTCTTTCTCTGGTTCAGGGGGAGGATAGGCCATGAGGAGACCTCTGCCCATCGTAAGATATCATTGGCAGGGGAGGGGCTTTGGCAAACGGTCTTTTCAAGACGTTTACCCAGGCTTCTTTCAGTGTTCCTGTTTGACGTGCTTCTTCAAAGAAGGCTTCTCAAGGAAAGCGTGAGCAGATGGTTCTCACATTCGCTCATCTATTATGGTTTTCTGGGGAAGTTTGCGCTTGCCTGCCTGTCGCTATTCAGCTATGGCCTTTTACCCCAGGGGCGGCTGTCTTTGGCATTGCTGGACAAAAACAATTGGATTGCCGCCTCCTTGAACGATCTTTTTGGAACAATTATCCTGCTTGGTATTATGATTGCTCTTGCCCGTCGGATGATTACCAGGCCGAGTCATGTCCTGACCGAAGAGCAGGACTCTCTGGCGCTTCTGATTATAGGCATGGTTGCCTTGAGCGGATTCGTGGTTGAGGGCGCGAGGATTGCTGTTACCGGCATCCCATCCTATAAGGCCTTTTACTCCTTTATCGGTTATCCTGTTGCAGGCTTATTAAGATTGTTCGGGGTAACATGGGGGGATTTTTACGGATACCTCTGGTGGATCCACGCGCTTTTGTGGATGAGCTTTTTTGCGTGGCTTCCCTTTGGAAAAATCAAACATATCATTGCAGCACCCCTTACTCTCCTTGTTAGAGAGGCGGGAGAAAAACAGGATATGGAGGGGAGGTAGATCAACGTGGAAGAAAAGGAAAATATAATAGCCTCCCAGGGGACTGCAGCCGGTGGAGAGGAAACCTCAAGGACTGGTTCCGTGAATGCTCAGCCATTGGCGGTTGAGATTCAAAAGGATGCCCGAATTATCCCAATCGAGAAGCTCGATATATCAAGGCTAATGCAGCTTGACGCCTGCACAAGATGCGGCGAGTGCCTTAACTGGTGTCCGGTGTATGATCAGGATAAGAGGGAGGACATAATTCCCCGTACAAAGGTGCGGGATTTCTATCGCATTATCAAAGGCCAGCACGGTCTCCTGGCCCGAATCTTAAGTAAGAGCGGGCTCAATGAAAAGGTCAAGGGGCTCATAAGGACTGTTTTCAGGCTCCCTCACGTTACTGACGATATGATCACTTCGTTTGTTACAAACCTTTATGAATGTTCAACGTGCGGGCAGTGCCAGGTGGTTTGTCCGTCCAACATAGACACCGTTAATATCTGGGAGAACATAAGGGAAGCAATTGTTTCAGCCGGCTATGGACCTCTGCCGCAGCAGACCCCCCTTGTCAAAAGCGTCAAGGCCTATGACAATCCCTGGCAGCAGCCGCGCCAGGCGCGAAGCAAATGGATAAGGAGGGCGAAGAAGGAAGGCCTTCTCAAGGAGGTACCCAGGGAGGCCAAGAAAACGCATCCCAAGATACTGCTTTTTCTTGGCTGCACGGCGGTTTATGATGTAAACGTAAGGCAGATAGCCATAAATACCGTAAACATACTGGAAAGTCTGGGCGTGGACTACGGGTGCCTTGGTGATGCGGAGAAGTGCTGCGCAAGTGTCATGCTAAGGATGGGTGACCCTGAATTTGAAAGGGTCGCTACTCAAAATATTGATCAATTCAATTCGCTGGGCATAGAAACTCTTGTCACCTCATGCGCCGGGTGTTACAAAACAATTAAACAGGATTATCCCCAGGTAAAGAAACTGGAATTTGAGGTGCTTCACACGGTGGAATTACTTAAGAGACTCATGGACAAAGGGCTTCTATCGTTCGGGCACAGGATAGATAAGACGGTCACTTATCATGACCCTTGCCATCTGGGCAGGGCTGCAGGAGTCTTTGACCCTCCAAGGGAGATACTCAAGTCTATTCCGGGAATCAAGCTGGCCGAAATGGAAAGGATTTATCAGTATTCACGGTGCTGTGGAGCAGGCGGGGGGGTAAAGGCCGGGTTTCCGGATATCCAGTCAAAAATGGCGGAGAGACGCATACGTGAAGCGGAAGCTACCGGAGCGCAAGACCTGGTTTCCGCCTGCCCGTTTTGTTTTGCCGGGCTGCAGGTTGGAATAAAGGCAATCAATTCGCCGCTCATCATGAGTGACGTTACCTCTCTTGTGGCCAAAGCCATTTTCGGCGTTAACGCTGAGGAGACGGCAGCTAATCTCAAGCCGGAGTGACGCTTATACTTTTATAAGAGGGAGGATGGATACTATGGGGTTACGATTTCTTTCATGCTTCTTTTGCCTATTTGTCGTTTCCGTCCTCTATCATACGGCCTTTGCAGATCAGAAACCCATAAGAATAGGCTATCTCCAAAACGATATCCATCAGTTGGCCTGCTGGGTGGCCATTGAAAAGGGCTTCTACAGAGCTGAAGGTCTGGATGTGCAGGTGGCCGGTATATTTAAAGCTGGTCCGGAGGAGATGAGTGCCTTTGCGGCCAGGGCCCTCGATATGGGGTATGTCGGGGAGGCTCCTGCTACCACGGCGGTGGCAAACGGTGTCGCAAGGGTATCTGTGGTTGCTCAGGTTAACACGGAAGGCTCAGGCCTTATGGTGGGAAAGAACTCCGCCGTCCATCATGTGAAAGACCTTGTGGGAAAGATCGTAGCAGTGCCGGGCCACTCGACCGTTCAGGATTTTCTGCTGAAAAAGGCGTTTCTAAAAAGTGAAGTTGATCAGAAAAGCGTTAGGATAATAGTTTTAAAGCCCCCTGAGATGATCGGCGCATCCGGCACGGATCAGATATCGGCTTTTATCGCTTGGGAACCCTATCCGGCAAAGGCAATTACAATGGGGGCCGGAAGACTTCTGCTTTCATCCAGAGACATCTGGAGGGATCACCCTTGCTGTGTGCTTGTTGCAGATGACAGGTTTATCGCAGAGAGGCCGGATGATGTCAGGGCCATGGTGAGAGTTCATGTAAGGGCGACTGATTATCTAAACGCCGATACCGGTGAGGCGCTCAGAATTGCCGTCAAATACACCGGCATGGACGATGAGACTCTCCGGCTTGCCATGCGCAACGTGCGATACACCTATGAAATCAGCCGTGAGGGGGAGCTTGAATATGTTCGGTTTCTCTCCGGTTTGCGTTACATAAACGTGAGCGATCCCGAGTCCTTTGTAAATCGCTTCCTCCAGGGCGTCTTTCTTAAAGAGATAACCGGGCGATGAAGCCCTGGAGTCTGACAGTCCCTCTGGGCGCCGTAGTCATCTGGCAGATCGTATCTTTTTCCGGCCTTGTACCGACAAATCTCCTGCCCTCTCCTCTGGCGGTATTGGCCGGCGCCAGGGACCTCATATTTGTTGGTATGCCGCCTGAACATCTCCTGCACAACCATATCATCTACAGCCTTCTCAGGGTATTTCTGGGGTTTATTTTCGGCTGTATTATAGGAATTCCACTAGGGCTGGTGATGGGGTGGTCCAGCAAGGCAAAAGGCGTTTTAGGGCCTTTTGTAGAGATCATACGACCCATTCCGCCCCTTGCCTGGATCCCCATCGCGATTCTCTGGTTTGGGATAGGGCTTAAGTCCGCCGCCTTTATAATCTTTCTAGGGGTCTTCTTCCCTGTATTGCTTAACACTATATCCGGCGTTGAATCCATCAACCCGGTATTACTTGAGGCTGCAAAGACTCTTCGCGCAGGGGAAAGAGATCTGTTCCTTAAGGTGTTACTGCCTGGCGCCATACCTTCTATCTTTGTCGGAATGCGCATAGGTATGGGAATAGGGTGGATGACCCTTGTAGCCGCAGAATTTACGGGTGTCAAAGAAGGCTACGGCTTGGGATACATGATTATGACCGCAAGAGACATCCAGAGACCGGACGAGATCCTGGCGGGAATGCTGATTATAGGTGTGATAGGCCTCATGATCAATTGGAGTTTGAAGGCCCTGGAATCAAGATTGATAAGGTGGCAGTAGAATGGATCTCGTGCTCGAGCGGATCTCAAAGATATTCCCGGGAATCGGTGGCTGTGAATCAGTAGAGGTCTTGAAGGACTTCTCCTGTTTTATAAATGGAGGAAGCCTCTTATCAATCGTGGGGCCCAGCGGATGCGGCAAGACTACTATTCTGAGGATAATAGCCGGGCTGGAGAAGGCATCCTCCGGGAGGGTTCTATTCGGTGTAGGGGAGGCCGAGCCGGGCGAAAAACCTCTGGTGGGTCTCGTTTTTCAGGACTACGCGCTTTTTCCCTGGCGCACCACGCTCGGCAATATAACCGCCGGGCTAGAGTTTATGGGCGTCCCCCTGAAGGAAAGGCTCGCAAAGGGTATGGAATACGTGTCGGCCTTTGGTCTTGATGGTTTTGAAAACCGTTATCCGAAGGAGCTTTCCGGAGGCATGAAACAGAGGGTCGCTATCGCAAGGACACTTATAATGGAACCTGGCGTGGTTTTGATGGATGAGCCCTTCGGTTCTCTCGACAGCCAGACCAGAAACTCCATGCAGGAGTTCCTGGCTGGATTATGGGAAGAAAGACGCGATACTATTATATTCGTGACACACAATGTTGATGAAGCGGTTTTTTTGAGCGATGATATAATCGTGCTGACTTCAAGACCGGCCCGTGTTATTGAACGAGTTAAGGTTTTGTGCAAAAGACCCAGGGATAGAACCGGTATCGAATGTAACACCATTAGAAGATCTGTGTTGGATATCCTTGGCCGAGAGTCTTCCAAGTTGGGCTGATTTACCAGTCCCCATTCGGGGATGGCGGTTTATCTGAAAATGCGCTTTGCCCTTATTCTTCTCCCTCGAGGAAGGGGTGGGGGTGATTTTCATCCTTCGTTGTGCCCCAATAGAACATGGGGGTTAGTTGCAATAAAGATAGATGGGGGAGCCTCTATGCGTGCGGACCGCTGCCAATAAACACCTTGGACGGGCTCTTTTGGAAAGCCGTTAACATTCGACATTCAAATGAAAGGAGATCATTTAATGAAAATACTGGGGATAGCGTGCAGCCCCCGTAAGGGTAAGGCGACCTATTCGGCACTCAGTCGTGCCTTGTCGGCTGCATCCGAGGTATCAAATTCGATTGAGACGGTAATTATTGATCTTGCCGGGCTTGATATAAGAGGGTGCATCGCGTGCGGCCACTGTGTCAAAGCGCTAGAATGCAGCCAAAAGGATGATTTCAGCGGGCTCATAGCAACGCTCTCTGATACTTCAGTGCGTGGCATGTTGATCGCTACCCCTGTATATTTCGGCTCGATGAGTTCTCTTTGCAAGGCTTTTCTGGATAGATCGGTAATGTTCAGGCGCAATGGTTTTTTGTGGAGAGACCGACTGGGCGGGGTTATCGCTGTTGGCGGCTTCCGTAACGGAGGGCAGGAGGTGACCATTCAGGCCGTCCAGGCAGCGCTCCTGATACAGGATATGGTGATCGTAGGGGATGGGACCCCCGGCGCTCATCTTGGTGGGACCGTTTGGAGCGGACACCCCGGAGCTGAAGACGGAGACGGTATCAAGACATCTGAGGCAGTCGGAAGACGTGTGGCGGAGGTTGCCCTCAAGCTGGGTGTCTAGATGATAAAGGAGTTGGGCAGGATAATTGCCGAGGTCCAGAGCCTCGGAGTAGCCATCCCTTCCGGAATTCCAACTAGGATGGGAGGCGCGGGACCGGCTGAAGCGGGCTTTATTGTTATAGAAGGGATTACGGTAAGCGTTCCCGTCGCAAGCCCGTTCGTAGGATCTTCACCTTATAGTCTGGTAATTGAAGGCGGGGCCTCGGCGCTTTTTAAGGAAGGGAGCTTCCGTGCGTCTGTAGAGTTGATCAGAAGGCCTTTATTCTATGACTTCAGCACCGTCGGCGGCGTTCCCTACCGCAAGATAGCCCTTCTCCACGGCAGAGACTGCCTTGCCACAACGTTATTACAGAGATGCTCCCAGTGGAGATATAACCGCCGGTGCAGGTTCTGCGGGATAGAGATATCTCTCAACTCAGGTGACACGGTTGAAGTCAAGAGCCCATCTGAGCTTGCGGAGGTCTCATCAAGCGCAAAGTTGCTAGATGGGATAAGGCATGTCGTCATTACAACAGGAAGCGGAGACCCGCCCGGAAGCGAAATGAAGGCACTTTCGGAGGCCGCATACGCGATTAAGACGGCCACCGGTCTTCCGGTTCATGCTCAGTTTCTGCCGCCTGAGGATCTTGGCTGGCTCGAGGTATTGAAGCAAAAAGGAGTTTCCACTGTAGGCATGCACCTTGAAAGCCCTGATCCGGATATACTTTCCAGGGTCGGCCCTGCCAAGGCCGCAATAGGAAAAAGCCGATATGAGAGGGCCTGGAGAAAGGCGGTTGATATCTATGGGGCCAATCAGGTAAGCAGTTTTCTCATTGCGGGGCTGGGAGAGGATATCCGTTCAATGGTATCCGAATGCCAGGCCATGGCAGATCTTGGGGTTTATCCTTTTGTGGTGCCTCTTAGACCGATACCGGGCTCAAGCATGGAAAAGGCCCTCCCGCCTGATCCGGGATATATGTTGGATATATATGAAGATGTGTCGCGGATACTTAATCGAGCGGGACTCTCTGCAGGAAGGTCCCACGCCGGATGTGTCCGATGCGGAGCCTGCTCGGGCCTGAGGGCCTTTGAATCGAATGAAGCTTCCGTATTGTGCCATGCAGCCATGACGGAGAGAGAGCTTCAGGAGGCATTTGCAATAAGAAGGATGGTCTTTGTGGATGAGCAGGGGCTCTTTGAGAAAACCGACCAGGATGAAGAAGATGGCAGGAGTTTACACCTGGTGGCGGAGGAGCAGGGGGTCATAGTAGGCACTGTGAGGGTGTTTCCTGCCAAGGATGATCCTTCCCACTGGATCGGTGGAAGGCTTGCCGTGATATGCTCAAAGAGGGCCAACGGGGCAGGGGAGATACTTGTCACAGAGGCAGTAAGGACGGTAAAGGATTTGGGATGCAGAAGATTCACCGCGATGATCCAGGAAATAAATGTGGCATTTTTTGAGAGACTCGGATGGCGCGCTGTGCAGGAAACGGAGATCTACAGGGGAAAGCCTCATAGGCTCATGGAGGCCGATCTTGGGTGAGAATATATTATGATGCTGGTGGAAAAGATTGCAGAAAGGGTTAGGACCTATCCGGGACTCACCCGGAAGGCTCCCCTTAAAGCTATTGTAGATAAGATAAGCTCCGGGTGGACAAAAGGAAAGCAGCTTGATAATTTCGGTGACGACGCCGCCGTCATCCCATGGATGGACGGCTATTTGCTGTTTTCAGCCGACGGCATAATGACTAATCTACTGGTCAACGAACCCTACGCAGCGGGAAAGGCATCGGTCATGGTAACCGTTAACGACATCTATGCCATGGGAGGAAGGCCCATAGCAATGGTAAATGTCCTTGCAAGCGGGGAAGATAGCCAGAGGAATTTTATAGCAGAGGGGATCAGAAAAGGTTGTGAAAAGCTCCGTGTTCCCATGGTGGGGGGCCATCTCCATCCTGATGTTCCGACTGAAAACCCTGCGCTTTCCGTTGCGATAGTGGGCTGGGCCAAGGGCCTCTTGAGAAGTCATCTGGCGCAGCCGGGGGAAAAACTCCTTTTTGCAACCGATCTCGCGGGTTCGAGGGGATGCGGTACAGTGACTAGCTGGGATGCCAATAGCGGAAAGACATCTGAAGAACTTCTAAACAGACTTGAAGCCCTTCCCTTGATAGCGGAGAGTGGATTATGCAGGACGGCCAAGGATGTGAGTAACGCCGGACTTATAGGAACGGCTGCCATCATGATGGAAAACTCGGGTACGGGTGCCGTCATAGATCTTTCAGCACTGCCGATCCCGGGTGGAATGGACTTGATGGACTGGATCGTATGCTTCCAAAGCTACGGATTTCTGCTATCCGTTCCTCCAGCTAACGTTCAAACCGTGAAGGGGCTCTTTACTGAAAGATATATTCAAACGGCCGTTATAGGCGAGGTAACATCACAGCGTGAGGTGATCTTGAAAGACCTGGAAACAGAATTGATACTCTTTGATCTTACCAGAGAGAAGATAACCGGGATTTCGGTCAGGCCTTTGGCATGTTAGTTCCTGCCCTTAAAAGATCTTTAAAGAACGCGCATCCGCTGCGTTTTGCTCACTTCTTGTCTCTGCGGAGTAGCTCTAAGCGCTCCTTATCAATAGGGATATCTCAGACCTTGCATACGGGCATTTTTTTGAACCTTGCAGCAGCGGTTTTTCAACACTCTGTTAAGTTTTGCGCAAGGAGGCTGTGGTGTTTGCGCTAAAGAAACTTCTTGGAGATATTCTAATGCCCTTCCCGGTGGCTCTCGGGCTTCTGTTTTTGGGGCTTATTTTGCTGTGGTCTGCGAGAAGGAAAAATACCGCGATTTTTCTTGTGACACTCTCCGCCTTGATGCTGGGATCGGCCGGCATAGAGAGGGTCTCTGACTACGTTGTGAGGTCCCTTGAAAGGAAATATCCGCCGCTTGTGAATCCTTCCGCCTTCAAAGATGCGGAATGGATTGTTGTGCTGAGCGCCGGGCAGACCGATGATAAGAGAGTTCCTGCCCTGGATCGGCTTGGAGATGATACTGTCATTAGACTTGTTTACGGGATAAGGCTCTACAGGATGCTCCCCGGCACTAAGCTTCTGCTTTCGGGGGGCGGGGCCGGCCCGGGAATAAACGCCATAGCGGACAATATGAAGACCGTGGCGCGGGAACTGGGGGTGCCCGGGGAGGATATTGCGGTTGACGGATCTTCTTTTGATACGGCGGATCAGGCTGTTCTGATAGGTCGCATGTTGAAGAAAAAGAGATTCATTCTGGTTACGTCGGCAACTCATATGCCAAGGGCAGTGGCCCTTTTCAAAAAACAGGGTTTAGACCCGATACCGGCCCCCACCAGGTTTACGGCACTGGAAGATGAAGCCGATTTTGACGCTCATAAAGGGTGGATGCCTGATGCGGAGAATCTTGTCGCGTTGGATGGCGCCCTTCATGAATACCTGGGGATCGCATGGTCATGGTTCAGGGGACAGATATGAAGAAGGAGGATCACGGTGCGGACTATTGACTTTGTTGCCGGTGCAAGACCCAATTTTATGAAGCTATCACCGGTACTTAGGGCTATCGAAACTCTGGGTCTCATTGATGCGCGTATTATACATACGGGGCAGCACTATGATTACGGCATGAACGAGGTCTTCTTCAAGCAGCTCGGAATACCCGAACCTCATGTGCATCTTGAGGTGGGATCGGGGAGCCACGGCGCTCAGACCGCAAGGATACTGGAAAGATACGAAGCGCATCTGCTCAAATCCCCGCCCATTGCAACTGTGGTATTCGGGGATGTGAACTCGACGATTGCCTGCGCGCTGGCCTCGGTAAAGCTCGGGATACCTGTGGTGCACGTGGAGGCGGGACTAAGGAGCCGAGACAGGACCATGCCCGAGGAGATCAACAGGATACTTACGGATGCGGTCGCCGATCTTCTTCTTGTCTCTGAGCCCAGCGGGATAACAAATCTTGAGGGAGAAGGTGTCGCGCGGGATAAGATAAGGTTTGTAGGTAATGTCATGATTGATGTTCTGGTTAGAGAGCTACCCAGGGCAGAGGCATTGAAGACTTACAAGCGGTTAGGGCTTAAGAGAAGAGCATACGGGCTTGCCACTGTACATCGCCCTTCAAACGCGGATGATCCGGCAGTACTGGAGAGGCTTTTGCTTTATCTAAGAGATCTAAGCGGAAGACTGCCTATTGTCTTCCCGGTCCATCCGCGCACAAGAAACGCGGCCAAAAAGGCAGGTCTGGAAAAACTGCTTTCCACCGGGTATCCTTTCGTTGCCGTTGAGCCCCTGCCGTATCTTGAAAACCTCTGTCTTATGGCGTCGGCCGCAATGGTGCTAACGGATTCAGGAGGCATGCAGGAGGAGACCTCCTTTCTTAAAATCCCCTGCCTTACCTTGCGGGAAAACACCGAACGGCCCGTAACGATTCAAAAGGGGACGAGCCGGCTTGTCGGTAACGACATCGGTGCAGTGAAAAATGCCGTGGACGATATACTCCAGGGACGCTGGCCCCCCGGGGAGGAAATCGAGCTTTGGGATGGACATGCGAGCGAGCGGGTCGCAGCTTCCATCTCTGAGAGGTTTTGCCATTGAAAAACCATGGGTTGACAGGGAATATGTCAATAGAAAGGGCCTGCGAGGTGTTGGAGGTATCCCCTGCAGCATCCATAGACAATATAGATCAAGCCTACAGGGATATGGCCGCCGTATGGCATCCGGACAGATTCGAGGGCTCCCCCCGCTTGAGGGCCAAGGCGGAGCAGAGACTCAGGGAGATCAATGCCGCGCGCGATCTCCTCGCTTCAAGGGCAAGAAAACGGCCTGTTGAAGCTCCTGAAAAGGAGATACCTCCCATGGCGGAGGTTATTGCGGAGGCCGGGACAAGACTGGTCATGAAGGCTTGGTGGAATATTTCAAGGGCTGTTAAGAAAATGGCCGCTAAGTAAGGGCTTTCGGATTCCGGTCTATAAGAAAAGCGTTTTTAATGGCCTTATTTGGCTACTTTGCCGCGTCGTAACGCAGGAGAGGGGATTAGGTGTATAATCGGGCAGCTGACAAATGCATCGTAAACGGCAGGGTCGTAAACGTCTTTACCGGAGAAATTCTTGAGCAGAATGTCGCTATTTCAGGGGAAAGGATAGTTTATGTAGGCGATTCAAGCAGCGTGATAACCTCCGGCACAGTAATAATTGACGCGATGGGAGATTTTGTAACCCCCGGCTTTTTTGACGCCCACGCGCATGCCGACCTCTATTACAGTCCGCTGGAATACGCTTATTTTGTGGCTGCGAAGGGCACCACAGGTTTCTTTAACGACGGACATGATCTAGCAAATGCCCTCGGCCCTGCAGAATTTATGAGTTACATGGCGCGTCTTCAAGACACCCCCATCAGCGTGATTACGGGAGTGCCCGCCACTTCGCCGCCATATCCGGGCATTGAAGGAGAGGAACTCTGGACGGATAAGGATATTGAACTTGCATCTTCATTTGACTGGGTGGTCTCTCTGAGTGAAGTAAGCCCATATCCCAGGGTGCTGAAGGGCGAAGAGGCATTGCTCAGGCGTATTGCCTTGGCTCGGAGACTGGGTCTTCTGGTTGAGGGCCATACAACCGGAGCAAGTGCCGACAAGCTCAATTCTCTAAGTTTCGCAGGAATCACCTCTTGTCATGAATCTCTCTCATACGGAGATGTTGTGGACAGGGTCAGACTGGGATTTCATACCATGTTGCGGCAGGGATCAATCCGTAAAGACCTTCCCCTTCTTGTAGATGCGGTCAAGGATATCGAAAGGTTTGACGCGGGCAGATTGATGCTTGTCTCAGACGGCATTTTCCCCGATCACCTTGTGAGCCGGGGCAATATGGACTGGGTGGTAAAGTCGGCGGTTGAAGAGGGTATCGCTCCGGTAAGGGCCATACAGATGGCCACCATTAATCCGGCAAGATACTTTCGCCTGGACGGCTCTATAGGATCAATAGCTCCTGGAAGACTGGCAAATATTCTTCTGGTTGAAGATATCAATAACCCATTTCCCCGTCTTGTCATGGCAAAGGGCGTTCCCATTGCTGAAAATGGAGTGCTTACCGTGGAAAGGATCAGTAGCGATGGAGAAGTCCCATCCAGCAGACCCTTTGCCCGGGAAAACATACTCAGAAACACTTTCAGGATTGACGCTTCGATGGGGCCGCAAACCGTGCCGGCCATAGAGATAGTGGATCAGACTGTTACAAGAAGAATTGACATTGAGGTTCCGGTCCGGGGGGGCTTTTACCGTCCTGAGGGAGATATTCTCTCGGCTTTTCTGTGCACAAGGGACGGATCCCGTATGGGGGTCGGATTTGTAAGCGGTTTCTGCAGGGGAGTGGGAGGGCTTGCCTCAAGCATCTCACATGAAACCCACGGGCTCCTGGTGCTGGGTCAAGATGAAGAGGATATGCGCATCGCGGCCTCGGCGGTGCTTGAAATCGGAGGCGGAATAGCAATATGCCGTGCAGGGAGAGTTCTCTGCAGACTCGAGCTTCCTATCGGCGGAATATGCTCCCGCCACGAGATTCCACAGCTTGCCTCAGAGATATCATCCCTGCACGCCACCTTGCGTGAAATGGGCTGCGAACTGGAATACCCCTTATGGACCCTGGGTTTTCTTTCCTTCACATCCGTCCTTGGGCCCAGGATAACTTACAGCGGAACATATGACGTGAGAAGCGCAAAGGTGATCTTCCCGGTTAAATGATACTCCAGTAATTGCGGGGGCATTATTTGACAACGGTTTTTAACAGCCTCTTATGCCTGATTCAACTTGTTTCTGAGCACGCCTGAGGTCTTAAAGACTATGACATTTCTCGCCCTGAGCTGGAGATCTTCCGCTGTCTGCGGGTTCCTGCCTCTCCTGGAACCTTTATGCTTGACAATCAGTTTTCCGAAACCACTTATGAGGACGTCTTCGTCCTTCTCCAGTGTGGCCTTAATGGTTTCAATAAGGCTTTCAACTGCCGCCCGTGATTGCTTTTTGCCCAGTCCGACCTGATCATAGACGTCGCTGATTATCTTTTCTTTTGTTAGGG
>MNYJ01000221.1 GCA_001874005.1 Desulfobacteraceae bacterium CG2_30_51_40
CTTGCGGGCTTTGAGTGGGAGACATCAAAGAGTCTCAACACGAAGTTCTTCTCAAACGGCGGAAGCTTTGAGGTAAAGGACAAAGAAATACAGATCAACTTCAAGAAAAAGAGGCATCTGCCCACCCTGATGGCAACCCTCAAGAACATGGGTGATACCAAGATACCCTGGCTCCAAAACAGGCCCCTTAAGTTTTCTACCTTGACCGTAACCTGAAATTTAGGGTGTATTTATCTGTATGAAAATCAGTGTAATAAGCTTCTGCTCGTGCGCCTTCAGGCGCAGGGCGAACGGTTTGCGTGCGGCTAAAGCCGCACCTACCCTGGATTCTTGAGATCATACTCTAACTGGTAACGATCATGCCCTTTTGGGGCACAACGAAAGATGAAAATCACCCCCACCCCTCCCTCCCCCGTCGGGGGGGCGGTATAAAGGGAAGGGGCATTTTCACTTAAATTGTAAGGGGTTTTAATGGGGAACCTAACAGTTGAAAATAAGAGCGCCAAAGAAGCCCATGATTTAGGAGCCACGCGCGCTTTAGAGGATTACAGGGAGCTTTTCTACTCGAATCAGGCCGTGATGCTCATGGTTGAGCCTGAAACCGGCAGGATAGTTGACGCTAATCCGGCGGCCTGTGCCTTTTATGGTTACGAGCTGGAGAAACTGACCTCAATACTCATTTCGGAGATCAACCAGCTAAGCCCGGAAGAGATTTTCCAAAGGATGTGCGAAGCAAGGGAAAAACGGCAGAGCCATTTCCTTTTCAAACACCGCCTCGCATCCGGTGATATAAGGGACGTCGAGGTCTTTTCAAGCCCCATCAAGATACAGGGAAGGGCGCTGCTTTTCTCCATCGTGCATGATGTAACCGAGCGCGTTAATGCTGAAACATCTCTCATAGAATCGGAGTTTCTCCTTAGAAGCGTCTTTGATTCAACTCCTGATCTCCTGCTTCTAATTGATAAGGAACTGCGTATCATCCTTTCAAACTGGAAGGGGCGTGAATTTGTTCCCGAAGCGAAGCGAAAAGGTCTTCCTCACTGCTACAAGGTATTTATGGGAAGGGACAAGCCTTGCGAACCCTGTTACGCCATGGAGGTCTTCAGCTCGGGAAGGCCACTGATATACGAGCGTTTCAACCCCAATCCCGATGTCGGCTACATAGAGGTTCATGCCTACCCCATTATGGGAGAAGACGGAGGAATTTCCCTCGCGGTGGAATACGTCAGAAAGATAAACGAGCGCAAAAAAGCAGAGAGGGAAAAGGCGGAGCTTGAGGAAAAGCTGCAGGAAGTGAGAAGGCTTGAGTCAATAGGGACATTGGCCGGTGGGATCGCACATGACTTCAATAACCTTCTTATGGCGATAATGGGCAATGTTTCAATCATGCAGATGGACGTTGCCGGCAACAAGGATTTCGAAGATGGGTTGAAAAAGATAGAAGAGTGCGTCCACAGGGGGGCTGATCTTACAAGACAGATTCTCGGTTTTGCAAGGGGAGGAAAGTATGTAATAGCCTCAAGCGATCTGAACGCGCTCATAAGCCAGTGTCTAAATATCTTTGTCCGGACAAGAAAGGATATCACTATAACACTTGATAAAGGCCAGGACATTTGCCCCGTTGAAGTGGATCGGGGACAGATCAACCAGGTACTTCTGAATATCTTTGTAAACGCCGGGCAAGCCATGCCGCGTGGAGGTGAGATTGTAATAGAAACCAGAAAGGTAACAGTTGATGCAGCCTCAGCCAAGGAGCTTAATATACCTGAAGGCATTTACGCGAGGGCTGCTGTTAGGGACACAGGAACAGGTATGGACGAAAAGACCCTTGCCCGCATTTTTGAGCCATTTTTTACAACGAAGCCGGTCGGGCAGGGCACAGGGCTCGGGCTAGCCTCAGCCTACGGGATCATAAGAAACCACGGAGGAATGATAACGGCTGAAAGCCACATAGGGATGGGAAGCACATTTACCATATATCTCCCGGCCGGTAAGGGCACCGTGGCGGAAGGAGAGCCGGAGAACAATCCGAATGACCTCAAAGGAGTGACTGCACTTGTCGTTGATGATGAGGAGCTCATTCGAGAGTCTGTTTCCAGCATGCTCCTTTACTCCGGAGCAAGGGTGCTTAAGGCTGAGAGCGGAGAAGCTGCGATAAGGATTTACATGGCAAACCGCCAGACAATAGATATTGTCATTCTGGATATGGTAATGCCCGTGATGAGAGGGGGCGAGGTATTTGAAAGGCTCAAAGAAATAAACCCATCCGTACGAGTACTTCTTTCAAGTGGCTACACCTTGAATGGAGAAGCTGAACAGATAATGAAGAGGGGCTGTTTAGGATTTCTACAGAAACCATTCAACAGGGCCGAACTCACCACCAAGATTCGCCATCTCCTTTAGTCCTTTAACGTCCTTAATATTTGCAGATTTCATCTTTTCGGCACAGAGAACGTCTTTTAAGATTTACGGATGCCGCTTGAAAGGTGACAAGCTGCATATCGAAAGGGGCCTTTTTTTAATCCCTGCAATTAAAATGGTCTTGTAATAAGTCCAAACGCTCATGACAGAAATAATTTGTCGCCTCCGCTAATGAAAATTCTCACCCGGCTCTAAACCATAAGAGGCCAAGGATTTCCCTCCCCCTCTGCGCGGGAGAAGGTTGGGGTGGGGGGTGTATTTTGACGGTAAAATTTCCTGTCATCGTCATTGCGGCGAGGCTGGTTCCATGGTCTGATCCCGGAGATGATACCTAGGAAAATCAGCTAGTTTTGAGCCTCAGCTTTAGCTGGGGTGAGGCTCTTAGCGAATTCCTGCGAGTGTGTCAATTATGGTTTGCATTCACCCGGCAGCTCGGATAGAAAGTGCTATCAACGCATTAAGATAGGAGGAAATGCTTCATGCTTAGTTCATCACGGTTAGAAAAATACGCCCAGGTGCTTCTCTGGGGTATCAAGACCGCAAAAAAGACTCCATTCAAAAAGAACGACATCGTGCTTCTGAGGTTTGATCCCCCGGGACTTCGGCTTGCAGAGGCAGTTTATGAACTGATCCTTGACAATGGATTTAATCCTGTCGTAAGAGCGGGGCTTTCCCCTGCATTGGATCACAGTTTTTATGCAAGGGCATCCAGAAAACAACTGGAATTTGTGACTCCGGGGGAAAAGGAACTTATGGAGAACCTCAACGCGAGCATCTACATACACGCCCCGGAGTCCCTCACCCACTTGAGCGACATTGATCCCGGAAAGATGGGTAAATCCCTGGTCGCAAGAAAATTCCTGAGGGAGATAACCCAGAGGAGGGAAGAGGAGGGGGTATATTCATGGACCCTGTGCCTGTACCCAACGGAGGAACTTAGCAGGAAGGCAGGGATGTCTCTAAATGCCTATGCCGGTCAGGTGGTCAAGGCATGCTATCTTGACAGAGAAAACCCTGTTAAAGAATGGGAAAATATATACAAAGAGACAAAAAAAATAAAAGATTGGCTTAAGTCAATGAAAATTGAGACTCTTCACATTGAATCCGAGAACACTGATCTTATCATTGGCCCCGGCAAAAAAAGGCAGTGGGTGGGAGTCTCAGGACACAATATTCCAAGCTTTGAGATATTTCTTTCCCCAGACTGGCACTTTGTTGAGGGAGTCTATCACGCAGATCAGCCCTCTTACAGGAGCGGGAACTACGTGGCGGATGTAAGGCTTGTCTTCAAGCGGGGCAGGGTGGTGGAATCATCCGCCGAAGAGGGGGAAGAATTTCTCAAAAAACAGCTCGCCATGGATGCGGGAGCTTGCAGGGTGGGGGAGTTTTCACTTACCGATAAGCGATTTTCCAGGATATCAAGATTTATGGCAAACACTCTTTATGATGAAAATTTTGGTGGAAGATTCGGGAACTGCCACCTTGCGGTAGGTTCTTCCTACGCCGATTCCTACACCGGAGACCCTGCAGAACTGAACAAAGATATGAAAAAGAAACTCGGTTTTAACGACTCCGCCCTTCACTGGGACCTTGTGAATACTGAAAATAAGACTGTGACTGCCCTGATTTCCGGCAGCGGGAAACGGATAATTTATGAAAACGGAATGTTCAAATACTAGTACCAGCGCCTGCACAAGTCTTTTCTTTGAGCCCAAGGCCGTGGCGGTGGTAGGCTCATTAAGGGAAGGCTTTTTCGGCGGATACGTGGTTGTGAAATCTCTTCTGGAGGCTGGCTATTCAGGCTCTATCTATCCTGTTAATCCCAATTATCCTGAGGTAGTTGGAATAAAAAGTTATAGCAGTATATCAGATATTTCCGATACCGTTGATCTTGTCATAATAATAATAAACGCAAGAGGGGTGTGTGATGTGATAAGAGAGGCGGCCGCAAAAGGCATAAAGGCCGCGATCGTGGTATCCGACGGCTTTGCCGAGAGGGACGCCGCCGGCGCCCTTCTTCAGAAGGAGCTTGTTACCCTGGGAAGACAGTGCGGGGTTAGGATAATCGGCCCTAACACAGCGGGGGTGGCATGCAGTTGGGAGGGGTTCAATCCGTGCCCCTATGACGCCGGCTACTACAGACTCAAGAAAGGCAGCGTCGCCGTGTGCAGTCAGTCCGGAATGACAAACCCACAGGCCTTCCCATATCCGGCATCGCGACTCGGCATAAGCAGAATATGCGATCTGGGAAACAAGTGCGACGTGGATGAATGCGATCTGCTGGAATATCTGGAACATGATAGCAGAACAAGTGTAATAAGCATGTACCTTGAGGGGATTACGGACGGTAAAAGGTTTATTGAAACCGCGGTCAGGGTCTCAAGGAAGAAACCCATACTGGTACTGAAATCCGGGAGAACAAGCGAGGGCGCAAGGGCATCCGCATCCCACACTGGCTCAATGGCGCTTAACGACAGCTTGTTTGATTCGGTTTGTCGCCAGTCCGGAATCCTGCGGGTGGATGAGTTTGCGGACATATTCGATATTCCCAAGGTCTTCTCCATGCAGCCCCCAATAGGGGGAAACCGCTTTGCCGCAGTAAGCTATACAGGCGGCGTGGGTGTTATGGCCATTGACAGTGGGGCACAATACGGCCTTGTGCCTGCAAAGCTTACTGCTGAAACATGTCGTTTCCTTGACGGATTTTTCCCTGGACTGGGTACTAATCCGGTTGACATTGGACCTATGGCCGTAGCCATAAAGAACTTCCGGGAGGTCTTCCCTCAGATAGAGGAGGCAGTGGCAAAAGATCCAAATGTGGACTGCCTGCTAAATGTCCTGTGGTGCGATACGCTGGGGGCCTCAGCCAAGGTATATCTGGAGGGATATTCGCGCATAAAGGGGTTACACCGAAAACCTGTGGTAACATGGCTCTACGGCCCTGACCCCGATGTCTATTCAAAGGTCGCGGCCCAGGTGGAGGATATGGGATTTCCGGTATTCTCATCTGCTGAAAGGGCTATGAAGGCGCTAGGAATTGCCTGGCGCCGCGAGGAAGCGAGGCTTAGCCGAAGTGCTTGAGCACACCTTTCTGCATATACAGGGTATAGGCCCTAAGACCGAAAGGGGGATATGGAGAAAGGGGATTAAGTGCTGGCAGGACTTCCTGAACTTCCGGGGAACCGTATTTTCAAGCGAGAGGGATGGGTTTGTCAGAAGAGAACTTGAAGAATCCATTGTTCACAAACAGGATGCCGCTTATTTCGCCGGGCGACTTCCTTCCCCGGAGGCCTGGAGACTTTTCGGCCAATTTGGCCAGAATGCGGTCTATCTTGATATAGAGACGAGCGGATCTTACCAGGGTCCGGGCGAAATTACTGTAATCGGCATATATGACGGAAGGACGGTCAGGAGTTTTATAAACGGCAAGAACCTGGATGAATTTGAGGAAGCAGTGCCGGGTTATGATCTCCTGGTTACCTTTAACGGGACATGCTTTGATGTGCCTGTTATCAAAAGGTTTTTCAGGCAAGTCAAGCTTCCACCAGTCCATATTGACCTGCGGTTCCTGTTGAAGAGAATCGGGTTGAAAGGCGGACTCAAGGCGATTGAAAGGCAGGCGGGGATTCGAAGAGAATCAGAGGTGGAGGGGCTTGACGGCTATGATGCTGTAATGCTCTGGGATGCCTACAGGTGGGGTGATGAGGCATCACTTGAAAGGCTCGTAAAGTACAACGCGGCAGATATCGTAAGCCTCAAAACGCTGCTTGATCGAGCCTATGAAAGACTGAGAAACGACGCCATGGCGTGCCTGGAGTAAGAGGATGAAAAAATTGATATCATCATGGAGTATGTATATAAATAAAAAAGTCGACTTACTGATTGAGCCGTGTATCCTGATGTCTCCCCAGCCAGTCCCTTAGGACCCAACAGAAAATTACCCCCAAAATATCAGATAGGGTGCGAAATGTGGGCTGGAAACAGAGCCGCATCCGGCCTGTATGAAGAGATTTGCTCACTGGGTATCGAGGTCCATCGGATAGGGGATTGTCTGGAGCCAAGATAGGCAAAGATTGCGATATACGAAGGCACAAGACTGGGTTGTTTGATTTGACAGGATAAATCGCTATGACAATAAAAAGGCAAAACAGAAAAAGGGCCGGATTATTTGAGAAGGATCATAAAAATATCGATAAGATTGCCGCATGATGAATCCGTCAAAAATCAAGCGGGCTTTTCGCTTCTTTAAGCGTGACGCTTTTTACGGTATGGGTGTAAATCATGGTGGTCCTCACATCACTATGTCCCAGGAGTTCCTGAATCGTCCGAATGTCATAATTCCCCTGGAGCAGATGACTGGCAAAGCTGTGGCGAAATGTATGGGCGCTGGCACGCTTGCAAATCCGGGCAGCGTTTACTGCCTGTTTTATCGCCTTCTGGACATGCGTTTCATGCAGATGGTACCGCCGGTATTCCCCGGTCGTGTTCTCCCGGGTCAATTGGCTAGCCGGGAAAAACCACTGCCAGACAAACTCTCTGGCCGCGTTTTTATATTTTCGCTCCAATGCGTTCACCAGAAAAACACCGGCATATCCCCGATTCAGATCCCTTTGATGAAGGTCTTTCAAAGACTCGATATGAGCCCGGAGTTCCGGGAGAATGGTCTGCGGAAGGGGCACGGTCCGGTCTTTTTGTCCCTTGCCGTCATGAATCGTTAAAACGCCCCCATCCAAATTCATGCAATGCACACGAAGCCCCAGACATTCAAATAGCCTTAACCCGCATCCATAAAGCAGTTTTACGATCAAATCATAGGGCGGCGACAGATATTTCAAAACCGCATTGATTTCTTCACGGGATAAAACAACAGGGATATAAGGTTTTCGCTTCGCCCGTACAACCCCGTCGACCTTTCCGAATTCTTTGCGCAGAACATGACGATAAAAAAATAACAGCGCATTAAACGCTTGATTTTGAGTGGTTGCTGCCACCTTTTGCTTTACGGCTAAAAATGTCAAAAATTCCTTTACATCATCGGTTGAGAGAAACTCCGTTGGCTTGCAGTGCGTAAAAGCTTATAATTTTAGCATCCATCCTTGATATGTCTTCGGGGTTTTTGGAGAATAATGCCGCACACGGATTTCATCTGCCAATTTAGCATATTATGATTTCCAGGAAGCCCCGGTTATCGGCTTTGCCTGAACAGATGCGGAAGAGATCAAGCTTTGCGGTTCAGGAGAAACCGTTGTGGTCGGCGCTGAATCAATCGCACTCTGTTTTTTGTCATTTAATGGAGCATTTTGAAAACGTGCTGACGCCAAATATTGTTTGGGTGGACATGAATGAAATGGATTTCTCATCGGGAGCACCAGTCAAGAGGCTCCCTCTGGACACAGGGCAAGTTTATGCAGGAAATGCACGTGAGCATTTTATCGAAGCCAAGCCGTTCGAATTCCAAGGACTATAACCTCACAACAAGAAAGTGGAAACGTACGTAAGTAAGCCGCGCCGCTTCGCTCTGTGGCTCACTTGCGTCGGTCACTTTCGACGTTCGGCAGGAGAAAGATGGCACTCGAATTCGACGGTAAAAAATACGAGAAAGCTTCCGCCCACCAAAAGGAATGGGGAGCCAGGATCATTGCTGAGCTCAATCTGAAGGGGTCTGAACGAGTTCTTGATCTCGGTTGCGGTGACGGCACCATCACAGCTCAAATGGCTGACCTTCTTCCTGAAGGTGAAGTGGCGGGAATTGACGCTTCCGAAGGGATGATCGGCGCAGCGTTGTCCAAGGAAAGGCACAATCTGCATTTCCGCAGGCTGGATATCAATGATCTCGATTTCGTTGAGCAGTTCGATGTCGTATTTTCGAATGCGACACTTCACTGGGTTAAAAACCACCGGCGTTTGCTCCGGAACGTGCGCCGTTCTCTTCGCGCCGGTGGCATTCTCCGCTTTAATTTCGCAGGTGAGGGCAACTGCTATGCTTTCTTTTCTGTAATCCGGGAAGCCATGGCACAACTGGAGTTCCGATCATTCTTTGCCGAGTTTGAGTGGCCGTGGTATATGCCTCCTATTGATGATTATCAAACCTTGGTTGAATCGAGCGGCCTATACAAAATGCACGGGTCTGGGGTGAAAACGCCGACCGGCATTTTCCAGACGAACAAGCGATGATTCGATGGATTTATCAGCCCAGCCTTGTGCCTTTTCTATCTCACGTGCATGACCGGGAGAAGGATGCTTTTCGTGATTTCGTGGTGCGCAGGATGATCGAGGAAACAAAACAGGAAGATGGAAGGTGTTTCGAGACCTTCCGTCGAATCAACGTGTCGGCAGCGATATGAAGACTGCCGAATCGCTCCACTGGACGACAATTCCGCTGCGCTTAAATTTTTTGCATAACAATTCGACCGTGTGGACCCAACACAGCCGCGCGCACCGCTTTCAGTTAGGGTGATACGATAAACAACAAGGTGGAGAATCAAAAATGAAAAAATGGATAGCAATAATAATGATGTTTGCCGGGCTCACCCAGTTTGTTGCCTGCAGCGGCTCGGATGACTCCCCCACCGCAAGAAGACTGTTGCAGACGGCGGGCGGCCCTGGCAATGTCGTCTTGTAACGCATAGCCGGTTAATTGTGAGATTAACCCAACTAAAACAGCAGGTTGAAGCATTAAGAGATATTGTAACGCATGTTGTGCAAAATCATCGTTTTGCTTCGTATTTTCAATGGGTTCTGTGATTAAGGAATCTTGTAACGCATTTGGCGATCTAAGGGGTTTTCGCCAGTAGCCGGGATGGTCCTTTCGCCAGAGTTGAACTCGCTTC
>MNYJ01000074.1 GCA_001874005.1 Desulfobacteraceae bacterium CG2_30_51_40
TGCAGGAGATCACGATTGAAGACCGGGGAAAGAGGCTCGCCATAAGGAGTGAATGCCTCGGGACCTGCGGGAAGATTTTCCAGGCTGTAGGCGTTGCCATCCCACAGACTATCCGGGAGGTGGCATGAAGCTATACATGTTGCAAAGAGCAGTCTGTGGTGCCAAGAACTTTTTCAAGACAGACATCTATCTGAGATAGCAGAACTATTTTTTGGCAACTGTAGAAGATCAGTTAGAACTATACAATTTTAGAGCAATACTGGTGCATAAGTTAAAACGAGATGATGCAGCACCTGCCTAATAACATGCCAGCACGCGCTTAATTGAAGACTGCTTGAAGGTATCAAACGACGATGACTGTCGTTTCCAGGAAGGCGAGGTGTTGGGGCTCTGCGCTTAGAAATTGAAAATTAAAGGTGAGAGGCTTTTGGTAATCGGATCTTGGTAAAAGGTCACCTACAGCTAGGCCTGTAACCAGGGGGAGATCTTTGTTTGCATTTATCTTGCAGATATTGTTATTTCCCTCCTGGGAGGCGATTTGTTCGCAGGAACTGCATCCCAAAAGTATGTCCTGACAGTTAAGATTATGATTTTCTCCGGAGAAGGTATCTCCTTTATGGCCATGAGACGGAATGCAGTCGCTAAGGCAGGCTTTTTCAACTATATCAAGGTGCCCGTCGCTGCCGAGACACAGCACAATATGCATCTTGGGCGGCAACACGAAAAGAGCGCTTGTTGCCAGGATGAGCATTATTGCCGTCGGCACCTTGAGTGACCTGAACCAGCCTTTCATAACACTTCAATCTCTTTGTTATTGTTGTGGCTCAAATGAGCAACTCCAGACTCAAGGAGGTTCCAGACGCATTTATCCTCCAGGGAGTAAAAAACATTTCTGCTCTCCTTTCGGGTCTTGACCAAGTGATGAGAACGAAGGATGCGCAGGTGATGTGAGACCGCCGAGTGTGTCATTCCGAGTTCTTTAGCCATGTCCTGCACCGAAAGCTCGGAATCGCGGATCAGCAAAAGAATGCGTAATCTTGTCGAATCACCGAGTACCGTAAAAAGCTGTGCCAGATTGTCCGGGTTTCCTATGGATTTTGACTGTGTCATCTTTGCGTCCAAATTTCTTTCTGTGATGCAAATATATGAACATACATTTCAAGTGTCAAGGAGCTATTATCAGAGGTGAGAAAGCGGGACCTGTCAATGAAGACCTGGTCTTCCTGGCAGGTTGTCTTACAATTAACTTCAAGAGGCTGCCATATGACATAGCGCCACCACAGGCGACCGTAGCCGCTAACAGAGCACTTTCCGATGGCCAATTCCGGGTAAGTCTTATAACTTGCCACCAACTGGAAATTGTGTTTTTATTCCTCTGGGCGGCCATCAGCGAACCTGGGAGCGATTCTGATCCGGAAATCTACATGGCGAGAAATAAGGGAGAAAGTCTTTTGTGAAAGATTCATGTGAAGCATGCGGTGAAAAGGGTTGCACCCACAGTCCTTTTGTTTCCTGCGAGATCAGTTCAGCCTTTGCGAGCCCTTGTTGCGCGATACTTGAAAGCATAAGTGAGGGCGTCTTGACTGTTGACCGGGACAGGAAGGTTACCTCATTCAATCATGCGGCTGAAGTGATTACCGGGTTTAGGGCAGATGATGCGATCGGCCAGAATTGCCACGATATACTGAGAACAAGTGTATGCGAAGGACGCTGTCCGACCGAAGCAACACTGTCTTCAGGTGAGGCAGTCAACAATATACAAACAGAGATTATAAGTAAATCCGGAGTCCGAAAACCGATAAGCATCAATACTGTGCCCCTCAGAGATAATAAAGGAACTATTATCGGCGCGGTTGAAACGTTTAGAGATCTCTCGGAAATGGAAAGCCTCAGAAAGGAGATTTCACGGGACTATACCTATGAGGATATTGTTGGCCGGGACGAAAGGATCAAGGAAATCCTTGCCCTGCTTCCGGACGTTGCCGAAAGCGACAGTCCCGTTCTTATAACTGGACCGACGGGCTCGGGAAAGGAGCTTTTCGCAAGGGCAATACACAATCTAAGTAATCGAAAGGACGGCCCCTTCGTTGCAGTAAACTGTGCCGCCCTTCCGGATACGCTATTGGAGTCTGAGCTTTTTGGTCATGCCAAGGGAGCCTTTACAGGTGCTCTCACGAGCAAACCCGGGCGTTTCATGCTTGCTCACAAAGGGACTATATTCCTGGATGAGATAGGGAGCACCACTGCGGCATTTCAGGCTGATCTCCTCCGTGTCCTCGATACAGGTGAATTCATTCCCCTCGGAGATACGAGAACACTTAAGGCCGATTTCAGGATAGTTGCCGCAGCGAACCAGGATATAAAGAAGATGGCTATGAATGGGCAATTTAGACAGGATTTGTATTATCGCCTTAATGTCGCCGGCATAGTTCTCCCCTCGCTGCAGGAAAGAAAGGAAGACATTCCACTTCTCATCAATCATTTCATAGGGAAATTCAATCTTATAAAGAAGAAGTCTGTAAAGGGAATTTCAAGCGAAGCGCTTTCTTTTTTGATGCATCACTCTTTTCCCGGCAATATCCGAGAGCTCCAAAATATTATCGAGTACGCTTTTATTCGCTGCAAAGGCGATGTGATAGGAATGGCGCATCTTTCCCATGATCTATTCGAGGATATGGACGAGCAGTCAGGCGACTCCATTATGAAACAATCCTCCCATCGGGAACTGGAACTTCAGAAGCTCACCGCCGCCCTGGAGAGAAATAAGTGGAACAGGGATAAGGTAGCAAAGGAATTAGGAATTGGTCGTACTACCCTATGGCGAAAGATGAGGCGATTGGGATTGCTTAAGAAATAGAGGGGCATTCATTTCTCCGGCTTTGCCGTTGGAACTTTTTGTTTCATCTTCCAGTAGCTGAAACAGATGCCTTCACTGCCGCAATTTCTTCCCCGTCTCATTACCTAATGAATTCTATATGTTTTAGTGAAATATTTTTTGAAATCCGGTCGGCATACCTCTTGCTATTGCTAGAAACCATATGAATCGGACTCAATGATGAAAGGCTTATATGGGTGCAGTCCACCTGGCGGTTTATGAAACAGATCTTTCCTTTACTGGGAGGCGGAGTTCTAGTGGCTGGTTTAATGCTTGGCAGACCCGGCCATGAGGCATTGATAACCGAGCACTATATTGAGGGCCTTGTTGGAGGCAATTCTCTGTGGGCGAATCCCAAATTCGGTAGAATGCGCGATGTACTCGTTTTTTTATTTTACTGCAGCCCTCTTCGGGCGCAGTTATTGATTAGCTTTAAGGATGGCATAGAATTTCATGCAACACAATAATAGGGATAACGAAGTTGATTCTGGCAAAATGGAGAAGGAGCTTCCTCTCCACCAGCATAACCACTCCATCTCCGCCCATTCGCTTGATGAGGGAGACGATATGGGATCCCGTCTTCTTATCGCAATAGGTTTGAACCTCATCATCCCGATCGCTCAGGTCATAGGAGGCGTATATGCGCAGAGCATGGCACTAATATCTGATGCCACTCACAATTTCAGTGACTTCGCTGCCCTTCTAATCGCCTATTTTGCCTTCATCATAAGCAAGAAGGGTGCCTCCACCAGGAACACTTTCGGATACAAGCGGGCCGAGATCCTTGGGGCTGTTATAAATGTTGCGCTCCTTACCGCTGCCGCGGCATTTATACTTTACGAGGCTTCACAGCGCATCCTTCATCCCGAGCCTGTTCTGGGCAGAATAGTGATCTATCTGGCCATAGTGGGCCTGGTGGGCAACGGTCTATCCGCATGGCTGCTCCATAGGGATTCGAAGCACAGTCTTAATATGAGGGGCGCCTTTCTCCACATGGTCGGAGACATGCTCACCTCTCTGCTGGTACTTATCAACGGAATTATCCTGATCATAAGACCGTGGTATTGGATTGATCCACTGCTCTCCTTCCTTATAGTGATCTTCATACTGAAAAACTGCTGGTCCATCATCAAGGAGGCGACAAGCATATTGATGAACGCAACCCCCAAAGACCTCGATCTGGAGAAGATAAGAGCAAAGCTGGAGGGTATCGCTGGGGTATGCGGAATACATTATCTCCACGCATGGAACGTCAGTGCGTCGAGCATCGCCTTCTCCTGCCATGTGGAGGTAGCGGATCAACCATTGAGCGGAACTGAGGCCATAGCCGAAAGCATCCGGCATGTATTGCTCCACGACTTCGGCATTGATCACCCCATTCTTCAGTTTGAAACTGCTAAGTGTGGGAACGGCGGGGTGCTCTGCGAGTTGTCTTGCGGCAAGCACGAGCGATAAGAAGTGGAGAGGTATATATGCTTCAAAGGTTGCAGAAATTATCAAAGGCAATAGAGTCAAATCTCATCTTTCTTATAATTGTCTCGATATTGGCCGGCGTTGCGTTCGGATGGTTTTTCCCTTCCAAGTCGGCCACCCTCAAGAATTATACTAAAGTCGCGCTTTTTATCATGCTTTATCCCATTATGATAGGCTTAAGAATAGAAGAGATAGGTAAAGCAGTATCTAATCTTAAATTGATAACCTTTTCTATGCTTTTTAATTTCATATTTTCTCCCCTTCTGGCGGCTGGGCTTGCCTACGTGTTCTTGCATGACCGCCCCGATTTCGCGGTGGGACTTATCCTGACAGGCACTGTGCCCTGCGCCGGCATGGTAGCGGCATGGACAGGGTACGCGAAGGGAAACGTGGCGCTCGCGATGGTGATCGTTTCGCTTAGCCTGCTTGTAAGCATAGTGATGGTTCCTGTCTGGATGCCCGTCCTTGCGGGGGTCTATGTGCAACTGGACGCTTGGGGCATGTTCAAGGATATCCTTATTACCGTTGTGATACCCCTCATCCTTGGAGATCTCACAAGACGTCTGATAGTGCGGCTTAAAGGCCCGGAGACATTTAAACAGATAAAACCAATACTACCAGGCGTGTCCATGCTGGGCATGTATATCATCGTATTTGTCTCAATGGCGCTTGAGGCGGAAAACGTGGTCAGACACCCTCAATATTTCCTCATCGTGCTTGCCCCGCTTGCCCTATTGTACGCGATCATGTTCCTTGCCTCCGTGACATTTTCCAGACTTGCGGGGTTTTCCTATGAGGATATGATTGCTTTTTCCTATGGTGTTGCGGGAAAAAATATCGCCATAGCCCTTGCGCTCGCGACCGTATTCTTCAGTCCTATGACTGTCCTTGTTCTCGCCATTAAGCCAATTATACAGATAGGCTTTATGGTCACCTTCCTCCGGATTTCGCCCTGGCTGAAGGCACGGGCCTTTATTTCTAAGGATGTGCTGGACAAGGGTACCGGCGGAGGCGTGCGGCCATCATCATAAAGAGAATTAGCTCCGGGAGTTATGCCGAGGTATGAACAAGAAAACCGATAGGAGGTCAATATACGAATATGAGCGATAAAAACTTTACCAGGGATTTCTCCCCCGCATGGTTCGCATCGGTAATGGGTACGGGAATTCTTGCATCAACAAGTATGTCTTATGCTACGCTGATACCTGTCCTTGGGACCCTGGCTTCAGCTCTCTGGGTGTTTAACACGGCATTGTTCCTGTTACTGCTTTTTTTCTGGCTCATGCGATGGATTAGATACCCTCAGAACGCCATTAAGGACCTGGGGCACCCTGTTAATTC
This sequence comes from Desulfobacteraceae bacterium CG2_30_51_40, assembly GCA_001874005.1. GTDB lineage: Bacteria > Desulfobacterota > DSM-4660 > Desulfatiglandales > Desulfatiglandaceae > CG2-30-51-40. Next base: position 5,690 of record MNYJ01000074.1, read on the forward strand.
ACAATTCTACCCCACTATGCCCATAGGATTTATCGTGGTGGCGGGAAATTTCCTTCAGATCGGGAAGAATTATCTGCCCTCTTCCTTCATACTAGCCGTGGCGAGCGTTTTTTGGGTAATCGGTTCAATGGTTACACTTCTCTTCGCGTTTATCTTGACCTATCGCTTTTTTATAGGAAGCGCCATGAAGCCTGAGCAAATAAATCCAAGCTGGTTTATCCCTCCAGTTGCCCTTATTATCCTTCCTCTGATAGGCGGCCAGATTATGCAGCAGTGGCCGGCAGCATGGCAGGAGCCGATTGTGGTTTTCAATTTCATTTGCTGGTCTTCAGGCTTTTTTCTCTATCTCTTCCTATCGGCTATAGCTCTCTTTCGGCTTATCATACACGATCCACTGCCCCCGCAATTGCTTCCCACCCTTTGGATCAACTTGGGACCTATAGGGGCCGGGGTTATGGCTCTGCTTGTGATGGCTAAGAGTTCATCTGCTATCATTCAGTTGCCGCTATCAAGCATCAATGCGTTTGGTTTTATATGGTGGGCGTTTGGAATATGGTGGTTTGTGATGTCCGCAATAATGACGATTCGCTATATCAGTTGCGGAACGCTGCCTTATGCCATGTCCTGGTGGGCCTTTATCTTCCCCTTAGGAGCCTATGTCGGGGCCTCTTACATGCTCTACACAGTCTATGCAATGAAGAGTATCTACTGGATTGGGTTCGCTCTCTACATTGTGCTGCTTTTTATGTGGATTATTACTGCCTGGAAAACATTGCTGAGTCTGACAAGAGGAGGTCCTGTTGCACCTGTGAAAAGCTGATACGGCAAGGACTAAGGCCGGAGGAGATCCACATGAATATTATTTGTGTTTCAGGAAGCCCAAGAAGGAACAGCAACACCGATTACCTGCTTAAGGAGGCATTGTCTGTGACGGGCGGAGAATTGATCAAGGTTACTGATTATGACTTCTCCCCGTGCCGCTCGTGTTGGAAGTGTGTGAGATCGGGTAAATGCGCCATTGATGATGATATGAGCAAGATGCTCGTGCCCATGCTCCTTAAAGCCGATGTTATTGTTCTGGGTACACCGGTCTATTTCAACAATGTTTCCGCTCAGCTCAAGGCCTTTATGGATCGGACCTGGTGTATTAAAGGAGGGCTCAGAAATAAGATAGGAGGAGCTGTTGTAGCAGGAAGGAAAGACGGTGCCGAAGGAGCCATCACGGCGATAAACGCCTTCTTCCTGAAGCACGAAATGATTCCCGCCAACAGGGGAGTCCACGGAAGAGCATTCGGCCAGGGAGAAATGATTCATGACCCCGAGGCTGTAGAATCGGCCAGGAAGCTGGGAGAACGAATCATTGAACTTGCAGACGTTCTAGGGCTATCGCCTAAAGGCTCATGACAGGAGGCTTACATCGCCCCCGCGCGTGAAAATTCTCCCTCCCGCCGGCCGGTGGAGGGAGATGTATTTTCGAGGCAACGCGCCTTGGGGTCATTTTATTCGGTATTTCTTGAGCTTGTATCTGAGCATCCTCTCGCTCAGACCCAGGATAGAAGCAGCTTGAGTCTGATTGCCTCCCGCCGCATCGAGCGCCTCTTTTACCAGGCTGAACTCCAGGCTATCCAGTCTTTTCTTAAGACTCACCTCTCCGGCAATTTCGGAAGAAGCCAGCCACTCAAATTTATTCCCCTGGAACGGCAGGTCTTCACTTGAGATCGCAGGGCCTCTTGAAATCACAACCGCACGTTCTATTATATTTTCCAGTTCACGAACATTACCCGGATAATCATATTTAAGGAGAATATTTTTGGCTTCTTTGGTGACCCCTTCGATTTTCTTGTGGTTTTCTGCTGAAAATACTTTGACAAAACCCACATTCCACACCCCTTTTAAGTTGTGTCGGGTAAATTTATTTGGATCAGGGAAGGGGGTTGGGAGGTTACAAAGATTTCCTCTGTAAGGCCGAGTGCCTTGATATAGTTGCGCTGAACGGAGGAGAGAGGTTTCTTCAGGATTCGGGACTGCCCGGAGCTTAGGATCAGGACGTTGCGGAACTTGGTGGTCATCATATATGAAGTGGGCCGGTTGGTCTTGCGGCGATCCAAGCCCTCGAGGGTGGAGTTGGTTTTTTCGAGGTACTGACGCATCTGG
>MNYJ01000180.1 GCA_001874005.1 Desulfobacteraceae bacterium CG2_30_51_40
AATGATAAGCGCCGGATCGTCGGCGCTGATATCCGACGAAAGAGGGGCCTCAGGCGAGGCGCGGAAAAAGTCAACCTCCTGATAAGGCTTTTCCGAAGGCATTATTATCGTTCTTGATTCCTGGGAAACCTCTTTGATAAGCGCTTCCTGATCCGGCCCGCAGAGGACGGCGGTCGGTTCGGCATCCGAGATGAAATAGGCCATCTCTGAATGCTTGAAGCCGGTGTTGAGAGGCACCGCGATAGCGCCCAGCTTTTGAAGCGCAATGTGGGCACTTACAAACAGCAGGGATTTGGGAAAAAAGAGGATTACCCTATCCCCTTTATGAACCCCGTTATCTCTGAAAAAATTCGCAAGGCGGTTTGAATCGCTCTCCAGCTCTCCATACTTCAATACCGTTTCAGCTCTGCCTTTGCGAATAAAGGTGATGGCCTCTTTATCTTTGTATCTGATAAAACTCTCGTTAAGGACGCCTATAAGTTTTTCTCCATCCATAATAACCTCATCGGCATATATCTCTTATATAAGGGCGCAGTAAAAGGCTCAATCAGTTCCCTATCCTATCATCTTGTTTGGAAGCCAGACCGCCAGTTCAGGCCAGATACACACGCACACTATAACAATGATATCTATAACAAGAAACGGCGCGGCCCCCAGTAGAACATGAGACATAGGGACATCCGGCGCTATGCTCTTTACAATATAGAGATTGAGGCCGACCGGCGGCGTAACCAGCCCTATCTCCAAATTGATGGTCAAAATGACCGAAAACCATACCGGATCAAAACCCAGACCGCTTATGATGGGCATCAATAGGGGCGCTACCATGAGGATCACGGCGGCAGGAGGGATGAAACACCCAAGCAAGAGGAGAAGGATGTTTATCATGAAAATGATTCCCCATTTTCCCAGGGGCATATCCAGTATCATCTGACCCATGGCCTGGGTGGCATAAAGATCACTGGAGACATAGGCAAAAAGAAGGGCCGAGGCCATGATCAGCAGGATCATGGTGCTTTCATTCATGGCCTTGATGAATATCTTCCATAGCTCGGACGGACGATAGATCTTGTAGATCGTCATGACGAAAAATAGAGCGAGCACAGCGCCCAAAGCCGCAGCCTCGCTCGGCGTGGCCCAGCCGCCGTAGAGCGATCCCATGATGCCTGCGATGATCAGTAGAAAGGGAAGTATCTTGACCAGCGATGAAAATCTTTCAGCCAGTGAGAAACTCTCCTTCACGGCGCTTTCTTCTATGTAATATACGCCCCTTCTTTTCCCAGGTTTAACCTTCCGGTAAAAGACGATAATGCCTACCCACGCGCAGCTCAGGGCTATCAGCAGAAAGCCCGGGATGACGCCTGCGATAAAGCATTTGCCTATAGAGGTCTCGGTAGCGACCCCGTAGAGTATCATGGTGAGGCTTGGCGGGATCAGAATTCCCAGGGTTCCGGCATGTGCTATCAGACCGGCTGCAAGGGCAGGGGAGTAGCCCCTCTTTCTCATCTCGGGAATGCCTATCCCTCCGATGGCTGCCGCTGTGGCAGGGCTTGATCCGCAGAGCGCTGCGAAGATGCCGCATCCTATTACGTTTGCGATCCCTAGCCCTCCGGGTATCTTGTGGAGCCACTTGTGAAGGGTCTCATATAGGTCACGGCTTGCGTTTGATGCGGCTATCGGGGCGCTCAGAAGGATAAAGAGCGGAATGGCTAGAAGCGCAAAATTATCCATACTTCCGTATAGGACAACCGGAATCGCCTCAAGGATGTGAGGCGCGAAGATCAGGATGAATGCAAGTGAAATGCCCGCGAGCCCTGCCCAGATCGGGATGCCCGACATGAGAAGGACGAATGCGCTGCTGAAGAGGAGTAAGGCCATGAAGTTTTCGTTCATTTTTGATGACCCTTTCGCAATATCCGTTTACAGCTTGTGTGTGCCTAGTGCTCGTTTCGTGATAATTAGGACATTCATCGCCCAGGATCCCTGATGCAGTTTTTCAACGCCACGATTCTCTTTGATATGCTGACAATGTATTGCAGAAAAAGTAGAGTCATCCCGAAAGGAATAAAGAAATACGGTATCCATATAGGCGGCCCCCATAGTGATTCGGAGTGGTCGCCGCGGATGAAGGCCTCATACCACATGGGCCATGCATAAACTGCTATTATGGCGCACAGGATGCAGGTCAGAACCGATACGGTTATGAGCGTTATCTCTCTTGATCGTGGACTCAGATGGATGATCACCAGATCAACATTCAGGTGATGGTCGTGCATCTGGGCAAATGCTGCTCCGACGAAGCAGGCATACATGAGAAGGTAAACCGATGCCTCTATCTGCCAGATAGTTGAAACACCCAACAGTTTTCTTACCACCACTCCCTCTGTGATGATAATGGCAGCGGCAACAAGGGCAAGGGCAGCAATCCCTCCTGTGACATAACTCAAAGCGTTTACGATCCTGCCTAGATAGCGGGCTAAGTCTTTCATGGTCTCCACCCCCACAGGTAATGATCCTTATGGTGCCTGACGTTTCCCATCCAGTGCCCGTTATGGGAGGCTGAGGAGGCAGAATGCCTCTCCTGCCCCAACCCTTTATTTCCGTTATTTCATTGCATCGAGGGCCATATCGAGTAATTCCTGACCTCCATCTACGGACTTGGCGAAATCCTTCCAGGCCGTCTTCTTTGCAAAGTCCAGCCAGAGGTCAAACTCCGCCTTGTTCATGTAGTGGATATCAACTTTTGCCTTTGTGAATTCCTGGATGAGTTCATCCACAAGGCTTTTGAAATTCTGAGCGATCCAGTTCTCATGCATCCAATCGGCAACCTCTTCGAATATCTTCTGCTGGTCGGGCGTCAATCTGTCCCATGTCTTCTTGGATATGCAGAGATTCTCCGTCATGTACCATATAGAAAAATCCTTGGGGACATTTATGTACTTAAGCACTTCGTACAGGCGGTATGAAACAAATGAGGCGGAGGATGTCAGCATCGTATCTATTACGCCGGTTGCCAGGGCGTGATAGCCCTCGGAGGAGGGCATGCTTGTGATGGAAGCACCCGCCTCCTGGAGCATGAATTCGAATTTCTTGCCGGCTGCTCTCAGCTTTGTCCCTTTTGCGTCTTCGGGAACCTTTATCTGTTTGACCTTGCTGCCGATGCCTCCGTCGAACCATGCCCAGAGGACATTTTTCACCCCATTTTCTTCCATCAAGCCCTCTATCTTCTTTCCAATCGGCTTATTTCTCCATGAGATTCCCTGCTTTACGCTGCTCAGTACGCAAGGCATAAGTGTTATGGAAAACTGCGGGACCTTTCCGGATGCGTAGTCAAGAGGAAAAACCGCCATATCCAGTGCCCCTTTTCGCATTGCATCCCATTGGTCTTTGGCCTTGAACAGGGATTGGGACGGATAGTGGCGGAATTGTATCTGGCCTTTGGTTTTCTCTGTCACCTTGTCGCCGAAGACCCTTCCCATCTGATCTCTTATATCTCCAGCGGCAAACTGGTGGGATAATTTTATGATCGTAGGGGCGGCCTCAATTGTGCTGGCCCATGCCCAGATCAAAAGACTCAGGCAGATGACAGAAAACAGGATTTTCCCTTTAGGCATTGTCCCTTTCATTGCTACATCCTCCTTATAGTTGAATGTTTTTATCCAATTAGCGAGCTAAGTCGCCCGCTTTCGATCGTCCGTTTCATGTTCCCGGGAATATAGATCTACAAGGGCTTCACACTGATTGTTCAAATGCTTTAGCATTACAGTTTCAGCCAGTTGAGGGTCGTGCCTTTGTAGAGCTTCCATTATAACCCTGTGTTCCTGCATGGATTTTTCGAAACGATCTTTGTGATGCAACTGTCGGTGGCGGTAAAGGAGGATCTTCTGTCTCAGACCGTTAAGTATGTCATTTAGTACTTTGTTGCCCGACAATTCCTGAATCAAGACGTGGAGATGATGGTTGGTTTCCAGATAGGCCTCTGCATCCCTGTTCTTGAAGTGCTTTTCAAGACTGCGATGAAGCGACTGGAGCTTCTTGAGACCGTCTTTTTTTATACGGAAAGCGGCAAGCCGGGCGCATGTTCCCTCGAGGACGCCCATGACCTCAAAGAGATCGCGGACCTCTTCAATGCTGGGTTGTGCTACATGGGCTCCTTTGTGGGGAATCAAATCAATAAGCCCTTCGGATTGAAGGACCCTGAGCGCCTCCCTGACCGGCGTGCGGCTCACGCCCATGATCTCGGAGAGGTGCTTTTCATCAATCTTCTGGCCCCTGACCAGGCTACCCTCCCTGATCATCTGGCGTATCTGCGCCGTGGCTTCCTGGTGAAGGGTTTTTGGCTCTATTTTGTTCATCAAAGCCCCCTGATTTGAAACATTATAAATTATACATTATTTTATTTGTCAAGAAAATTGTTCATTCGCTACACTTTATCAGCGTGTTCAAAAACCTCTGTTGTCAGCCTGAGGAAAAATGCGCGGATCCAATGCCTGCGATACCCTGAGTAATGATCAGTACATACAATTATGCCACAGGGATGCTTAGCTTTTCATGAAAAAGAAATAGAACCGTGTAACGTGGCGTGTTGACACATATTGGATGCGGATATATTTTTATTAATGGAAATAATGCCGCTTGGGCATAACACTGATCCGCCTCGTACTACCCTTGAGCTTTTTAAATTTTATAGTGATTATTGGCAGGGGATAGAAGAGGGCCTTTATGAGCGCTGGGGTCGGCCCTGGAGGGGGAGGCTGGGTTGCGACATCAATGATTTACCGCGAAAATACACCCCCCACCCCGACCCTCCCCCGAGCGGGGGGAAGGGAAATCCTCGACCTCGCAAAGTGCAGAGCCGGAGGAGGATTTTCATTTGCGGGGGCGACAAAATATTTCTGTCATGAGCGTTTACCGTGAAAATACACGACGCTGTTTCATCGGGGTTGCAATCGCAGCCGAGAAGAGCAGACCGGGCTTATTGCTAAGAGACGATGCCGACCCCGAAAAAGCTTTCGGAAACAGTGAAGAGATTGAAAGAGGATTTTTATCTTCGAAGGCGAGACAAACTGGTTTATGAACGCTTGGGGGAGGTGGAGAAAATGACAATAAAGGTGACTGTTGATTCAAACCTTTTCATAAAGGACGTCTTTGAACCTCCGGTAGAAGTAAACATAAAGGATGATGAGGATACCCTAAGGGACGTCTTACAGAAGCTATCTGACAGGTGCCCGTATTTGAGGTTTACTGAGGGTGGAGAGATGGGGGATGACCTCCGTCATGTTTACATTAATGGAAAGAGCCATTTTCAATTGCCGGAAGGGTTGAAGAGAAGACTCAGGGACGGTGACACAGTTCGAGTCGAAGCTTACATGGAGCCCCTTGCAGGTGGATGAAAAGGAAGAAACACTTCTTTCCGGAACCAGACCTTGAAGCTTGGTTGTTCCTACTTCCGATGATAGCCCTGCCCTCACTCTTGAAGGTTGTGCGTGACTTGAGATGGATGACACCAGGGGACTCCTATTGATATATCAAGCCCGCATCATGAGCTTTTGCCTGGTGCCACGCATGTGGCCATAAGCTGCGCCTGGTCGTTTGCCGCCCCCCTTGTTCCCCTCAAGAAATCAGAAACGATCGCGACATACTCCTTGGGCTTCTGCTCATAGGTGTTATGGCCGCAGCGCGGCAGCACCGCAAGTTCTCCTTTCTTCAGGTGCCTGTAGAAGTTAACTCCCTGCTCTACCTCAAAGAGAAAGCTCCTGTCGGGAAAAAGCACAAGGGCCGGACAATGGACGTAAGGAAGAACCGGCCTGAGATCGAAGATATCCGATCCATAGGCCCCTCCCTCCGTCCGGAACTGCTCAAAGAATCTTTCGGCCCTTTGATCTCCATGCCAGTCAAAGAGCTTTTTCTGAAGCTGTGGATCAAGCTCACGGAAGGATTTCTGGAACTTTTCAGCGTTGAACTCCCTCATTGTGACATTACTAAAGCACTGGGTGCTTGAGGTGGTGACGCTTCTTACGTGGGTAGGACAGGCCGTAGCATAATCTATTGCCACAACGCCTCCTTCGCACTGGCCAACGAGGTGAAAGACATCCAGACCGAGTTCCTCCCTTAATCTGAAGAGTTCCTGAACCGACTGGGCCCTGAAGGACGGGCTGACGTAAAATGTGAAAAAATCCGAGCCTGGATCGGAGAGCCCATAGCCCCTTCTGTCATAGATAACCACCCTGTATCCCAGTTCAAGAAAGGAAGGGTATATCTCCTTCCACATTTTGCTGCAGCCGAACCCGTGGTGCAGGAAGACGATGGTTTCACCCTCACCGTAAATCTCATAGTATTTCTTGAGTCCGTCTATCTCGATATAAGGCATAAAATCCTGCTCCTTTTTCATTTTTTTCCCGCAGTGTCTATTACGAAGTCGGCCTAGTCAAGTCCCATGCCTCTGTTGACAGTGACTGGCATGATGACTTATCCTCGGGCAGGTATAGTTGAAGTAATCCGGCTTGCTATTGGGCTTTTCATCGTGGCTTCTGATATGATAAGGTTTGCCTCGGGGCTGAAAAACGTCCATCTGCTGCATTTTGATCATCCCGCTTCACTGCGGTGTGATTCTATGTCCGCCTTCATCGGGACTTAGCAGGCCCTGCAGCCGGGCATTTTCCCTCAGCCTGCATACAGCGGATTATTCAACACGGGGTTTAAGAACACTTTTTCAGGAAGGGGAGGTCTCGGAACATGGATAAACCGGTTGAAAACTACTGGCGCAAAAGACTTGAGGCGGTCAGGGAGGCTCTGGAGGCTAATAATTTCAATGCCTATGTGGCGCAGAGTTCCGATGATGCCATAAACCTTGTCTGTGAAAGGATTATCCCGGAGACGGGAGCAAAGAAGATATCATGGGGTGGTTCAATGACCTTTACGGGGACAGGCCTTTACGAAAAGGTCAAGTCCATGACGGGCCTCGAATTCATTGACGTCTTCGACAAGGCCATACCCAAGGAGGAGGTTATCGAATGGAGGAGGCGCTCATTGCTGGCGGATCTTTTCATAGCCGGCACTAACGCTGTAACCGAATCTGGAATCCTGGTAAACCTCGATATGATCGGAAACCGTGTTGCCGCCATAACCTTCGGACCCAAAAATGTTTTACTTGTGGTGGGAAGAAACAAGATTGTCCCGGATGTAGATGAGGCCATGATGAGGATCAAGAACTTTGCAGCCCCTGCCAACGCTATGCGCTTGGACAAAAAGACCCCCTGCGTTAAGACTTCCTTCTGCGAAGACTGTAAGAGCCCGGACAGGATATGCAACAACTGGACGATTACTGAGAAGTCCTTTCCGAAGGGAAGGATCAGAGTGGTGCTTATAAATCAGGACCTGGGCCTGTAGGCCGGGGCGGATCAGGGAAGGTCAAGGTCGGCCTTGTAAGGGAAATGATCGGATGGGTATCTTCCCTCAAAGTCGTCCCGTATAATGGATGCTTCCCTGATAAGAAATTCAGGGCTTGCAAGCACCCAGTCTATACGTTCCTTTTTGGGAATCCCCGTGAATCCATGGCTGGTCGCGCTCTGTGGCCCCTCGAAAAGGCCCAGTACCTGCCACGTGTCTCTCAGACGGGTTTTTTGAGAAGTAAGA
>MNYJ01000079.1 GCA_001874005.1 Desulfobacteraceae bacterium CG2_30_51_40
TTCGTAAGCGTTCACATGTTCCGGGTTCAAGGTTCCAGGTTGAGGGCAAAAGAAACAAGAGCGACCCGATTAGAACCTACCACGAGACCTTTTTGGCAATATGCGTCCGTTCGATCGCCTGTTCAGTGGTTTGTAGCGACGAATGCCGGCCAGTCGATGGCTCATAGATATCCAAACAGGGATGGAAGAAAGCGAGAAACATCCCTGAACCCCTGAACTTTTGAACCCGTGAACGGTTACGAATCTTTTTGGAGACCTACCTCGAAAAGACCCATGACGAAGGCTTCTTTGAGGTTACACAGCCGTTTTTTGCCTTCAGGGTATTGGTCATCGCCAATCCCAGGTTTTACCCGGATGACAGGACTGAGACCAAGCGAAAACTCATTGACTTCGGGTTTTCGGTCCTCAGGACAAGCAGATTCGAACCGGAGAAAATTGCCGATTATCTGGAGGGGAAATGAGCTTTTGCCTCTGGCTGACAGGGCTGCCGGGATCCGGCAAGAGTACCATTCTGAGAGAGCTTGCAGCCATGCTCGCATCCTCGGGCATTAGCGCCGTCAGTCTGAGCCTGGATAATATTCGAAAAGTTATCACTCCTGAACCGCGATATACTGAGGAGGAACGCGCCATCGTATACCGTTCCCTGGCGCTGATGGCCAAACTGCTGGTTATGGAGGGCGGGAAAAACGTGATCATTGACGCAACAGCTAATCGCAGAGAATACCGGGATCTCGCAAGAGTTCTGATCCCCGAGTTTGCAGAAATCTATATCCGGTGCCCTATTGAGACTTGCGAGAAGCGTGAGGCAAGGCGCCTGGGACAACCGGTGGAACACGACCTTTACAGGCATGCTCTGGATGGAACTTTGAAGGGTGGGCTTCCTGGCATCTCTGCCCCTTATGAGGAGCCGGAGCATCCGGAAGTAGTGGTGCGATCGGACCTGTTATCTCCCCGGGAATCCGCAAAAAGGATCATGGCCCATATCGAGTCCAGGTGGCCGAGGCAGACTCAGGAAAAGGAAAAGACATGCTAATGACAGCCATCGAGGCGGCGCTGGGAGCAGGTAGAATTATTGCCGATCGCTATCCGGGCGGGCGCGAGATCACCGTAAAGGGCTTTCGGGATCTGGCAACCGATGCGGACACCGCAGCGGAATCCTTCATCATGGAGCTGATTCATGCCCGGTTTCCCGATCATGCAATTATCTCGGAGGAGGCTGGGGATGGCGCGATCGGAAACGGATATGCATGGGTTGTGGATCCCCTTGACGGGACTACGAACTACGCGCACCATCACCCGGTATTCGCCGTGTCAATCGGTGTGCTGGAGGACGGGAACCCTCTGCTGGGGGTCATCCATGATCCGTTGCGTGGTCATACCTTTGTGGCCGAAAGAGGGGGTGGGGCCAGGCTTAATAATGTCCCCCTTCGAGTAAGTCAGACGGCGGAGCCTGATAATGCCATGATCGGGCTGGACTGGGGACACGCAGATGAGGCGCGCGAGCGGATGCTGGGTTATCTGCGCAATATCATTTCGCATTGCGGAACATTGCGTGCCCTTGGCTCGGCTGCACTGGCGCTTGCCCATGTGGCGGCCGGATGGATGGACGCCTACTTTCAGACAGGATTGAAGCCATGGGACGTGGCCGCCGGCGTGCTCCTTGTTCGGGAGGCAGGCGGGCGATGCACGACGCTGCAGGGCGAGCCGTATAGGATTCAAGAACCAGGCTGCGTGGCAACCAATGGCCTGATTCACGACGGATTGCTGCGGTTTTTGAATGGATGGCCGTACATCATGGCAGTTGATGACAGAGGGAATGGTTGAACCCCTAAGGTCAAATATCAACGAACCTTGAATCCTTAAACTTGAATTACCGTTAAGGCAATCACAGAAGCCTCCGGCAGGATGGTCTTGGTTGAGAGCGAATTAGGAAAGGAATATCTTCGCCTCAAGAGATTCGTTAGCGACTCATAAAGGTCTATTTCGTCTTTAAGTCATGAACTATCTTGGGGCGATCACGGGGGAACTTGACAGCGTGCATACAAATAGATAAAAGGGTATGCCGAAGTGATCGAAGGGAAAGATCCCTTCCTGTGTCACTGAAATAATAAGACTATAGAAAGAGGAGGAGCTGCTATGGCGGATTACTGCATAAATGTGTTTTTGAATCAGGAACAGGAAAAGAAATTGCAGGACCTTGGGTTGGGGGACAATATCAAGGAGATTCAAGGGAAAAGAGGGGTTCAGGTGGCCATGAGCGAAAAGGATCAGAAAAAGCTTAAAAAGAGCTTTCCCGACCTCGAGTTCAGCGCGTCAAACGAATGTGTTCTTCCTGAACAGAGTCAGTTGACGCTGCTCGATATCATCTTCAATGTAAAGAGTCTGGACGTTATGAAGTTTGCCATCACCAAACTCTATAACCCCCTTGCCGGCAAGGCCCTGAGGAGCAAAGTCTATTGAGCTGCCATCTCCTGGGATCGCAAACCCGTTGAAGAGACCGCAAACTCGTTTAGGAGATCGCAGGGTTCATGCGCCCGTTTGGCTGATTATAGCTGTTAGGGCTTCTGAGCAATCAGCAGGGCTTCTCTTGTCAGGGCTTGGTGATGAGTGTAAGCTCACACTCCGCGTAGCCGTCCTGGCCGGCGAGGCCCTGGCTTCTTATCCGCTCCAAAAGTGTCTCTGAACGCCGCCAGTCTCCGCCAAGGGATGAAGGGAGTTCCAGTTTCCTTTCAAGCGCCACAGCCCAGACCGTGTCCGTTCCGAAAGGCTCCTGCACAACCAGATCAACGCTGCACCCGTCTTCCGGGATGACAAGAGGCACGCCCGGCTCAAGGCGTCCTCCGCAAAGACCGGTATCGGCGGGCTCCCCGTCTCTTCCCACGGGATAGAGAAGTGCGGCCGCGCCCGCCTCGTCCAGATCAAAGAGATAAACATAGGCAGGCCTGTTTACGCGCACCAGAAAGGAGATTTTGTCGCCCTTGTAATAAACAGGCCGGCCTTCCCCCCTCGTGGTGCTGATCTCAGCAAGAAGGCCCTTCTTGGATATGCCTTCTTTTTGGATAGGGGCGGAAACCTTCTGCGGCTGGAAGAGTTCAGGTGGAAAGAGCGCGATGGGGATATCTCCCGAAGCGGCCGTTACCTGGATCCCGCTTCGGGCTACCACGCGGAGCCGCACCTCGATTATGTCTTTTCCGCTGTGCAGCCACGCCTCACCCCGCATCTCACCATCCGCCCTTAGAAGATCGGACGTAAGGGAAGAGTGTTCCCCTTCATCCCTGGCCTTCGGGGCGATTCCCCGTGTGCGCAATTCCTTGAGGGAAAGGCCGCGCATTGCCGTCCCCTGATCAAGCGGTCGCAGGGCACTGCTCTCAGAAAGCGCCGCATAGAGCCACTCGGAAAGATAGACACCCAGGTCGGAATTAACCTTATCGGCAGGAACCTTTATGGGCCTTACGTGAATGGCAATGGACCTTGCCCCTGATGAGTTCGCTTCAAGCCTGCGAATCAGGTACCGCGCCCAGGAATCACGGTCTGCCTCAAGGGCCTTTGGATCTACTTCTCTTAGCGGAACTTTTCCAGAGACCGAGGCTAGAACCTCTGTGCCTTTGTCTCCGAATCTTACCGCCTCAAGATTTATCGCAAGCTCATCGCCTTCCCTGATCCATGATCCCTTTATCCGAAGGCAATCAAGCTGATCAAGGCCGGGCGGGAGCACCCTTACCCCCATTTCCGTGAGTTCCGGAACCAGTCTGTTCTTGAGATGTATGGCCAGGGGTAGGCTTATCCCGGTCACGGCGTCATAAAAGGCGTGCGGGCTGACAACCACTTCTTTTCCCAAAAGCTCTCCCCGCTTCACAAGCTCTCTTGAAAGGCCTTGCACGGCCTTGTCAAAGCTCGATCCTGCCTCAACCTGAACTGAGACACAGCCAAGAGTCAAAAATGCACAAAAAAGCCCAAGTATTCGTTTCATGGAACCTTCCCCCAGTTAATGTATCGGTATGCGGGAAACTGCTTTTGGCAGCAGATCAATCGCTCTATGAAAATATGATGCGGCCCTATCTTCAAAGTCAAGAAAAACCGGCCTGCCAATCCCTCAGTACCTTAAGCCTGCGTTTCAGGATGGGCCATAGGCAGTCTCCTAACGGACTTGATTCCTGGCCGATCCTTTGACGATTCATAACCTGCCATGGATTCAGGGTTAAGCCGCTAATCACGTGCCCAGGCCTTACGGCTTGACTTTGACGGAGACTTGTAAGAGTGCCCTTGACAGCGTGTTACATTTTAATTACTTTTTTTATTACATATTTAGTTACCTTTTTTATTACATCAAGGAGGTTACCTATGAATGGACGGAGTTTTAAGGTAATGATTGTTGTATTGTTAGCCATGTCGGCCTTGGGAGGGATGGTCATGGCGAAGACAACCAAGCAGGCAAAGGCAGGCAAGAAATGTCTGGACACTGCGATTATCGTGGTTGATCTTCAGGGGGATTTCACTATAACCGAGAAGGGATCTCTTGCGGTGGAGGGGACTGACGCCACTTATGTCAAGTCGGTGCAGGACGCGACAGCCAGACTGAAAGCCGCCGGGTTTCCGATCTATGCAACTCAGGATTGGCATCCTGGGAATCATGCCTCTTTCTACACAAATCACCCCGGAAAAAAACCTTTCGAGGTGATTAAACTCGAAGGAAAAGACCAGGTCATGTGGCCGCCCCATTGTGTTCAGAACAGCACTGGGGCTAAGATCTTGCTTGATGAAAAGCTCTTAAAAGCCGTTGTCAAAAAGGGCATGGATCCCCGGTACGACAGTTACTCGGGTTTCCAGGATGACGGCGGCAAAGAAACCGAAATGGACAATATCCTGAAAAAGGCAGGTATCAAGAAAGTAGTTATTTACGGTATCGCGACAGACTACTGCGTGAAAGCAACGGCGCTGGACGCGGTCTCTAAGGGATACAAGGTCATCATGGTAAAGAATTTAAGCAAGGGAGTCGCCGCAGATACCTCAGCCAAGGCAATTGATGAGATGAAGTCTAAAGGCGTCGCAGTGACCGATGATCTGGATATTGAAAAACTGGAAGAGATATAGAGCTGTTAGACCAACGGATAGAATCTGCCGAACCAGTCTTACCTACCGTCCACTTTTTTAACCCCTCTACATTTCTCCGCTCTTTGCGCGATTGGGCCACGGCATCCGCCCCCAGGAGGGAGGGCGATGCCGTGGCCCATGGTGAGCAGGTTAAGCTAATGACATACCCTTTGATCCTAGAGGCCACCACATCTCACTAATAGGAATGCCCAAAGGGGGATATGGCAGATCTTGCCCCACTTGAAGGCATCCTTTGTCACCAGTACCCCTCTGCCGATGCCCTTGGAGATGCTCTGTTCATCCCAGCCCGAGACACCGGCCTGGTACTTGACCTCAGTTCCGAAAGGCTCATCTTCAGGCCTATTCAGGAAGACGAAATCCACCTCGTTTCCCTTCCTGGAACGAAAATAGTAAAGACCTTCCAGTGTGCCCAGGGTGCTCCAGCGGTCGGCAAGCGCTCTGGCGAGATGAACCGCGGTTGCCTGTTCAGCCAGTGCCGCCTTTTGGGCAGGCGGCAAACCTGCGTTTTCCGCGGTGATCTTCCACAGTATCGGGTCAATGGCGTAGAATTTTTTCTCTCGCTTCGGAAAGGGACGCCGGTGAGCCAGATCAATGCAGGGTACCTCGAAACCCAGAAATGCCCCGCCAAAAATCCCCAGATAGTCCTGCACGACGGCATTGGAGCGACACCCTGTATCCTGTGTCAGTGCATTATAGCTTACCGGGGCCCCCAACACACCGTAAAGCTTTCTCATTAGACTCATGAACTGAGGAACACTTCTGCGTTGCTTTTCAAACTCGCTGAACATCACCGACCGATAGACCTCCATGGTCTCAGCTCCAACGGCGCCTTTTTTGAGAAGTTCGGCTACAACCATGGGGAAGCCTCCCCAATCAAGATAGGAGTCGAGAAGTTGGATATAATGTTCTTTTCGAGCGAGGGATTCCGCTTGAAACATCCCAAAAACTGACTCATCATCTAAAAGCTCCATCAGGCTCCCCTCAAGAGGCTCATGCCCGAAAGCTCGGCAGAACTCAGCAAAGGAAAGGGGGAGAAAGGCAATGTCGAATCCCCCGCCCCTCCGTCCAGGCATGCGCTCGTATCCGCGCCTCATCTCCACGGCGGAAGATCCTGTAATCAAGAGGTAAACGCGCTCCAGTTCACCGCTATCGGCAAGCGGCTTGATCGCCCTGGCCCAGTCCTTCACCATGGTTACCTCGTCGAGGAGGAGAAAGCCGTAATTGCCTTGAGCACGGAGGGTTTTCACAAATGCCCGGATGAGGTCAATGAGTTCGCGGAAGTGGATGATGTCGTCGCACGGATAGTAGCCAATGCATCGGGGCTTTATGCCGGCTGAGATGAGATCCTTCACCAGAAGCTTTAGTTCAGTCGTCTTCCCCACCTGCCGGGGTCCCCTGATGATGCTGATCCGGCCGGGCGGGAGGTTTTCGAGACGGAGTTGTTCAGCGCTGAGGTGGCGGAATAGGAAGCCTGCGGAGCGCGCCTGTTTAAGTGACCTATCATCCTGTTCCCAATTCTCTTCAGACCACCAGGGCGACCTCAGCATAATCCTTTCCAGGTAATTCATGTTTCCCCTTTTCCGGCTTGAACACGCCCTTTAAGCGATAGGGCCGTATTGGATGCAAGTGATTGCGCACTTAAGGAAAAGCCATCAACTTTTAACCTTATGACCTTTCAAAGGCATACCGCTTTTGAAAGATAACTCAAACAAAAATGGATTGCAAGGGTTATTAGGACGCGGGGTAAACTCTCCTGGCCGACCTTCAGATCAAGGAGCCTTAAAGCTGCAAGGGCGATAATGCAGGTGAGACAGAAGGCTATACGGCTTCTCTCGATGCTGTTTTGGCAAACCCTTGATAAACAAAACCCTGGGGAGGCCCGCAGGCTTCTAACCGATACTGTGGCCTCAGTGTACGACAACAAGAAAATAGGAACCTGGGTGGAGGAGCAATTACAAAAGAAGCCGGACATACGGGCATCCCACCTTGCCTGGCAGGCATCACAACAATTCGACATTGATCGAAAACTGGAGCCCTGTCTCAGAAATACCGCGATCAGGATAAAGGCAAGAACAACGAGGCGTGTCAAGAGCGCATCGCATTTACTTGGGTGATGTATAATGTTAATGTATATTTTATGGGAGGTGCGCCGTGGTAAGAACCCAAATATACCTAACAGAAAGCCAACGCAACGAATTGGCCGCTATCGCCAAGGTTCTCGGCAAGAAACAAAGTGAGATTATTCGAGATGCCATCGATAAGCTTTTTGGTCAAACAAGCGCTGCGCGCAGGGAGTCTGTGTTGCGCAAGGCTGCCGGAATCTGGAAGGATCGTATGGATCTTCCTGATTTTGAATCAATTCGTGGCGAATGGGAAAGGAGTTAATCGTGTCTCGGCCAATACTGGTGGACACAGATGTGCTGGTCATCTGCAAGACAAAACTGCCTTTAAAGAAAGCAAGAGAATAGCATTGGTT
>MNYJ01000133.1 GCA_001874005.1 Desulfobacteraceae bacterium CG2_30_51_40
GCTATGAAATGCCCATTCATGAACTCAACGGTATAATCTTTGGAACAAATATATATGAGGCCTTCAAAGGCCTCTATCATGGCCAGGTATCTGGCTGCATTTTCACCAAAAGAGTCGGCCTGTCTGGAGTATCTTTCGGATAGTTTCTCAAGGGCATTGACCCTGGCCCTCAAGGAAGCAACCTCAGTCACAAGCTGGGCGTGCGTCTTTTCATGCTCCATAACACTCATCTCCCTCTTGGATTTTGGAAGGCAGCAAATGGGGGAAAAGGCCAAAAATCTCTGCCGCGGGGCGGCCTTAAGAAAACTCGGCATAACACAACTGGGGGACTAATCACTTCGCCAAGAACAGATCAAAGAGAAACCGCGTCTTCTTAATTCGTGTCCATCCGGAAATGAGATAGTTTCGTCGAGTTCAAGGCGGGCGATAATTTTAACCACAGGAATACATTTACGTATTTCGAGGATTAAAATTTGAGCCCAACTCCGAAATCGGTGAAAATAGCCATTTACGGATGGGCACTAATTCGACATCCAACAGATCTATCATCTCAATAAATTGGGAGTACGGCTTCGCGCAGATCAGGACAAGCAGACCAGCAAGCCGCACCCGCTCCAGATTTTTGAGATCATACCAACACATTAACATCTTTAAGTATCAATAACAAGAAATACAGCCCTCTAACGCTAGCGGTAACGCTTGGGTTCTATGGCATATTTCCTGACCTTGTAACCAAAGATTCGCTCAGTGGTATTTAAGGCATGGGCAGCCTTCCTCATGTTCCCCCTTGTTGTCTTGAGGGCATCTATGAGTATCTCCCGCTCAAATCTATCTACTGCCTCTTCAAGAGACTGGGCCTGCTGCGTGCCTGTATCCTTTGCCGTCTGAAGGGTCGGAGGCAGGTGATAGCTGTGAATAACCTGATCGTCGCAAAGCAGCACCGCCCTTTCGATACAGCTTTCAAGTTCCCTCACATTACCCGGCCAGTGGTACTGAACAAGGGCGTCTATGGCAGGCGTTGAGATTCTTTTAATATCCTTTTTATATTCACCTGCATACTTTTCCAAAAAATAATCAGCCAGTAGAAGAATATCAGCTTCACGCTCTCTCAAGGCAGGCAGATAGATAGGATAGACGTTGAGTCTGTAGAAAAGGTCCTCCCTGAATGATCCTGCCTCCACCGCTGAGCTGAGATCCTTATTTGTGGCTGCGATGAGACGCACGTTGACCTTCAATGTCTCTGTACCGCCTAATCTCTCCAATTCACGCTCCTGCAACACCCTTAAGAGCTTACCCTGACTCTCAAGGGCAAGAGAGCCTATCTCATCCAGAAAGATCGTTCCTCCATTGGCCAGTTCAAACTTACCCATCTTCTGACGACTCGCCCCGGTGAAGGCGCCCTTTTCATGTCCAAAGAGTTCCGCCTCAACAAGGTTTGAAGGCAACGCCGCGCAGTTGACCTTTATGCAAGGCCTTTCAGCCCGCAGGCTGTTAAAATGAATGGCGTTTGCGACAAGCTCCTTTCCCGTGCCGCTTTCCCCCAAAAGGAGTACGTTTGCATTGCTCTTTGCCACCTGTGTGATCAGATGAAAGACTTCCTGCATCTTGCGGCTGTTTCCGATAATGTTTGAAAAGCTGTACTTCCTGTTCAGTTCCCGCCTCAGCCGCAGATTTTCCTCTCTGAGTTCATCAGTCTCCCTGTTTATCCTCTCAAGCACCGAGACCTTCTCGGCAATAAGGGTGCTGATTATGGAAAGAATTCTCAGTTCGTCTCCGAATGAGTTTTCCCCCTCAGAAGTCCTGTCAACACTGAGAGCCCCTATTACCCTGCCTCCTTCTTTTACCGGAACGCAGAGAAACGCTACCTTCGACTTATCCAGTTTTTTTCTTGCCTTCGTGCGGTCGAGGAAAAAGGGATCTCCGTCGAGGCGCGGCACTGCCATGGCCCTGCCGGACTCTATAACCCTACCTGTTATTCCCTCTCCGAGCTTGTATCTCCCCCTATTTTGTTCTGTCGGGGATATGCCGTGGGCAACCTCGATATGAATTTGTCCCGTGTCTTTATTGAGGAGGGTTATGGAACCTCTGTTCATACCCAGACGCTCGGATAACAGGTCCAGAACCTTGTAAAGGGATTGACGCAGATCGAGGCTGGCGTGGATAGCCTTTGTTATTGCATAAAGGCACTCTATCTCATCGGGTTTGGGTTTGACTGTAATGCCCTTCTCCATTCTAAATTACACCCTCTCAAATTAGGCTTAACAGCGTGCTGAAAAAACCGCGATTACGGTCCCCGCAGAAGGACCCAGATGTTGTATTTTCACGGTAACGCTCATAACAGAAATACTTCTTATCCCCTGCGCATGGAAACCTTTCCCCCGCTGCTCCACTACGGGGACTCGACAAAATTCCTCACCTCAGAAGTGGAAAAGCCCGCAACCTACCTCACCCCGGGCGAGGAAATACTCGCAACTTCACTAACCCCCATGCCTGAATGGGGCACAACGAAGCATGAAAACCACCCCCACCCCTCCCTCCCCCGCCGAGTGGGAGGGATAAAGGCAAAGCGCATCTCAAATAAACCGTTTGCAGCGGAGGTTCAACGCGGAGATATATTTTCACCGCAATTATATAGCATGAAATTATCAATATGCACTATAGTGAAAAATGCCATCGGATTACCATCGAAAGAAATATCACGAAAGGGTATTGAAGGGCTTTGAACCATGTTCTAAATTGGAAAAGGCCTTTTCTAATTCAAATACTTTAGAGGCAATTGCAAACTTCACATTTTCGTCATTCCCAGACTTGATAGGGGAATCCAGTCTTTCCTTGAATCAATGTGCTGTGGATTACGGCTCCCGGATCGGGGTCCGGGACAGGCTTCGCCGGAATGACGATTGGTCATGGTTTTGCAATTGGCTCATTAGGAGTCTTTATGGACTATTCGTTTGAAACGGGAGTTTACAGGCCTCCCAGCGAAGGTGGCAGCTCTTCACTGCTGCTGAGAGTTACCCGCAACTGCCCATGGAACAACTGCACCTTCTGCGGCATGTACAAGGGCAAAAGGTTTTCTAAGAGGCCGCCGGACGAAGTCAAAGGCGATATTGACGCAATAGCTGGAATAGCCCGCAGCCTGGGAGCCATTCCCTCAGATGAACCAAGCATTGCGCCGGGAAAAAAGACGGTTGAATCCCTGCTCAAGGAAATCCCCTCTCTGGGCTCCTCGATAGGCCTTGGCATGGTGCTTGAGTGGATACACTCAGGGATGAAGACCGCCTTTCTGCAGGATGCCAACAGCCTCATAATCGAAACAGACGAACTGGTTGAGATCCTTCTTTATCTGAGAAAGACCTTTTCTTCCATAGAGCGCGTGACATCCTATGCGAGGGCCCGCACGCTATCAAAAAAATCCCTTGAGCATCTGAAGGCAGTGAAAAGGGCGGGTCTTGACAGGCTCCATGTCGGTCTGGAGACGGGCGATCCGGAACTTCTCAAGGCCGTAAGGAAAGGTGTTTCGCATGAAGACCAGGTGCTCGCAGGCACCAAGGCCAAGGAAGCAGGTTTTCAATTATCGGAATATTGGATGCCCGGACTTGGAGGAAAAAGGTTCACTAAGCAACACGCCGAAAATACCGCTAAGGCTCTTAACATTATAAATCCTCATTATATCAGATCGAGACCGTTTTTCCCCCATCCAGGGACACCGCTATATCTGGCCGTCCAGAAGGGCGAGTGGCCCCTTCTGAGCCCACTTGAGCAACTACTTGAATTAAAGGAGATGATAGGACATCTCCAGGTTACCTCAAAGGTATGCTTTGATCATGCAGGCAACTACTGGCCGGGTTTCAAAGGAAGACCCGTGTTTAAACACAGCTATGAAGGATATCAGTTCCCCGAGAAAAAGGACCACGTTCTGGGGCTGATAGAAGAGGGTATATCCGTCCAGAAACAAATCCCATCGGGTCCGCCGCCATGGCTGGCCCGCTGATACTCCCGGGAACCTGGATATTCATAAATTAAGGCGGTGACAATAGATTATGAAAAAAGATTATCTTTTTGTTTTCTCTGAAAATGTCAGGCTTTTTTTAAACAGGGTCAGGCTCGAAATTCTCAAGATACTGAGCCGTGAAGTCGGATTAACCACTGAAAAGGGATGGTTTCTTTTTCAAGGAACCTATCACCATGTAGGTGTAATTCTCTTTGAGCACCCCAGGATGCTGGGCTTCTATAACCCTTCAAAAACTGAAATAGGGCTTCATAAGCGTTTTATGCTGGATGAAAGAGAGGATCTTGTCGCCGACGTCCTCCGGCATGAAATTGGCCACCTCATGACTCACCTTCAATACGGAGAGGCCTTTATGGATCATGGCCCCTGCTATCGAGCCGTCTGTTCGATTTACAATTGGGAAGAAAAGGTTCAGTCGGCAACTGTTGACATTGAAGACAAAGGTAACCCGGAAGGCGAGGGCTCGAACCATGAAACCGTGATTAGAAGGGTTAAAAAACTCCTTGCCCTGGCATCAAGCGATAATCCTCATGAAGCAGAGCTTGCAGCCCTCAAGGCCAATCAGATGCTCTTACTGCACAACATCAGCCTGCTTAACGCTGCAGGTCTCGATGACGGAGACCGGATATACATGAAAAGGGTCATTGAAGCTGGAAGAAGCTCTGCCAAGCTCATGGCGATAGGCAGAATACTGGAATCCTTTCTGGTGTCGCCGGTTTTCAACCACGGAGAAGGATTGGTTTATCTTGAGGTTACCGGGGAGCGAGCAAATGTTGAGATTGCAGAGCACGTGGCTTCCTTTCTTGACAGAACACTTGAGTCCATGTGGACGCAGGCCAGGATGAAAGGAATGGCGGGATTAAGGGATAAAAATTCATTTATGACAGGGGTAGCCGAAGGATATCTGGCAAAGATGAAGAAGACCAGGTCTGAATACAGCCCCGGGGAGAGTCTTGCCCTTATGGTTCTGGAGTCGAGGCTCAATGAGAGGCTTAAGCTTGTTTACCCAAGAATCCGCTCTACCCGATCACAAAGCTTTTTGAACAGCAGGTCTTTTGGAGAGGGTAAGGAAGCAGGGGAAAGGCTTTCCATTAGAACTGCGATCCAAGGAGTCACAAACAGCAGGTTTCTCCTTAAATAATGCCGATCCGCAAAGGAGATAGCTTTCTCTATTGCAAGGCATGCGATAATTTCAACCAAACCTTCATAACGCGGTTTGTGTCCACCCGAGGATGAAAGTCCTTTTTCAATCTCTTCTCTGTTCCCAAATCGTTTTCGGCATCGGGATCAGCATCGGGATCGTCTCCTAAAGCCAGGCCTGCTTTTCTCGACTGCGACTGCAACCCCGATGGAACAGCGCGGTGTGTTTTCACGGTAGACGCTCATGACAGAAATATTTTGTCGCCCCCGCTAATGAAAATCCTCCTCCGGCTCTACACTTTACGAGGTCGAGGATTTCCCTCCCCCCTGCGCGGGGGAGGGTCGGGGTGGGGGGTGTATTTTCACGGTAAGAAATACATTAAGCTATAAAGAATACTACTTTATGAAAAGCTTTATAAATTCTCCGTAGCCTTCCCTTTCCATCTCTTCCACGGGAATAAAGCGCAGCGCAGCCGAATTAATACAATACCTCAGGCCTGTGGGAGGCGGTCCGTCTTTGAAAACATGGCCCAGATGAGAGTCTGCCTTTCGGCTCCTCACCTCGATCCTTTCCATGAAGAGCCTTCTGTCTTTTTTCTCCAGGATATTGTCCGCTACCAGAGGCCTTGTGAAGCTGGGCCAACCGGTGCCGGAATCAAACTTGTCAATAGAGCTGAAAAGAGGCTCGCCCGAGTTGATGTCCACATAGATTCCCTGCCTTTTATTATCCCAGTATTCATTGTCGAAGGGCGGCTCTGTACCATCTTGTCTGGTTACCTTGTATTGCATTTCGGTAAGTTTGTTCTTTCGGCTGTCGGGCGCCTTTGGGGCCTTTTCCCATATCCCCTTAAGAAACCGATCTCGACCTGAGCCGTTCCTATAATACATGTAACGAATGGGATTATTTTTGTAATAGTCCTGATGGTAATCTTCAGCGGGAAAAAACCTTGAAGCAGGAAGGAGTTGAGTGACTATGGGTTTGCTGAAAAGCCCCCTACTCTGGAGCGCTTTCTTTGATTTCTCGGCTATCAGCCTCTGCTCTTCGTCATTATAGAATATGGCGCTTGAGTAATGATATCCTCTATCAACGAACTGGCCTCCGGCATCCGTGGGGTCTATCTGCCTCCAGAAGATATCAAGAAGGTTATCATAGCTCACCTTGGCCGGGTCAAACCTGATTTCAATCGCTTCCAGGTGCCCCTTTTGAGCGTAATCCTCGTATGTCGGATCATCTCCCTTCCCCCCGGTATAGCCGGAGATGACTTCCGTCACTCCGTCAATTTCCTGAAAAGGCTTCTCCATACACCAGAAACATCCTCCGGCAAATGTTGCTTTTCTCATGTTTGACGGGGAATCCGACGCATCCGCATCAGCCGACCCGTAGATTGTCAGCATAACCGTCAAGGCAATCATGACCATGATTTTATCCTCCGTTTGGTACAGATTCCAGACCCTGGGTCTGAAAAAGTTCATCAGGCACAAGATCAATGGCGCGCGAAAAACCATCCTGATCAATTCCTATGGCCTTCAGGCGCCTTTCAAGTCCTCCCTTGTCCAGATGTTCCAGGTCGTTTCCGGGGAGAACCTTAGAACTTATAAGTTCTCCGAGATATACCAGCTCGGCAAGATCACGAGCTTCCTCAGCCTTTTCCGGGCTGTGGTGGTGTCCAATGGCATCCCTTAAATTTCCAGGAAGTTTCCACTGCTCTGCGAGCCTTAGTCCCGCCTCACCATGGTCGAATCCAAACGAGTCTTTCTCCAGCCGGACAAGGGCTGTTCCCTCTCCATTCATGCGGCGATAGAAAAGGGGCAGGAAAGGGCCAAGAAACTGATCCAGCACCACCTTGCCTATGTCGTGCAGCAGACCGGCCGTATAAGCTATACCTGTAGAGATGCCCCCGTATGACTTAGCAAGTTTCTCAAGCAACATCGCCATTCCGACGGCGTGATAGTAGATGCCGCCTTTACAGAGAGAATAGCCTCCTCTTTCAGGAAATATGTCCTCCAGACTTGCCGATACGGCCAACCTGAGGAATCGCTTGTCACCGAGGAGGATGATTGCACGGTCTATGGAATCAACTCTTTTCTTGAGTCCGAAAAATACGGAATTACACATCCTCAAGACCTTGGCGCAAAGTACCTGGTCCTTGGAGACCTCCACGGCACGGTAAATTTGTTCTAGCTCCTTAGGGGAAACTTGGGGGGTTAGCGCAGGGGGAATAGACGAGCAGAAACAGGTTTGGGGGTATTTTTTGGCTGGCGGGAGGAGAATTTTATCAGCTCTGGGGTAAGAAGATGCGCTGCTGAGAGTCGTCATTGCTCCCGGGGTTGGGGAAAAGGCGCAGGTCTGCCTTTGC
>MNYJ01000176.1 GCA_001874005.1 Desulfobacteraceae bacterium CG2_30_51_40
CATCAAGACCCTTGTCATGGAAGACGAGGCACGGCGGCCCATCATCGTGCTTATGGACGGAGACAGGCAGGTATCCACAAAGGCGCTCGCGCGAAACATCGGGGTCAAGACCGTTTCTCCCTGTGATCCTGCCGTTGCAGAAAGGCACACAGGCTACAAGGTGGGTGGGACATCCCCTTTCGGAACCAGAAAGCCCCTGCAGGTTTTCATGGAGGAGAGCATAGCCTCTCTTCCCCGGATTTATATTAACGCAGGTGCGAGGGGCCTTCTGGCGTCAATGGGCCCGGCCGACTTGATCAGGATACTCAAGCCTTCAATGGTTTCAGTCGCCATATGAAGAATCAGTGTATCAGCTCAAAGATCCGGGGTAGGTGCGGCTTCAGCCGCACGTGAACCGTGCGCCCTGCGCCTAAAGGCGCACCTACAGAACCTGATTCCTGGTCTGCATTTCTTGGTCCGCGCAAAGCCATTCCCCCAATTATTGAGCTGATACGAATCAATCGCCAGAAGCTACTGATATCCATATCGGCCTGCCTTGCGTTTGGGTAATTTAGCTTAAGCCTGTGAACAGCGGATTTTTCAACACCATCCTAAGTCCGTCTTCCCTCTTGAGGCTTCCGACGCCAGGGTTGTGCTTACCTGTTCAGGCAAAGGATATCAGAGGTTCAACTATTCTTACTTTCTAATAAAAGTTTTACTATTGCGATAGACTATTGACGCATGATTTACATGGTGGTATCTTTCTTATCTAACAATACGTCTTATGCGAGGTAAAACACAGTGCCTGTCGTTACAGCCTCCTCCAAAGGACAGATAGTTATTCCCAAGGAGGTCAGAGAAAAATTAGGTATAACACCCGGTAAAAAAGTGCTTTTTCGCATAGTGGACAACCATGCGGAGATCACGCCGCTGCCTGACGATCCTATAAAGGCCCTGAGAGGAGTGCTCAAGGGGGGGGCTTCCCTTGCAAAGGAACTTCTACGGGAAAGGGCAAAAGACAAAGAAATAGATGAAAAATATCCTCTTTGATTCGTATGCCATCCTCTGTTTCTATCAGGACGAAAGGGGTTCGGATGAAGTGGAAAGGTTTCTTGTATCTTCCCGAAACGGTGAATCAAGGGCCTTCATAAGCGAGATAAACCTGGGTGAGGTCCACTACCAGACCGTCAGGAGGATAGGGCTTGAGCGGGCAAGGAGGCAGTTGGAGGAATTTTACGAACTGCCTGTGGATGTAGTTGCTGTCTCTTCGGCTATCATCTTCTCGGCTGCTGAGTTGAAAGCCGAATTCGCCGTTTCTTATGCAGATTGCTTTGCCATAGCAACAGCAATCAAGACAAGCTCCTTAATTGTTACGGGTGACCCCGAATTTAAGAAGGTAGAGCATCTTGTGGAAGTCTCATGGATTTGATTTCCTAGGGACTATTGAGTAGAAGGGCCGCATGGAAGTCCGGTAGAGAAAGCAGGGTATCCTCTTCTAACCAAGGCGGCCCGTCTCAACAAAGAGGCCAATACAGAGGGTAGTCGCTCTATCTCAAGCCGTCTTCCCTCTTAGCATCTTCCTTCTTGAGTCCTCCCACGCGTGCGTGGGGCCTTCCGCCGTCTGTTACCGCCACCGCCAGTACTATCTCGTCTGACTTGGGGGCATCAGGTATTATCAGGGTCATTGCATCAAAGTGGCTCCTTACAAAGGCCGCGTCCTTGTAATGAATTGGGATATCAATGGAATCGCCCATTTTCCCGAGTTTCTTGGCCGAGGGGATGATGGCCTTTCCTCCGCCGCAGGCATTCCGCAGAGGGGTGCCGAGTTTGGGATGCATAAGGGCCGCCGCGTGCTCAAGCTCTCCTTTTTCCCCGACTATGGTCGCCTTGCCGTAGGAATCAACAGCGGAGCCTCCCAGGGCCTTTACGGCACGCTCTGAGATTTCCTTTCCGATTTCCTCACTGAAATCAATTAGCTCTGTTAGATCCTGCTGGTACTTCCCGGCATAAGGGTTCTTGAAGACCACCGCACAGGCCGCCTTTCTAAGCGGTTTTTCGAGCGCCTTTTCCCCGTCAACTCTCACTTCCTCAACAACCGTCACAATCTTTCTGATCTGCATATCTTTCCTCCAATATGATTTTTGATCCGGGCCCGAAGGTTGATGCCGTAAGTCCCTTCACAGTTATGACCGCATCCGTTATCAGGCCCCTTTGTTTCAAATCCAACGCATTTGCAAGGCCCTTTTGAAGGGCCGATGATATTTCCACAGGCGTTAATGCCCCGACCTCTACTGTTACCGCCTCTCCCGCTATGTCCGTTTCCGGGTCAAGGGCCTCAGACAGGGCGCCCTTGATCAGCGGCGATGGAATAAAGGTGGCGTTGCAGACAAATGTTGCGGCAGCATCGGCAATGGCCGCGCTTAGCGCTATCACTGTTACCGACTCAGCGCAACCTTTTGTATGACTCCTTCCTCCAAGGCCGCTTGTGGCGATTCCCAGTTCAAAGGGGCCTTTTATCTTCAGGGCAGGTCCCTTGAGCCCGCCTCGGGGATCGGCTGTCCCTATCGAAATCGTCTCATCCAGGGCTGAGTAAGCCGCTATGTCACCGCCGTTATTGACCAGGGCCAGGTCAAATCCTTCAGCCACAAGGTGAGCCTTGATTTCGTCGGATACGGCTCCCGCGACCGCGCTCATGGCGGTAAGCTCGAAAGGTGCAATCGCCTTTGCAGCCTCAACCATCCGCCTTGCTACCCAGGGAAGGTGTCTGGGATTCAGAACCCGCTCCGCCTTTAGCCTAAGTACGGGAAGGGCATCCTTTATTTGCCTTTGGATCCTTGTAAGGAGATCAAGGAGCCTCTCTTCATCCGGCTCTGCAACTTCTCCCTTTCTTTTTGCCGTTATTACCAGGCAGCTTGGTCCCTGTTCGAGATAAAGCATCCGGTATCCCCAAATGACCTTCTTGCTTAAACTTGCTCAGCCGACCTTTTCGGACAAGACCTCCTCAAGGGGCCTTAAAGCTTCCAGGTGGCCCCCTATGGAGCGGAAGGTCTCATACGTCATGGTATATTCTATGGGAAGGATAAAGGAGGGTGTAGGCGATGTATATATGGAGCCGAACCTTATCTTTTCAACGTCCACAATAAAATTTATCCCGCCTCCCGGAAGTATGAACGGCTTTGCCCCTCCCACCGTTACCGTGACCTCCCCTCTGTGAACCGCCCTTGTGAGCCTTATGGGATTTTTGGTAACTCCTGCCCTTGCAGAGCCACCGACGCCTGCGGCGAATATGCCGCTCACCCTGGTCGCCTCGCAGGAATCCTTTAAAACGTCCAGAAAGGCCTTAGCCTTTTCAGGCAGTTCAGAGGCGATGAAGCCCTCCTCTTGCATTCTAAAGAAGGCGGTCTTTTCCCCGGTCGTCTCAGTAACAAGGAGGGTCATGCCGGGCCTGAAGACTGACCTGTCAACTCTTTCTATAACCTCCAGGGGGGAGTGTACCGCTGTGCCTCCCCAACCGTCTCCCTTTTCCAGAAAATACCTTCCCTCAGTGCTCTTTTGGCCCTTTATGAAGATGCCGGATCGGGGCTTTTTGATGTATCTGCCGCAGGGGTGTTCGGTGAAAAGGGCCGTTATGTGGCCGTCAAGCACTACGACCTCGTCAGCGGCATCGGCCATGTAAGGGGCAAAAAGGCCCGTGGTGGCACTTCCGCATCCGACCCTCATCCTGTTCTGGAAAACTCCGTCAATCTCCGGAGGCGCTCCTATCCTTACCTTGAGTTGGGCCCCGTCTTCAATGGAAAGTAGCGCATCCTTCCCCGAGACAATCTCCCTCATGATCCTTGCCGCGAAAAGCCCGTGCTTGGATGTTAAGATGTTAACCCCGCCAAGGGAGAGAATCTTTGAACCATATTCCTCGGTGCAAAGGTGCCCAACATGCCTCCTTCCCTTTATGCGGGTAAATATCCTTTTACCCTCTATGCCCAGGTAATGGTCAGTGTCAAGCTTAAGCTTCAATCCGCTGTAGCTCAAGGGGGCTTCGGTTACGACCGTAACCATGTTGATCCCGTCTCTTACCCCTGAGACAATGACCGGCGAAGGTCTGAAGTCCGGGTATGTCGTTCCCGAGCCTATGCCTGTGATAAGGGGCTCCGGTCCTCCCTGATTAGGGCCTGTGAGATACTGCCTCACCTCGTCAATGGTAACAAGGCGGGCGTTTCTCTTGATCTCACCGCCTATATTCTTATATCGGTGACAAGCCCCAAGGCCCCCCTCAGGGATCGCGCACATGACGGGGCAGGATGTGCAAACGGGGTTCTGTCTTGCATCTTCGAATTCAAAGACCTTGCTGGGGCAGACCTTATGGCAGGTTCTGCATTCAACACAACCATCGGATAGGGAGACCTTCTTGTCCTTGACGCTTAAGACGCCGAGGGGGCAAACCTCTGTGCAAAGTCCGCATCCTGAGCAGTTTTCAACTCTTATGTTCAAGCGACTTCCCCCCTAAAAGATAGGCTTTCTGGCAGGAGGCGGGGTGTTGCGGCTGGTCTGGGCCTTAACAACACCGTCTATCATCACCATTCCGATGCCGGGAAGATCGCCTTTCTCTATGGCCTCCTTTGCGTTTTTCCCCTCGGACCCCATGGGTGCGTCTATGAGGTGGAGGTCCGCCGGAGCCCCTTTCCTGACGATGCCTTCATCAAGGTCGAAGACCTTCTTTGTGTTTCCGGTGGCCAGGCAGACCGCCGTTTCAGCAGGCACCTTGCACATCCCTGATACGAATGTGATCATCCTCCAGATACCGAGCGGGATAACGCCGGTTCCGGACGGTGCGTCGTTACCGAGGATGAGTCTTGAAAGCCTCTTAGTCTCCTTGAGGAATTTTCCTATCTCGAATGCCGCAAGCATGTTTCCGCAGTGGACCAGCTCTATTGCGCATTCCGATTTTTCTATTACCTTGAAGGCTTCTGTGGGTGGAATGCAGGTGGGGCCGCCGTTGAGATGGCAGGCGACAGTCGGGTTTGCCTCGAGGACATCTTCGCATGTTACGGTCGAGCTTCCCGGAATGCTGGTTCCTCCAACGTGCATGAGTACCTTCATACCGTATTTCTTGGCCCAGATTACCATCTCCTTAGCATCCGAGGCGGTCTTTACGGTTCCAAGGCCTATCTCACCTACAAGACGGACGCCGTCTTCACTCAATTCCTTGAAGTCCGCCTCCTTGAGGCCCTTTTCAAGAATCAGCGCGCCAGCATAGACCTTCACTCCGGAGGGCCTTGCGTTTTCAAAGCACCTCTTCGAAAGGAGCGCAAGGGCCTTTGCCGATTTGGGATCCTTGGGCCTTCCGGGAAGATGCACCTCGCCTGCCGAGATCATGGAGGTCACTCCTCCATGGAGAGAGCTGTCAATAAATCCGATCATGTTCTGCCTGGGGGTGAAATCGCCGAATACCGGGTGGGTGTGGCTGTCAATAAGACCCGGTGCGAGGGTTGTGAGGGAGGCGTCAATCACCTTGGCGGCACCACTTCCGCAGTCTCCCTTTTCTATGGCCGCGATCTTTCCATCCTTTATCATGACGGATAATGGGCCTTCCATGATTGGATAATCAATGTCTCCCGTAAAAATGGACCCGATGTTCTTTATTAATACCTCGCTCATATAAGCCTCCTTTAGCCTTTTTTATCTTCTTGAGAAGTCGGGGCGACTGTTTTCGCCGCGATCTTTCTGGATTTCAACCTTCGCTGGAACGACAAATACTTGGCTTGTTACGTCTTTCCGGCCAATCTCGTCCCCGATCCCGATCCGGGAGCCGGAACCCAGTGGTTTTGCCCCCCCCCCAATTATTGAGATGCTGCGTTAAACGCCACGCTTTGACTTTGAACCTGAGTGGTGACAGTTATACTTTCTCCGCGAGAAGGCACAGCCTTTCAAAATTGCAGGGAAGTTCAAATCCGCGAATACCTGTGGCATCCCTTATGGCGTTCATTATGCTTGCCCCCTGGGGTATGAGGGCTGGCTCTCCCACTCCCTTGGCTCCGTAAGGGCCTGTAGGTTCTTGGTCTTCCACCAGATATGTTTCAACCGCCGGCATATCCATTGAGGTGGGGATATAATAGGAGTAAAGGCTCTTGCTTCTTGAAGGAATAAACTCCTCCATGAGGGCAAAACCTATTCCCATGGCGACTCCTCCAAATATCTGTCCCCTCACGGCATCGGGATTTATTGCCCTGCCTACATCGTGGGCGGCGTGGACCTTCTTTACCCTGCACACGCAGGTCGCTGGGTCAACTTCAACCTCTGTCATGTGTGCGGCAAAGGCGTAAGTGGCATAAGGAATACCCTGACCCGTTACCGGATCCAGGGATGTGGTGGGCGGATCAAAGAAGCCGTCAAAGATCGGGCCGCCTTCACCACTGGCCTCTGAACAGATATCCTTGAGGGACCTTCCTTTATCTATGCCCTTTTCCTCAAGATAGGAGCGGAGTTTCCTTCCTGCTTCAAAGACGGCCTTGCCTGTAATATAGGTCTGGCGGCTTGCAGAGCTTGAACCGGCATCCCTTGTGGTGTCGCTGTCGCCTTTGACGAGTAACACGCAGTTCTTCTCTAGCCCCAGTGTTTCTAAAAGTATCTGGGTGAGCACAGTGTCGGAGCCCTGTCCTATGTCACAGGCCCCAAGATGGAAACCAATTTTTCCCTCAGGCATCAAGGTAAGATGGCAGGCAGAGGGGTTCGGAACCCCGGTGTTGCCGATCCCGTAAAACATGCATCCCAGGCCGAAACCGCTATTGCCGGTCTTTTTCCTCTCTTTCCAGGCAGGCTCAATGCACTTGAGGGCGTCGTAGAATCCAACGCTGTGGTTGAGAACCTGGCCGGTTGCGGTTTCAGAGCCCTTCCTCAAGGCGTTTATCTTCCTTATCTCCAGCGGATCAATGCAAAGGGCCTCAGCAAGGAGGTCCATCTGGGATTCATGGGCGAAGGCTGTCTGGGGGATGCCAAAGCCGCGCATGGCTCCGCAAACGGGGTTGTTGGTAAAATACATGCTGCTTTCAACGTGGACATTGGGCACCTGGTAGGGGCCTGTTGCATGTACCGCGGCCCTCAAGGCCACCACCTCGCCGTATGAGGCATAGGCCCCTGTGTCGCCTGTGATCTTGGCCTCAAGAAAGGTGAGCCTTCCGTCTTTAGCCGCCCCTGTCCTGTAGTTCATATAAAGAGGATGGCGCTTGGTGTTGGAGAGCATGCTCTCCTCTCTGGTGTATCTCACCATCACCGGTCTTCCGGTAAGGTAGGCGGCAAGAGCCGCATAGCCCTCCACCGTCACATCCAGCTTTCCCCCGAACCCCCCTCCGGTCGGCGCCTGGATTATCCTAATCCTTTCCTCTGGAAGGGAAAGGAGCCGTGACACCTCTTTTTGTTTGTAGTGGATATTCTGCGTTGAGGATATGACTGTAATCCTTCCGGATTGATCCGGGAAGGCAAGCCCCGCCTCACATTCAAGAAACACATGATCCACACGCCTCGTTGAATAGGTGCGCTCTATGACCACATGGGATTGCCCTTCTGCCCTCTTTGTGTCTCCCTTAATGACCGTCTTTCGACAAAGGAGATTTCCTCCCTTGTGTATATTGACAGTGGATGCGGCCGCCAGGAAGGGATCGTTCAGAGGCTCCATATCCTCGTAGTCAACCCTCATCCTCAGGGCTGCCTCCCTTGCAATGCGTTCGTTTTGGGCGATGACCATGGCGACTGGTTCACCGAAAAACCTTATATAACCTGCCGCAAGATACGGCTGATCCTTCTTGAGTACACCGTAGCCGTTTGCCCCGGGTATGTCCTTATGTGTCAGTACCCGGACAACGCCCTCGGTTGCGATGGCCTCTGAGGCATCAATAGAGGCTATCCTGGCATGGAACCTCTCGGCCCTTACGATCACTCCAAAGGCCATCCCTTCCATCCTGAGGTCTCCAGCGAAAATGCCCTTTCCGATGACCTTTTCCAGGGCGTCAACTCTCTCCAGGCTTTCACCTACAAACATCTCTAAAGGGCCTCCGTAAGGATGTTTCTCAGTATTGGCAGTTTGAAGGCGTGGGTGGGTCTTTCCCCTGTCTTTTCCCTAATTCCTGCAGTTATCATCTCCTCCGCCTCCTTTACTGCTCCTCCGCATACCGGTTTTTCCTTGAGGAACATCTCAGCCTCCCTGGCCCTGAAGGCGACAGGGGTGCATGAGCCAACGGCAATCTTCACGTCTTCATAGGCGCCGGATCGTTCCTTCACTGCCCAGGCTACCGAAAGCCTGCCTATGGAAAGGGCGGCTCTGATGGAAAGCCTTTTGAAGCCGAACCTGTAACCTTTAAGTTTCTTAAGCTTTATGGCAGTAATGAGTTCATCTCTTTTTAAAGAAGACCTGTAGGGGGAAAGAAGAAATCCTTCAAGCGCCTCCTCCCTTTCCTCACCCTGCGATTCTATGGTCAGGCGCGTGTCGTAAATTAGAAGCGGAGGAACACTGTCCGCTGCAGGACAGGCATTGGCGATATTTCCTCCAATGGTGGCCATGTTTCTTATTTGAGGGGATCCAACCTGAGCGCAGCCTAGCGCAAGAGCCGGAAAATCCTGTTTTATTTCGCCGCTCCCGGATGCAAAAGCGTGTGTGGCGGCAGGCGAAAGGATTCCCGAGACCCGGTCAAACGGCCGCTTGAATTCTCTTATTCTTGTTATGTCAATAAGCGTTTCGGGGCAGCAGGTGTATTTTCGTATGTCAACGAGGAGATCTGTTCCACCCGCAAGTACCCTGGTGTTGCCTTCATCCTTAAGCATGTCCAGGGCCTCTTTCTTGTTCTTCGGGACAAGGCACCTAAATCTGGGAAGCATCCTTCACAGCCTCCATGATCTGAATGTACCCGGTGCACCTGCAAAGGTTTCCGCTGATTCCTTCACGGATCATCTCCTCTGTAGGCGTCTTTTCTTCCTGTAAGAGGGCGTAGGCGCTCATGAGCATCCCTGGAGTGCAGTAACCGCACTGAACCGCCCCGGACTTGACAAAGGCCTCCTGGAGAGGATGAAGAGTCCCGTCTTTTGACAGGTATTCCGTTGTCTTGACATCGCATCCATCTGCCTTAACAGCCAGGGTCAGGCAGGCGTAAACAGGCCTTTCATTCAAGAGCACCGTGCATGCCCCGCACTCCCCTATGCCGCATCCCTCCTTTACGCTCAGAATCGAAAAGCGATCTCTTAAGACCTCAAGGAGGGTGAGATAATCCTCAATTTCGGCTTCCGCTTTTTCGCCGTTTAATTGGAAACAAATCTTTTGCAATCAGGCCTCCTCACCTTCCCATCATGTTTGGAAGAAATGTCACAATCTGTGGAAAGACTGTCAGTAGGATCACCAGCAGGAATATACCCATAAGGAAGGGAGTGACTCCTTTGAAGATATCGCTCATGGGAACATCCCTTGCTATGCCCGCAAGGGTATATACGTTGAGTCCCACAGGGGGGGTTATGAGGCCTGCCTCCATCATCAGGACCGCCACCACTCCGAACCAGATGGGATCGAATCCCAGGGAGATTATTACGGGATAGACCACAGGAAGGGTTAGCACCATCATGGAGACGGCATCAAGAAAACAACCCAGGAAAAGGTAAATAGTTACTATGATTATGAGCACCAGGTACTTTGAGACCCCGAGCCCTGCGATCCAGGCGGAAACAGTCGTAGGGATCGTCGAAAGGGCAAGAAAGTAGCTGAATATGGTTGCACCCGATACCAGAAATATCACCATGACGGATATGCGGATGGTATCAAGGAGGCTTTGAGCAAATGCCTTCCCGGAGAGCTTGCGTTTGAAAAGCACTAGGAGAAACAGGCTCGATGCGCCTATGGCCCCGGCCTCGGTAGGGTTTATAAAACCACCGTAAATCCCTCCCATGACCACGAGGAAAACAAGAAGCGTCTCCCAGACCCCCTTGAGGGATAGAAGCTTCTCCCTCAACGAAACCCGTTCGTGGATCATGGGCGCAAGTCCCGGATTGATCTTCACGGAGAAATAGACCACAAGGGCATAAAGAGCGCTTAGAAGGAGCCCCGGCACCGCGCCCGCTATCAATAGCTTCCCTATGGACTGCTCGGTGAGCATTCCGAATATGACAAATCCCAGGGAGGGAGGGATAAGAAAGCTCAGGGTGCCTCCTGCCGCGATCACGCCGGTTGCCAGTTTCGGGCTGTATTTGAACCTCTTCATCTCCGGAAGGGCAACGGTTCCCATGGCCGCAGCCGCCGCAACCGAGGATCCGCTAACAGCGGCAAAACCTGCGCAGGCAGCTATCGTTGCTATGCCCAGGCCGCCCGGAAGCCTTCTGAACCACTTCTCAAAGGTATTGTAAAGCTCCCCTGTGATTCCCGCTGCGCTCGCGAATGCTCCCATTATGACAAAAAGCGGGATTATCGTGTAAGGATAGTGGGCTACGGAGCCGTAAAGGTTGTCGGCAAGAAGGGGGAGCGCAGCGTCAATGGAGGTGAGAGACGTTACTCCTAGAAACCCCACAAGCATCATAACGAAGGCTATGGGCATACCCATGAAAAGGAGAAAAAGTAGAACCGCGCTGCCAAGGATTCCGACCAGAACAGGGCTCATTTTTCTCCCCCGATAAGGCTCTTAAGCGAGTTTACGAAATCCAGGAGAAACTCGGCAAAAAGGGTAATGCCCGCGACAAAAACCAAAAGCCTGAAAGGAGTTTGAGGTATCCTAAGCATGTCCGATACGGTTGTCTCCTCAAAGGCCCTTTCATAGCCCTGCCATGCAAGCAGGGCTGCGATGATCATACATCCCAGATTACAGAGCGACTCGCTCAAGGCCCTGAGTCTGGGTCCTAATCTCTTGGTGACAAAGTCCACCCCCACATGGCCCTTGACCTGCTGCGTATAGGCGGCACCCAGCAGTATCGCTACCGCGAGAAGGTATTCGGAAAGCTCAAAGGTACCGGGTATGGGCTTGCCCCAGATCGCCCTTGAAATGACGTCCACGGTTGTAAGCGCCATCAAGGGCATCACAAAGACCATTCCCGCACAGCACAGGTAAAAAGATGCCTTTTTTATTACTCTTCCGGTGCCTTCAAACATTCCCATAAAAAGCTATCCCTTCAGGTATTCCGGAGGAAACGCGACTAATTTTACCCCTCGTTTTTCGCATTCCTCATTCATGGTGAGGACTGCCTTCTTGGCAGGGAGGCCTTTTCCCTCGAGTCCCTTTACCCAGTCCCTGGTCACCTGGCGGAACCTTTCATACCACTTATTTTTTTCCTGATCGGGAAGCTCAATCAATTCAACGCCCTTTGATGAGATTTCTGCGATCATCTGTTTGTAAACATCCCTTGTAAGACCTCCGGTAACCTTAAAGGGGTTGGTGCAGACCTCATCAATTATCTTTTTCTGACCGCTGTCCAGTTTGTTGTAGCTCTTCATGTTCATGACGGTGCCTTCCGACACACACCCTAATGTGAGGACAGTGCCATACTTTGCTACCTCAGCCAACTTGAAAGCCAGTACCAGAGGAGAGCACGTTACCAGACCGTCAACGGTCCCTGTCTCCATGGCCATATAGACATCGCCCAGGGGCATAAATATGGGCTCAGCCCCGAGGGCCTTTATGTAGTTTGTCTGATGGCCGCCCGGGCTCCTCAGCTTGAGGCCCTTTAAGTCCTCGATGCTCCTCACGGGCTTGCTTTTTGTCCAGATAAAGGACTGGATGCAGCCATTCAGCTCAAGGACCTTGACGTCTTTAAATTCATCCTTGAGAACCTTCTGATAGACGGCGTTACCGATATCAGCGGCCAGATCTTTTCCATCCACCCAGACGGCCAGAGACAGGACATCGGTAAGAGGAAATCTTCCGGGGGTCCATGTGGCCGTAAAATAGCCAAGATCGGACATCCCTCTATTTACTATGTCAAAATGATCCGGCCCTTTACCGAGAGCGCCCCCCGCGTACATGCTGTAGCCGAGCTTACCATTGCTCCGTTTTTTAAGCTCCTCCATCATGGGAGTCCAGACTGTCTTGACCTCCCTGCTCACCGGAGGATGCCAGGTGCTGAAACGCAGGTTTTGATCCGCTGCAAAGGCATTCTCCAGGCTGATGATTCCTGAGCCCAGCGCAGCCCCTCCCACCACGGCCGCCTTTATGAAATCCCTTCTCGTGATACCTCCACAATCCTGACACATGGCCTTTTCTCCTTTCCTGTTTAGGTTGTTTGCCTATACCCACCTCTCCGTAACGGTCTTCTGATCAAGGAAGAGACGCACGGAATCAACTCTTGATTTTGCGGCGCCGAAGAAGGAATCCCTCTTGGAACCTAGGGGGAAGAAGGCATAAGGCTGGGGTATGCCCGCATTTACGCCTATGTTTCCCACGCTGCATTCCCTTATGAAGGTCCTGGCGTTTGCGCCGCTCGCCGTAATGATGCAGGCAGAATGACCGTAATTGGTGTTGTTGTTAATGATGTCTATAGCCTCCTCTAGACCTTTTATCTCAATTAAGTTACACACCGGCCCGAAGGATTCCTCTTTGGCTATATGCATTTGCCTTCGGACGCCTTCCAGGATCGTTGGCCCCAGAAAATAACCCGCCTCATAGCCCGGCACCTTGACTGCTCTTCCGTCCAGGCTGATGCGCGCCCCTTCCTTTATGCCCTTTTCTATAAAGGCCTCGACCTTTTCCTTTCCCTGGCGCGTGGTGAGTGGGCCCATCTGGGTTGCCTCATCAAGACCGTATCCGACCCTGAATTTCCTGGAGATATCTATAAGTTTTTCCCTGAAGGTCTTGTAAATCGAACCCGTCACAAGGACATTGTCCGACCCTAGGCATCTTTGACCAGTCATTCCGAAACAGCCCCTCATGACATAGTCCGCGGCCTTTGCGGGATCGGCGTCATCCATCACCAGGATGTGGTTTTTTCCGTTTCCGTTGATTGAAGACCTCTTACCAAGTTTTCCGCAGAGGGCGAAAAGCTCTTTTCCGACCATGCTTGATCCTATGAAGCCCACCCCTGCGATTCTTTTGTCTTCAAGTATCTTCTGGTTGACATCAAATCCGGTTCCCACATGAATGAGATTCATGACCCCGGGAGGAAGTCCGGCCTCAGCCAGGACCTTGAAGACCGCGTCGCTTGCGACGGGGTTTTGCCAGCTTGGAGAAACTATCACTGTGCAGCCGCAGCCGATGGCATAGGGCACAAAGGAAGACCAGGCATGCATGGGGATGTTTCCAGGGGTAAGTATCAGAAAAGGACCTACCGGCTCCCACAGCATGGAGCAGTCAATGCCCCTTGCAAGCTGCTGAACGGATTCGCCCTTATAAAGACTGTAAAGGGCTCCTATGGCGGATTCGATGTTTTCAATGCATCTTTGCACCGTACCCCGGGCATCACCAAGGGTCCTTCCGTGGTCCTGCACCAGTATCCTCGCAAGTTCCTCATGCCTTGCCGCAAAAATCGCCCTCATCTTCCCGAGGTAATCCGCCCTGTCCCTGAAGGGGACATCCTTCCAGCTCTGAAAGGCCCTGTAAGCGGCCTCCACAGCCGCCTCTGCGTCCCGGGCGTCCGAGATCTCAACCTCGGCTATTTCTTCGTCCTTGGCAGGGTTGTAATCCTTCAATGCCTCCCGGTTTCCTCCGGATAGCCACTCTCCGGCAATGAAGGGGCTTAGTCTTCCGTAGTGTGATTTGACCTCTTGAAGCAGTGCCATGATAACTCCTTTATCAAAATGTCGGCGGGGTTATAACCCAGATCACCTCTGCGTCATCCCTGCCGTTGTTTATCCAGTCGTGGGGTATGTGGGAGGGGAAATAGAAACTTTCCCCCGTGCCTATCTCATAGCGCCTTTCATCCAGGACAAGGGTGAGGGAGCCTTTCATAAGAAAACCGAATTCCTCTCCCTCATGCAGGTACATGCCGTGGGAGCCCCCGCCGGGCTTTATCACCGTAAAGAAGGGCTGCATCCTCTTGTTCCTGGTGTTCCTGACAAGGGATTGAATCTTTGCGTCCCACCGCCTCAACTGGATGTCAACCCTGTCGGCAGCCTTTGTGACAACATCTTCGTGATTGAGGGTCTCATCCATGAAGAAGTCAACTATATTTACATCCAGGGCCTTTGCTATCCTTTTGAGTGTTGATATGGAAGGATCAACGTGGTTGTTTTCAAGCTGGGAGATGAGGGAAGACGAGCAGCCTGCCTCCTCGGCAAGGTGCCGCATGGTGATGCCTTTTTGTTCCCTGAGCAATTTTATCCTTCCGCCGAGATTCATATCTGCCCCTGTTAAATATTTATTAAAATGATAAGCACGATTAAACAAGGAGGTCAATAGAAAAGTTTTTTAACGGCGGATTCAACTCAGCACAGGCGGTGAACTTCCTACAAAGCCGCCATCATTGATCGGCTGAAACAAAACCTAATTTACAGGAGCAGTTTTCTCCTGCCAGCCGCCGCCAAGAGCGGCATAGAGTTTTACCCTGTTTGCCAACCCCGCCAGCCTAAGCGACACAAGCCCTTGTTGGGCAGCATACAGGGACCTCTGGGCGTCAAGAACCGCAAGGTAGCTGTCAAGACCTTTATCGTATCTTAGTTTTGAAAGCCTGTATGTCCTCTCCACCGCATCCGCCAGGGATTGCTGGGTGGAGAGCTGTCTGTCAATGGTTCCTTTGAGGGCCAGGGAGTCTGCAACCTCTCTGAAGGCCGTCTGTATCGCCTTCTCATACTGGGCAAGAGATATCTCACGTTCTACCTTTGTCACATCGTATGCTGCCCAAAGCCGGGAATCGAATATGGGTACGGAAATCTGAGGAGCAAAAAGCCATGTGCCTGAGCCTGAGTGAAAAAGTCCTGAGAGTTCTGCACTTGCAGTCCCAACGGATGTCGTAAGCGATATCCTCGGGAAAAGAGACGCCCTCGCGGCTCCGATGTTGGCATAAGCTGCCTTGAGGCGGTGTTCAGCGGCGATAACGTCCGGCCTGTTGAGCAGTATCTCAGAAGAGGTTCCAGGTGAAAGCACTTCAGGGGCAACAACCGATGCCAAATCATGTGCATCCTTATCCCCGCGCAAGGGGCCTCCCATAAGCAGTGCGAGGGCATTTTCATCCTGGGCAACAAATTGAGTGAATCTCCATATATCACCCCTGGCCGCGTCAACCTGGGTCTGAGCTCTGTTGAGGTCGAGCTCCGAAGCAAGTCCCAGTTCATAGCGCCTTTTTACCAAGTCGTAAGATTCCTTCTG
Source organism: Desulfobacteraceae bacterium CG2_30_51_40 (assembly GCA_001874005.1). Taxonomy (GTDB): domain Bacteria; phylum Desulfobacterota; class DSM-4660; order Desulfatiglandales; family Desulfatiglandaceae; genus CG2-30-51-40. The sequence continues at coordinate 15,231 of MNYJ01000176.1, forward strand.
GGCGGCAAGGGTCTTTTCGGCAAGCCCAAGACTCTCCCTGTCGGCGGCCATTGTCAAATAGGCGTTTGCAACCGCCGCTATAAGCAGGACCTGAGCGCTCCTGTGGGCCTGCTCGGTTGCGAAGAACTCCTCAAGGGAACGCTCCTCAAGGCTTCTGATACGGCCGAAGAAATCAATCTCCCAGGCTGTAACCCCCAGATTAACTCTGTATTGTTCAGCTTCCCTCACCTGTCCCGTAGAGGAAAGATCAGCAGGAATCCTCTCGCTGCTTCCGCTCCCGGTTGAGCTTAAAGAAGGGAAAAGCTCTCCCCTCTGAATGCCGTATAGGGCCCTTGCCCTTTGAACGTTGAGGGCAGCAAGCCTCAGATCGCGATTGTTTTCCAGCGCCGTCTTGATGAGCTCCTGAAGTTTGCCGTCAACAAAAAAATCTCTCCATCCGAGCTCAGAGGCTCCTTGAAAGCCTCTCTCCTCCGGGGCATATCCATACGCGCTGCCGCTCGGCCATAAAGAGGGTACCGGAGCCTGCGGTCTATCGTATTTTGGCGCCAGCGAGCAACTGGTAAAAGCAAGAACAATTCCGATCAGGAGTAATGCTCTATTTCTGATCATCTCTTCCATCTCCGGATATCTCATTTGCGCCGATTTTAGGCGGCTGATGTTTTCTGTGTTTTCCTAACGTTTTTTCAATCAAGACATAAAAAAGCGGTGCAAATAGAGTTACGAGGAAAGTGGATGTCACCACTCCCCCCAGGACCGCAGTACCTATGGCCTTTTGCGCCCCCGCCCCGGCCCCGCCCGCAAAAGCAAGTGGCATAACGCCGAATCCGAAGGCCAGGGAGGTCATAACGATGGGCCGCAGCCTCAATTTAGATGCCTCCAAAGTCGCCTCGATCAACCCCATACCTTCTTTCACACGAGTCTTGGCGAACTGGACTATCAGTATGGCGTTCTTGGTGGTGAGCCCGAGTGTTGTCAATAGCCCGATCTGGAAATAGACATCATTTGGCAACGCCCGAAAGGTTGAACCGATCACCCCTCCTATGGCTCCCAGAGGCAGGGCAAGCAGGATTGAAATCGGGATAGGCCAGCTCTCATAAAGAGCCGCAAGGCAGAGGAAAATTACCAGTATGGAGAAGGCATATAACGGGGCCGCCTGGGCGCCGGCCATCCTCTCCTGGTAGGAAAGCCCTGTCCAGTCAAAGCCTATCCCCTTCTGCAACTCCATGACAAACCCTTCCATGGCCAGCATAGCTTCACCTGAACTCTTTCCAGGAGCTGCTTCGCCCAGGATGCCTATGGACGGAAAACCGTTGTAGCGCTCAAGCTTTGGAGAGCCGGCGGTCCAGTGACCGGATGCGAACGAAGAAAAAGGAACCATCTTGCCCGCGTTGTTGCGAACATGGAGCCTTTCCAGATCATTGGGAAGCATGCGGTAGGGAGCGTCGGCCTGGGCATACACCCTCTTGACACGTCCCGCCTGAATGAAGTCGTTTACATACGCACCTCCGAAGGCTGCGGCTATCGTGGTTTGAATCGCAGTGATCGGCACCCCCAAAGCGCCTGCCTTCTCCCAATCCACATCAATCCTGTATTCCGGCACATCTTCAAACCCGTTAGGCCGGACCTTTGTCAGCGCCGGATCCTGCGCGGCCATGCCGAGTAGTCTGTTTCGTGCTGCCATCAGTTCTTCATGTCCAAGGCCGCCTCTGTCAAGCAACTGAAAGTCAAACCCCTTTGCCCGCCCCAATTCCACAACCGCGGGCGGTGCAAATGGAAAGACCATGGCGTTGCGGATTTTGGAAAATTCCCTCATGGCCCTTCCGACCACGCCATCAACCTTCAGCTCCGGTCTTCCCCGAAGGTCCCAGTCCTTGAGCTTGACGAATGCTAAGCCGGCATTCTGTCCCCTCCCTGAGAAGTTAGTGCCGGAAATGGTCATACAGGATTCCACCGCCTCTTTCTCACGCACAAGAAAATGGTCCCGCACTGCCCCCATTACCTCGTCGGTCTGCTCCAGAGAAGAGTTCGCGGGAAGCAGGGCCTGAACCATCAGTATTCCCTGGTCTTCATCCGGGAGATAGGCCGTGGGCATGCGCTTGAAAAGGACCCCCATTGCCGCCACGATAATAATGAATATAACCAGGTAGCGGATCTTTCTGGACAGGGAACGGCTTACCAGATGCAAATACAGATCTCTGGCCCGTAAAAAGAGACGGTCGAACCATCTGAAGAAACGGCGCAGAAATGATCCTCCGGTTTCTGCCGCGGCATGTCCCTTGGACACGGGCTTTAGAAGTGAAGCGCACAATACCGGCGTCAGAACCAGGGCCACTACCACAGAAAGAAGCATGGATGCGATAATGGTCACGGAGAACTGACGGTAGATGACCCCGGTGGACCCGGGGAAGAAAACCATCGGCCCGAAGACCGCCGCCAGCACCAGCCCGATACCGATCAAAGCGCTGGTGATCTGGTCCATTGACTTCCGGGTGGCCTCGCGGGGTGAAAGACCTTCCTCGCTCATTATTCTCTCTACGTTCTCGACCACCACGATGGCATCATCCACCAAGAGACCAATCGCCAGAACCATGGCGAACATAGTCAGCATGTTTATGGAAAACCCGAAAAGACCCAACACGGAAAATGTCCCCAGTATTACCACCGGCACTGCAATGGTCGGGATCAAGGTGGCCCTCATATTACCCATAAAAAGATACATGACCAGGAAAACCAGCAGAATTGCCTCGAAAAGCGTCTTGACTACCTCATTTATGGCCACCTTTACAAAGGGAGTCGTGTCATAGGGGTAGATGACCTTCATGCCTGGAGGGAAAAAACGGCTCATCTCCGCCAGCTTGGCCCTTATGGAGTCTGCTGTTTTAAGGGCATTGGCCCCTGCGGCCTGTCGGATGGCCATGGCGACGGAGGGCTTACCGTTGAAATAGGCCTGGACATCATAAGATTCTGTCCCTAATTCCGTCCTTCCAACATCCTTGATCCGCAGGATGGATCCATCCGGGTTGCTGCGGATCGGAACATCCCCGAATTCCTCCGGCGTCTTGAGAAGACTCTGGACTATGATGGAGGCGTTAAGCCTTTGGCCTTTCAACGCCGGCGCGCCCCCGAACTGACCTGCCGACATTTCCATGTTGTAAGCGCGAAGCGAAGTAATCACATCTTGAACCGTCAGCCCGTAATCGTTCAACTTGTCAGGATTCATCCATATCCGCATCGCGTACTGGCTTCCGAAGACCTCAACCTCTCCCACCCCAGGCACTCTCGAGAGCACCTTCTCCAGGTTGGATTGGGCATAATCCCGTAAATCATCCCCATCCATGCTCCCGTCCTCGGAGATCAGGCCTACAATCAACAGCCAGTTTGTCGTGGATTTACTTACCTTTATGCCCTGGCGCTGGACTACCTCCGGCAGGTTCGCCATGGCGAGCTGGAGCTTGTTCTGAACCTGAGCCCAGGCCAGGTCCGGGTCGGTTCCAGGGGCGAAGGTCAATTCAATACGGGAGGCCCCCGATGAATCGCTGCTGGCGGAAAGATAGAGCATCTTGTCAAAACCGGTCATCTTTTGCTCAATGATCTGCGTCACACTGTTTTCAACCGTCTCCGCTGACGCCCCCGGATAGAATGAAGTAATTGCTATGGAGGGAGGAGCAATCGGAGGATACTGGGATATCGGAAGGTTAAGGATGGCAAGTCCTCCACCCACCATCATGATTATGGCTATAACCCAGGCAAAAACAGGCCTGTCCAGAAAAAACCTAGATAGCATCACGCCCCTCCCTTACTTTTTCTTCTCAGGATGCCGCGGCATGTCATCAGGTTTGGCCCGGCCTTCTACTGCGGAATCAAAAGAGACGACCTTCACGGTACTACCCGGTCTTACCTTCTGCATCCCTTCGGCGATTACCTGATCGCCTGGTTGAAGACCCGATGACACGAGCCACTTATCCCCCAGAGATCGGTCAAGACTCAGCATGCGCTGGCTGACCTTTCCATCCGCTTCAACGATAAGCGCGATGGGATTGCCCTTTGGGCCGCGTGATACTGCCTGTTGAGGAATCAGGATTGCCCTTTCGTTGACGCCTTCTTTTACAAGCGCACGCACAAACATCCCCGGCAGGAGTGTCCCCTCAGGATTTGGAAAGACAATTCTGAGAATTACGGTGCCTGTAGTGGGATCAACCGTTACATCCCGGAACTGAAGCTCCCCGTCCGGCGGATACTCGGAGCCGTCCTCGAGGAGGAGCTTTACCTTGCTGTGGTTTTCTCCGTCCTTACTAAGACGACCGTCCTGAAGGCGCCGTTTCAGGCGCAGCAATTGAGCGGTTGATTGAGGCACATCCAGGTAAACGGGATCCAGTTGCTGGATGGATGCCAGGGCCAGGGGCTGATATCCTGTCACTATGGCCCCTTCGGTGACATTGGATTTACCAATACGGCCGGAGATGGGTGCTGTTACCCTTGTGTATCCGATGTTTATCCTGGCGCTCTGCAGGGCAGCCTCTGCCTGCTGAATGGAGGCCTCAGCAAGGGCTATCCCCTCCCTGTCGCTTTTGACCTGCGCCTCTGCCGCGATGAGCGCTGCCTGCGCCACTTTGGCATCGCTTACTGCCTGGTCTCGCTGATTGGCCGATACTGCTTTATCCCTGAAGGCCTCCTCAAATCTCTTGAGGTTAATGTGGGCGAGATCGAGGGTTGCCCTGTACCTCTCGAGTCCTGCGATACCGGCCTCAAGGCCGGCTCTTGCCCGGTCGGCAGCCTTGCGGGCAACAGCCAGGTTTGCCTCGGCATTTCCCAGGGCTGCCTTGAAAGGGGCGGGATCAATCAGGTACAGCAACTGACCTTCTTTGACGTCAGTTCCCTCTTCAAAAATGCGCTTTTGTATAAGACCGCTTACCTGGGGCCGAATTTCGGCCATCCTGAAGGAAGAGGTTCGCCCGGGAAGCTCGGTGGTCAATACTACCTTCTGGAGCTGGACGGGCACTACTGCCACCTCTGTTGCCCGGGGCGGAGGCTGGGCTCGCTCACCGCGTTCGCAGCTATTCAGCATCAGACCCGAAAGAAAGACAAACGCCAGCAGCAGTGCGGGGATAAGGTGATTTCCTGAAAACGATTTCATAATCTACCTCCGGCAGACAGCCAAAAAATATTTTGTAGCGGTAACATACTGGTATTTGTCATTTGATCAAGAGACCCTTGAACAGGATATTGAGTATGGCATCAGGCTCCTCAGGGTAAGGATGTTGATCAGGATCTTCAAGCCACAGGAAAAGAAAGGCATTGACGAGGCTGTCCAGGGCGACCGCCAGAACAAAAGGATCGGCCATCTTGATGAAACGATCTCTTTTTATGCCTTCATCAAAAATCATAGCCAATTTTTTAAGAAACTCCTTCCGCCTTCTCTTTATCTCCTCATCCAGCCCGGATAAAACCGTAAAGCCTGCACCATGGGTCTCCGAAAAATAGAGCCTTATGGCGGAGGCGTTTTCACAAAAGACCTTGCCCTTCGCCTTCACATAGCTTCGGAGCTTTTCTATCTCATCGCCTTCATGTTCTATCGCCTCATGCAAGACCATCCTGAATCTGTCGGAAAGCTCAAGCATAAGAGCCTCGTAAAGGTCATCCTTGCTCTTGAAAAACTTATATAGAGTTCCTATCGCAAACTCGGCCTTCTCGGCAATCTCGTGCATGGAGACGTTGTGATATCCTTTTTCCGAAAAAAGGCTAAGCGCCGTATCAAGCATCTCCTGCCTCTGTCTGAGCTTTTCCCTCTCCCGCCTCGGCAATTTCTTTGTAATTACCTCCATTCTATCGAGCCTCCTCCAAGGTATCCGCTGACCTTTACCCGGCCCGCGGAGCCCACTTGTTATCATTCGTGGCGCAGGGCCTCTATCGGATCAAGGTGTGCTGCCCGCCGAGCCGGAAAATAGCCGAAGATTATCCCTACGGCCGCGGAGAAAAGAAACGCCACTATAACAATGCCTGGCTGGAAGACAAAAGGGATCTTGAGCGTCTCCGCGAGAAAGGCGGAGCCGGCCAGCGCCAGGCCGATGCCGAGCCAGCCTCCAAGGGAAGACAGAAGTACTGCCTCCACGAGGAACTGCAGGAGCACGTCTCTTTCAAGTGCCCCTATGGCCAGGCGAATTCCGATTTCCCTGGTGCGCTCGGTCACAGAGACAAGCATTATATTCATTATGCCTATGCCTCCGACAAGAAGACTCACGGCCGCCACAGATCCCAGGAGCATGGTAAGAACCTGGGTAGTGCTCGTAAGCATCTTTGCAATCTCTTTCATCTCGGTTACGTTGAAATTATCCTCTTCGTTTGGCGCAAGGTGCCTTCTTTCCCGCATGATGCGGCGGATGTCGTCGGCAACCTTTTCTGTTGCCGCTCCTTCCCTGGCCGAAACATAGATGACGTTTACATCCAGGCTTCCGCTTATCCTTCGCTGAAACGTCCTTAGGGGAATTACGACAAGATCATCCTGATCGGTCCCCATGGTGGACTGGCCCTTGCTCTCAAGAACCCCGATCACTTCAAAAGCCATTTTTTTTAAGCGGATAATCTCTCCTATCGGATCACGGGCGCCGAAAAGCTTTGTCTTTAGGGTATTTCCTATCACACATATGGAAGCGCCTCCCCTCAGCTCAGCTTGAGTAAATAAACGACCCTTTCCTATCTTCCAGTTTCTGGCCGAAAAATACGCATTGTCCGATCCCGTCACGGAGGTAAACCAGTTCTGATTGCCGAAGACCGATGTCATGCCACGGGAAGCGGCGGGGGCCACAGAGGCGGCAGCAGTTATCTCCCTTTCAATGGCCCTGGCATCCTCAGCCCTGAAGGGAGCAGCGCCTGAACTCTGGCCCGGTCCCATCCTCCTTCCCGATGTGACTACCAGTAGATTGCTTCCGAGGCTCGCGATCTGGGAGGTAACCGCCTGGGTTGCTCCTTCACCCAGCGTAACCATCACAATCACCGCCGCAACTCCAATGATTATGCCCAGCATTGTGAGAAAAGAGCGCATGAGATTTCTCCTGAGGGCCCTTAAGGCCTCACGAAGGGCGTTACCTATCATGACCGACCTCCCGTCACCACGGCTTGTCGGCTCTCAGGCCCCTTCAGAAGATCCGATTCAACCCTTCCGTCTCGAAAGCCTATTATGCGACCCGCATAGGAGGCCATCTCAGGATCATGGGTGACCATTACGATGGTTATTCCCTGATGCACGTTCAGATCGGTTATCAGTCTCATTATCTCTTTGCTTCTTGATGTATCAAGATTTCCGGTGGGCTCATCGGCTAGAAGAAGCGCGGGCTCTGTTACTATGGCCCTTGCTATGGCGACCCTCTGCTGCTGACCTCCTGAAAGTTCCGACGGATTGTGGCGCTCCCAGCCTCTGAGGCCGACAATATCCAGTGCCTTCTCCGCCAGCTTGCGCCTGGCTGAAGACGCCGTGCCTCGGTAGATGAGCGGCAGCTCAACATTTTCAAGTGCGCTTGTTCGGGCAAGGAGGTTATATCCCTGGAAAACAAACCCCAAATAATGCCTGCGAAGAAAGGCGCGCCTGTTGCGGTCGAGCGAGCCTACCTCCACGCCTTTGAAGAGATAGTCTCCGGAACTTGGCGTATCGAGGCATCCGAGAATATTCATAAAGGTGCTCTTCCCCGACCCGGAAGGCCCCATAACGGCAAGAAATTCACCCTGGTTTATCATCACGTCCACTCCGGCCAGGGCCCAGACGGAAGCCTCTCCGATTCCGTAAACTTTTGTCAGTTGTCGTGTTTCAAGGAGTGTCTTATCTGAAACCGGCTGGTTCATTTCCTGGACACCTGACCTATTACCAGAGGTGCCCCCGTTTCAATGTCGCCCTTTATGACTTGCGTCCACTGTCCATCGGTAGCACCAACTATTACTTGAATGGGCCTTGGCTCTCCCTTTTCGAGGACATAAACAGCCTGATTCTTTCCGCTCCTCTTGATCGCGGGTCTCCTTGATCTTGATGAAGGGGGTCTGGGGAAGAGTTTGGATACAAAGCTAGCTCCTCCACTAGGAAGGGTATTGGCCGCCGGAGGTTCATAACGCAGGGCGGAGTTAGGCGCCAGTAGTGCGCTTTCAACTTTTTCTATTACAATCTCAGCCGTTGCAGTCATCCCCGGTCGCAGAAGCATTTGGGGATTTTTCACCTCGATTACGGCCCTGTAGGTGACTACCCCTTCAACGGTCTGAGAGCCATAACGCACCTGAGTTACACGGCCCGGGAACCTCTGATCGGGATAGGCATCTACTGTGAAGGTAGCCTCCTGATCCCCCCTGACCTTGCCCACATCGGCCTCGTCCACGTCAACGTTGAGTTCCATCTGTGTGAGGTCTTCGGCTATTGTGAAGAGTACGGGCGTCTGGAAGGTCGCGGCCACAGTCTGACCCGGGTCAACGGCCCTTTTGAGCACTATCCCGTTTATGGGCGAGATGATTGAGGCCTTGGAAAGATCAGTCTTAAGGGCCTTCAATGCCGCCTCGTTCTGGGATACCGAGGCAAGAGCCGCCGTCTCTTCAGCCCTTGCCCTTGCCAGGGAGGCAACTGCTGATTCCATCTCCTGTGGCGAGGGGACCTTTCCTCCTGAAAGAGCCCTGACATGTTCAAACCGCGAGAGCTTTGCCGACGTCTCTTCCACAGTGGCCATTGCCAGGGGCACCTTTGCCCTGGCGACCGTCAGGTTGGCCTCTGCCTGCTGGACCTGTGCTTCGAGTCTGTTGGTGTCCAGTCTGGCCATTACCTGCCCCGCCTTGACTACACTATTGAAGTCAACCAGTACTTCCCTGATGGTGCCAGAGATCTCCGAGCCTACGTCAACCTGCTTGGTGGGCTGAAGGGTTCCCGTGGCTGAAACGGTCATGGTGAGATCGCCTTTCCTGGCAGCCTCGGTGAGATAGCTCACCTTCTGTTCAGTTTTGTTCCTGGATATCCAGATTCCAGCCGCGGCAAGAATGAGAGCCGCCAGGAAGGTTATAATCCATTTCCACAGCCGTCTTCCCGCCTTTTGCGAGGAGTTAAGACCCAGCCGCTCTGCTACAGCTTCTCTATCTATATTTTCCTTCATGGCGATCTTATGAGTTCTCCTTGTCCTCAGCCCTTATCCATCCTCCTCCAAGCGCCTTGTAAAGCCTTACAAGATCTGTAAGAACCGCAACTTCACTTACAGCCCTCTGATCCTGCATCGTCAGAAGTGTTCGCTGCGCCACCAGCACTGCGAGGAAGTCGGCAAGTCCCGCGCTGTATTGGTCGGAGGCAAGCTTATAGGCGCTCAGGGTAGCGGCCTCTGCCGCAAGAAGCGCCTCAAGTCGCCTCTTCTCTCTTACATAGGCGCTCAAGGCGTCTTCCACATCCGCCAAAGCCGTAAGAAGCGCTCCCTCGTAAGAGGCAAGGGCCTGCTCCTGCCTTGCTTGCGCGGCATCTATATTTGCCCTGTTCTTGCCTGCGTCAAACAATGTGAGGGCCGGAGACAGAGCAAGTGCCCAGGTGCGGGCGTTAGCCGTGAATAGACCTCCTGTTGATAGTGCCTCAAGGCCCAGGCTCCCGGTCAGAGAAAAGCTTGGATAGAGTGCTGCTGTGGCAACGCCCACCTGGGCGGTAGCCGCCGCGAGGTTTCTTTCGGCACGCCTTATGTCGGGGCGCCTTCTGAGTAGATCGGCCGGAATTCCGACAGCCACTCCTCTTGCGGGCGATGGCAGCTCCATCTTTTTTGCCATCAGGGCGTGAAGCGAGCCTGGGGTTTCCCCCAGAAGCACGGCGAGCCGGTTGAGGTTCTGCTCAAGGCCTGCCTCGAGACTTGGAATCTGGGCCTTTGTCTGCTGATAGGACGCAATCGCCTGATCCTCATCCAGTTGGGTAACAAGACCAGCCTCTTTTCGCCATCTGGCTATCTCATAAGATTGGTTCAGGGCTGAGAGGGTCTCTGAAGCAATGGCAATACGCCTTTGCAGCGAACGGGCCTCCAGATAATTTATGCCGACCTCAGCCGTCAGTGTTACCATGACGTCTCTGAGGTCCTCTTCTCCAGCCTGAAGGCTAGCCTCCGCCGCCTCCAGTGCCCTTTGCCTTGCCCCGAATATATCGAGTTCCCACCGCGCGTCAAAACCCGCGTTATAGAAATCGGTCGTCTTGCCGATTCCGGTTTCAGCGCTTCCGCGGCGACGGCTGGCTGATGCCGCGGCCGAAACCGTCGGGAGACGATCTCCCGCTGCAAAGTCCCTCTTCGCCCGGGCCTCCCTAAGCCTGGCTTCGGCCCCCATGATATCTTTGTTTGTCTTGATCGCCTTCTCCATGATGGATGATAGAACTGAATCATCAAAAGACGACCACCACAACGCAGGGCTAGCTTCTTTTGATTGGGACAAGGAGACATCAATCAGTGCTTTATTGTGCCACTCCGGGGGAAGAACGGTTTGAGGGGCCTTGTAGTCAGGCCCCACAGCGCATGCTTCTGTGAGGACGATCGCCAAAGCGGCCATTGGCCTTATAAATCTTATCCTGGATGACCTGTCTGCAAAGGCCGAAATCCAACCCTCACACTTCATCGCCTTAGACACCCGTCTTCACCTTCCCATAACCCTTCAGAGGTCAGGAGAGGCCTCTTTTCCAATGATAGAATATGATATTTTATGAACATGTATTCATATTATAAAATGAGTAGTCATATTGTCAATGGGATATTGACTGGAACCCTTGTTAGGAAAAGGGCCCTCATAGGCGAGCTGATCTTTAACTCAGAGTCTCCTGGAATCTGCCAAACGAGGGACAATTTTTTACGAATTAGATTATCGGGAAGTCGTTGACCATGCAGGGCAAGCTCGCGGGCTTTATGGGATCTATCCCCCTTTGCCGGGTTGGTCACAACCCTGAACGCCGAAAGGCCTCGCTGACGATGGCCTGGGCCTCCTCCTGGATGCGCCTGAGGTGGTCTTCGCCTCTGAAGCTCTCTGCGTAAATCTTATATACATCTTCCGTTCCCGAAGGCCTGGCCGCAAACCACCCGCTTTGAGTTACGACCTTAAGCCCTCCGATGGCGGCCTTGTTGAATGGAGCGGCCGTAAGCTTCGCAATTATGGGGTCGCCGGCAAGGTTCGAAGCGCTCACCTCTTTGGCGGCAAGCTTGCTCAAGACCGCCTTTTGCCCTGATGTGGCTGGGGCGTCTATCCTCTGATAGACGCAGGCCCCGAAGAGTCTTTCAAGATCTTTGTAATGCTCTGCGGGGTCTTTGCCGGTAACAGCGGTTATCTCCGCAGCCAGGAGATCCATGACAAATCCGTCCTTGTCTGTTGTCCAGGCCGAACCGTCCTGCCTCAGGAAAGACGCTCCGGCGCTCTCCTCCCCCCCGAAACCTAAAGAGCCGTCCAGGAGCCCCTCAACAAACCACTTAAAGCCTACCGGCACCTCAGCAAGCCTTCGTCCCAGCGATGCCGCCACCCTATCTATCATCGCACTTGAAACGAGTGTCTTTCCTACGGCGGCATCCTTCCTCCAGCCCGTCCGGTTCTGGAAGAGGTACCAGACAGCAACCGCCAGATAGTGATTGGGATTCATCAGGCCTCCCGAAGGCGTCACTATCCCGTGCCTGTCAAAGTCCGTGTCGTTTCCAAAAGCTATATCGAAGCGATCCTTCATGCCTATAAGACCGGCCATAGCGTGGGGAGAGGAGCAGTCCATCCTGATCTTGCCGTCCCAGTCGAGGGTCATGAATGAAAACGTGGGATCGAAAACCTGATTTACCACCTCAATTGAAAGGCCGTAGGTATCGGCTATGGGTTTCCAGAAGGCAAGGCCCGATCCCCCCATTGGATCTGCGCCTATCTTGAGGCCGGCCTTTGCTATGGCATCCAGGCTGATCACGTTTTTCAGATCCGTCACATAAGGAGTGATATAGTCGTATTCATGCGTGGTTTCAGCCTTGAGTGCCCGCTCGACAGGCATCCTGTTTACGCCCCTCATGGCGCTTTTAAGGATCTCATTTGCCCGCTCCTGGATAAGCTTTGTGGTCTCTGGAGAAGCCGGCCCCCCTGAGGGAGGGTTGTACTTAAACCCTCCGTCTGAGGGCGGATTGTGCGAAGGGGTCACAACTACACCGTCGGACCTATTACTGCCTAGGTTTTTGTTATAGCAAAGGATGGCATGAGATATCACTGGAGTGGGTGTATAGCCGAGTCCTTTTTGAATCATGACGCTGACCCCGTTTGCGGCAAAAACCTCAAGGGCGCTCCTCAAGGCCGGTTCTGACAGCGCATGCGTGTCCATTCCCATAAAAAGCGGCCCGTCAATACCATCTGCCTTCCTGGCCTCACAGATGGCCTGGCATATCGCCAGGATATGGTTTTCATTAAAACTGCCCTCAAACGAAGAGCCTCTATGGCCGGATGTCCCGAACGAAACCCTTTGAGAGGTCTCTTCCGGATCTGGCTTTACCGTATAGTAGGCGGACACAAGACGTGGAACATTTACAAGCATGTCGCGGGAGGCCGGTTTACCGGCGAGGGGATTTAGTGTCATCTGAAACTCCATCAAAAAAAGTTAAGGTCTTTTTATGGAAAAGGCCAATCGGCATATAAGAGGCCTTTCCTGTTAAGGAATATAAGAAAGCGGAGCTGTAAGTGTCAACACCGTGCTTGCGCTTCTTATTTATGATTAAACTTGGCACACTGGTAACAAGCCGCCAAGAGAGTAAACCCGGCGAAATCCGGGGCCCAGAATAAGCTGATATTCCTAAATTCAGGCTCTCGGATCGTGGTATGGGACAGGCTTAGGTAGTGTCCATCCGGAAATGAGATAGTTTCGTCGAGTTCAAGGCGGGCGATAATTTTAACCACAGGAATACATTGACGTATTTCGAGGATTAAAATTTGAGGCCAACGCCGAAATCGGTGAAAATAGCCATTTACGGATGGGCACTAGGTATCAGTTCAATAATTGGGGGGATGGCTTTTGCCCTGACCAGGCCATG
>MNYJ01000126.1 GCA_001874005.1 Desulfobacteraceae bacterium CG2_30_51_40
TACCCGCAGAGATGGGGACAAGCGGACTCTGGCCTGAACCATGCGGTCTATCGGCTTAAGACTAATCTAAGGATGAGGTAATTCAAAGTGGAAGAATACAAACCGACCATCGTGGCCTTTTGCTGTCAGTGGTGTTCCTATGCGGCGGCGGACCTTGCAGGCTCCATGAGGCTCCAGTATCCGCCCAACATCAAGATCATCCGCGTCCCATGCACCGGAAGGGTGGATATCATCCACATGCTGAGGGCCTTTGAGCTTGGGGCGGACGGGGTATTCCTTTCAGGCTGTCTTGTGGGGGACTGCCATTTCCTGCGGGGAAACATAAGGGCCGCAAAAAGGGTGGAGTCCGCAAAGGAGATCCTTAGATCCATAGGCACAGACCCGTCAAGGCTTGAGATGTATTACAACTCGTCGGCCATGGGGCCTCAATTTGCAGAAAGATGCAGGGAATTCACAAAAAGGATTATTGAACTAGGTCCTTCAGGGAGGCGTGTCAGTAAGGCGGCCTAGCGCTGCACAACCTTTTTTGCGTGAGACGTTCGACGCGACCGACGGCCAGCTTTTTTGATAGGTGCTTGATATACCGCATGGCGACAGGGACATGAGAGGAGGAGACGGCATGGATAAAGAGACGGAAAAGAAGGTGTCCGGTTCAATGATGGTTGTGGGAGGGGGTATTGCGGGGATCCAGACGGCGCTGGATCTGGCCAACTCCGGTTTTTTCGTCTACCTGGTTGAAAAAAGCCCTGCCATCGGCGGGATTATGTCCCAACTGGACAAGACCTTCCCCACCAATGACTGCTCCATGTGCATCATCTCTCCCAAACTCGTGGAGGTGAACCGCCATCTTAACATAGGGCTTTTGACAAACAGCGATCTTTTGGCAGTTGAGGGAAAGCCGGGGCGTTTCAGGGCAAGGGTCCTCAAGAGACCCAGATACATTGATCAGTCCAAATGCACAAGCTGCGGTGAGTGTGCCAAGGTCTGTCCCATCTCGATCTCAAACGAATTCGACCAGGGTCTTTCAACCAGAAAGGCCGCCTTCAAGAAGTATCCCCAGGCCTCCCCAACGGCCTATGCCATCACCAAGAGGGGCACCGCGCCGTGCAAGGCCACCTGCCCGGCCCACGTGAGCATTCAGGGATACATCGCGCTCATTAAAGAGGGAAAATACAGGGAGGCACTCGAACTCTTCAAGGACGCCCATCCGTTTCCGGGCATCTGCGGAAGGGTGTGCCACCATCCCTGCGAAGGGGTATGCACCCGCAAGGACCTTGATGAGCCCGTCGCCATCAGATATCTGCACCGATTCCTGGCAGACACGGATGCATCTCTTGCCGAGCATTACAGGCCTAGTGTCGCAGAGGAAAAAGACAAAAGTGTGGCGATAATCGGATCAGGCCCCGCCGGCCTTTCAGCGGCCTATTTCCTGAGGCGGAGGGGTTACCGTGTGACTGTGTATGAAAAACTGCCTGTCGCAGGCGGCATGATGGCCGTCGGCATCCCTGAATACAGGCTTCCCAGGGACGTGTTGGGACAGGAGGTGGAAACCATACGCTCTATGGGTGTTGAGATCGTCACAGGAAAGGAGTTCGGAAGGGACATCAGCCTTGAAGATCTGTGGAAAACCGGCTTTTCTGCGGTGCTCATTGCAACGGGACTCCACCTCAGCAGAAGACTGGGGGTGCCGGGGGAAGACCTCGAAGGCGTATTGAAGGGTGTTGAATTTCTGAGGGCTGCGGCCCTTGGAACATTCGACCTGCCCCTCGGTAAGACCATCGTTATCGGCGGCGGAAACGTAGCTATTGACGCCGCCAGAACGGCCCTCAGAAAGGGAGCAGAGGAGGTTACGGCCGTTTGCCTGGAAAAGAGAGAGGAGATGCCTGCCTGGGACTATGAGATCGCCGAGGCATCGGAGGAAGGCATACGGATCGTGAATTCTCTCGGACCGCGGCGCTTTCTTGATCAGGCTGAAAGGCTGGCAGGGGTTGAATTCAAGAGATGCACCCGTGTCTTCGACGAAAAAGGGGCATTCAATCCCGGCTACGATGAAAAGGATCTCACGGTCATGAGTGCCGACACTGTGATAGTCGCAATAGGCCAGGCCGCTGATTTAAACTTCGCGGAGCCTAATGATATTGCCGCAAAGGCCGGAAGAGGGCTTGCAGCGGATCCTCTTACATTTGAATCTCCGGTCAAGGGGGTGTTTGCGGCGGGTGATGCGGTTTACGGCCCCCGCTCCGTTGTCGAGGCTGTGGAGGCGGGCAAGGAGGCGGCGGAGAGCATTCACCGCTATATCGCAGGAGAGGATTTGAAGGCGGGTAGAGAAAGACAATGGGATTTTGAAAAGCCCGACACGACGAATGAGAAAAATATGCCCAGAACTCCTATGCCTGTAGCCGATTCCCATGAGCGCAGGAAGGACTTCAGGGAGGTGGAACTGGGTTTCGAAGAAAGGGATGCCCTTGAAGAGACAACAAGATGCCTTCGCTGCGGCATATGCTCCGAATGCTATCAGTGCGTGAAGGCATGTCTGGCAGGGGCGGTTGACCATGAGCAAAAAGAGCAGGAGGTGAATGTTGATGTCGGAGCGGTGATACTTTGCCCGGGCGCCCAGACCTATGATCCTACGCCCATCGGCGACCTCTACGGATACGGAAAGATCCCCAATGTGGTCACCAGCATTGAATTTGAAAGGATCCTTAGCGCGTCGGGTCCGTTTATGGGTCATCTGGTAAGGCCTTCGGACCACAAGGAGCCCGCCAAGATCGCCTGGATACAGTGCGTCGGCTCAAGGGATGTCAATCGCAGCGGAAACGGCTACTGCTCCTACATGTGTTGCATGTACGCGATAAAGGAGGCTGTAATTGCAAAGGAGCACAGTAAGGCCCCCCTGGATACAGCGATATTCTTCATGGACATGAGGACCTTCGGAAAGGATTATGAAAAATACTACACCAGGGCTAAGGAGGAGCACAAGGTCAGGTTCATAAGGTCCAGGATACACACGGTCCAGAATGTTGAAGGAAGCGAAGATATCCTCATCCGCTATGTTGACCATAAAGGAAACCTTTCTGAGGAGGTATTCGATATGGTCGTGCTTTCAGTGGGCATAAAGCCCTCCTCAGGGACCCTCGAGATGTGTGAAAGGCTGGGGATAGGCATTCGAAGCGACGGCTTTGCCCTGACAAACGGCCTTGCGCCCGTTGAGACGACCAGGCAGGGCATATATGTGTGCGGTAGCTTCCAGTCGCCGAAGGATATTCCTTCTTCCGTAACGGACGGAAGCGCGGCCGCCTGCTCCGCCTCCATGATATGCTCCGGGGCGAGATGGACGGAGACCCGGTCGCTGCCCCTTCCTGATGAAAAGGATGTCTCTAACCTGGAACCCCGGGTAGGCGTCTTTGTGTGCAACTGTGGTATCAATATCCGCGGGGTGGTGGATGTGCCCGAAGTGACAGCCTACGTGGCCACCCTTCCCAACGTGGTTTTCAGCGATCATAATCTCTTCACATGCTCCCAGGACACCCAGGAGATCATCAAGAAAAAGATCATTGAGCATGATCTCAACCGTGTGGTGGTCGCCTCCTGTTCTCCGCGGACCCATGAGCCGCTCTTTATGGAGACCCTCCAGGCCTGCGGTCTCAACAAATACCTCTTCGAGATGGCCAACATCAGGGATCAATGCTCCTGGGTGCATGGGAGCATGCCTGAAGATGCCACGGATAAGGCAAAGGACCTAGTGCGCATGGCCGTTTCAAGGGCGGCCCTCCTCAAACCCCTCAAGGAGAGCCGTATCTCGGTTGTAAAAAGGGCCCTCGTGGTGGGAGGCGGGATCGCCGGAATGAACGCAGCCCTGGGTCTTGCAGATCAGGGTTACGAGGCTGTTCTGATTGAAAAGGAGGCATCACTGGGCGGCTTTTCGGCAAATCTGACTAAGACGCTGGAAGGTGAAGACATAAAGGCCTACGTGGAATCATTGAAGCGATCAGTCACTGGAAACCCCCGCATCCAGGTCCTCACAAACGCCCTCATCGTTCAATTTTCAGGTGTTCAGGGGAGCTTCACCACAGAGGTGCTCGTGGGACCTGGCATGTATGAGAGAAAGATCTCCCACGGTATAGTTGTGATAGCAACAGGGGCGAATGAGTATGAGCCGAAGGAATATCTTTACGGAAAGGATCCCAAGGTCATCACCCAGACACAGCTTGCCAGACGCCTTGAGGAACAAGGGGGATCGGGGCTTGATCGTGTTGTGATGATCCAGTGCGTGGGCTCCAGGAATGATGAAAACCCTAACTGCTCAAGGATCTGCTGCCAGAGCGCCCTCAAAAACGCCCTGCACATCAAGGACCGTAATCCCAATGCCCAGGTGATCGTGCTTTACAGGGACATGCGCGCCTATGGGCTCATGGAATATGCCTACACGGAGGCGCGTCAAAGGGGCGTTATATTCTCCAAGTTCGAGAAGGACGCCCCGCCGAAGGTCTCATCCGCGGCAGGATCCCTCAAGGTATTTTTCAATGATCCTGTCCTCGGGATGGAGGTGGAAGTGGAGCCGGACCTCCTTGTCCTTTCAGCGGGCATGAGGCCCTCCGACACGGAGGAACTTGCCGGAATGCTCAAGGTGCCACGAAACGCAGAAGGCTACTTCCTTGAGGCCCATGTGAAGCTGAGGCCCGTTGACATGGCAAGCGACGGCATATTCGTTTGTGGGACGGCCCACGGGCCCAAGCTCATATCAGAGACCATCAGCCAGGCCCGTGCAGCCGCATCCAGGGCAGCGACCTTCCTTGCCAAGGATTTCATCACCCTTTCAGGGGTGGTTGCCAGGGTGGATCCCGAGCACTGCGCGGCCTGCCTTATCTGTGTCCGCTCCTGCCCTTACGGCGCACCGAGGATAAACGAGGATGGCGTAAGCGAGATTGACCCAGCCCTTTGCCACGGCTGCGGCGTGTGCGTATCCGAATGCCCGGCCAAGACCATAAGCCTTGAGTGGTACGAGGACGACCAGATCATGTGCAAACTGGAGGCCCTTTTTGAGGCTCGCTCAGCCTGAAGTTATTGAGCTGTATTTACACACTTCTCCGGCGCCGCCTGATTTAGGTTAGTGCCATGTTTGCATTGACTTCGCGATAGGTAAAGCGCCCATTTCCTGGTGCTGCAACAGAATCGGGTCAAGCCGGAGGATAAGCGGCTCTTGAACGATAGCTGTTATCCTTATTGGTTATCCGACTCGAATTGAGGTTTTACGAATCCTGCTCAATAGCTGTGTCGGGGACTGCAATTATTCCTCCTCCAGAATTCAGGCGCAACCCCTTGCTTCTTCCATCAAAAATTGGGAGTCCTTGAATCTAACCGTAGTTTGTGATATCAAAAAAGATATGAGAACAGTCGAAAGCATCATAAAATCTGGTGATTGCGCCAGTGTCCTTCTGGACTACCCAGCCAACTGCTTTGACCTGATAGTTACGTCACCACCATATGCGGATAGCCGGGAAAAGACCTATGGAGGAATAAAACCGAGTGAGTATGTGGAATGGTTTCTACCCAAGAGTGAGCAGTTTCTCAGGGTTCTTAAAACAACGGGAACCTTCATTTTAAACATTAAAGAGAGAGTGGTTGAAGGGGAGCGGCATACTTATGTTATCGAACTTATTCTTGCACTCCGAAAGCAGGGGTGGTTATGGACTGAAGAGTTCATTTGGCATAAGCGCAACTGTCATCCGGGCAAGTGGCCAAACAGATTCAGAGACGCATGGGAAAGATGCCTCCAATTCAATAAGTCAAAACAGTTTCAGATGTTTCAAGAGAGCGTGATGGTACCAATGGGTAAATGGGCGGAGACAAGATTGAAGCATCTCGGAAAAAACGATGTGGTGCGTTTTGACTCCCAAGTCGGAAGTGGATTCGGAAAGAATATAGCAAATTGGATCGGAAGGGAGAAAGCTTACCCGTCCAACGTCCTGCACCTTGCCACAGAGACAGACAACCGAAACCATAGCGCGACATTCCCGCGGGCTCTTCCGGAGTGGTTCATCAAGCTCTTTACCAAAGAAGGTGATTGGGTTCTCGATCCCTTTGTTGGGAGTGGAACTACATGCGAAGTTGCTCAGAGGCTCGGCAGAAATTCAGTGGGAATAGATATTTTGCAGAATTATGTTGATTTTGCCAAGGAAAAGGTCAATTCTGCCGAGATGCTGCTGTTTGAAGAGAGGGCAAAATATGGGAAAAGTGAAAAAAAAAGAGATTATAAACTTCATCGAGCCAAAAATCAGGGAGTTTCACAGCCGAAGGCTTGAGAACCTGCTTGCCCTTAAACTAAAGAAAATTATTGCCAGAAAGAATCCTTATCTGTTCAAAGCAAAAAACCAGAATACCGCTCATGATCTCGTGAAGACCATTCTCGATGCCCATCTCTCTTCCCAAGAAGAAGGCATATTCGGCGGGTTTCTAGAAGAACTGGCCATCTTCATTTGTGGGCGTGTCTATGGCGGCAAGAAATCGTCGGCAGAGGGGATAGACTTGGATTTTCAAACAGATAGCACAATATATCTAATTTCCATAAAGTCCGGCCCAAATTGGGGCAATAGTCGGCAGGTAGCTAAAATGAAGGACGATTTCAGAAAGGCGAAAAAAATTCTGGGAACAAACACCAAGGGCGAAAAGGTTGTCGCAGTCAACGGATGTTGTTACGGAAAGGACGACAAACCGGATAAAGGAGACTACCTGAAGCTTTGTGGTCAGCGATTCTGGGAATTCATCTCCGGCGACGAAGACCTTTATACTGAGATAATCGAACCTCTTGGACATAAGGCCAAGGAAAAAAACGAAGAATTCTTGGAGGAATACACCAAGGTAATCAACAAGTTCACGCTTGAGTTCTCCCAGGAATACTGTGCGGATAATGGCTCAATCCTTTGGACAAAGCTTGTTAAGTTCAATTCTGGAAAGAAGACTGTATAAAGGCCACCCGACGAAGCCCTGTGTTTACTGCCCCCCCTTAAACGCAGTGAATCAGCAATGCGGTTCTCCCAAGGGAACCGATGAGAATGGTGACTGATAAAATAACTCGGACAGGGCATGAACGTGATGAAGGAATGACTATTCGCTATCTTGGACACCTGCCGCCTGAAGATCCCCTCGACGGATATCTGCGTTTCGACATTGCTCCCCAACTAGGTGTTCGCTGGACACCTGGCGGGTTCAGGGTTTTCCAGTTCGCCTTTTGCCAGGACGTTTATCTGTACGAAGAAGCGGGCGGGGCTTTCCGGGTGGTGGGAAAGTTCTTTCCTCCGGGCCGTCGCTTGCCTCCTGGCCTGGTCCGCCCTCCGACTGAGACCGAGTTCC
>MNYJ01000228.1 GCA_001874005.1 Desulfobacteraceae bacterium CG2_30_51_40
GGTTAAAATTATCGCCCGCCTTGAACTCGACGAAACTATCTCATTTCCGGATGGATACTACCTAAGACCGGCAGATAAATTGCATCATTTAAGTAAACGCTCATGACAAAAGAATTTTGTCGCTCCCGCAAATGAAAATCCTCCCCCGGCTCTACACTTTACGAGGCCAAGGATTTCCCTCCCCCCTGCGCGGGGGAGGGTTGGGGTGGGGGGTGTATTTTCACGGTAAATCTGAGGATGGCTTTGTGCAGGTCGGGACAAGCAGATCAGAAATAAGCTTCTGCAGATGCGCCTTCAGGCGTACATCGAACGTGACCTGTGCGGCTGAAGCCGCACCTACTCAGGATTTTTAAGATCACACAATAAATCATCATGGAATCATTTCAAGATAAGGTGGCAGTGATAACAGGGGGCGCGAGCGGCATCGGGGCCGCCATAGCCCTGGCCCTTGCCAGGGAGGGGTGCCACATTGCCATTATGGATGCTGACATAGCCGGGCTCAAGGCCTATGAAGAAAAATTGACAGGCATGGGTTTCCCGGTATTGGCCCTTTCTGGGGATGTAAGCAGCGAGGCCGATTGCCGAAATACCATAGATAGAACCCGCGAGAGGTGGGGAAAAGTCGCCATACTGGTTAACAATGCTGGCATTACTCAGAGGGGCGCATTCATTGATACGGATGTATCCGTTTTTCGGAGGGTCATGGAAGTGAACTTCTTCGGCTCTCTGTACTGCACCAAGGCGGCCCTGCCTGATATTGTAGAGAACATGGGACATGTTGTTGTGATTGAAAGCGTGGCAGGGGTTGCTCCACTTCCCGGAAGGACCGGATACTGCGCGAGCAAATACGCCCTCCATGGTCTTTTTTCTACCCTGAGAACAGAGGTAAGAAAAAGTGGAGTTCACGTAATGATCGTTTGCCCGGGTTTTATAAGAACCAATCTCCAGAGCCGCGCTCTTGGATGTGACGGAAGCGTAGCCACCTCGGAACGTACCACCGTCGGAAGGGACTACACGCCTGATATGGTGGCGGAGGAAGTGCTTCAGGGGCTAAAGAAACGCAGGTCTTTGATAGCCCTGACGCCGGCCGGCAAGCTCGGGTACTGGATGAACAGAATACTGCCGGGACTCTATGAGCGTATTGTTGAGAAGAAGATAGGCAGGGAGATCTGATGGGAGTTGGAGAACGCAGGGAGCGGGAAAGGGAACAGAGGAGAAAGGATATCCTTGAGTCCGCGCGGAAACTCCTTGTCGAACAGGGGTTGCAGGCGACATCTGTGAACCGGATAGCAAAGGAATGCGAACTGGGCATCGGGACCATATACTTTTACTTCAAGAACAAGGAGGAAATTTTTGCAGCTCTCCAGGAACAGGGTCTCGAGATCCTCTACGGAAAGGTGGCAGATGCGATGCTGCAGACCTTGGAATGTGAAGAAAAACTTAAGGCTGCTTCTACGGCTTATCTTGACTTCAGCCGGGAATGCAGTGACTACTTTGACGTGATAAACTACTTCATCACCTCGCCTTCAACCTTTTTCCCGTCGGCCTTAATGATGCGGATACACTCCAAGGGCGCTTCCATCCTTTCCCTGGTGGAATCAGCAGTAGTCGAGGGAAATGAACAGCGCCGTTTCAATGAACCCATGCCGAGACGCTATGCCATCTTTTTCTGGGCATCACTCCACGGGCTTATAGCCATAAGGAAAATGGGGAAGGATACGATCCTTGAGCATGAGGATTATGAGGATTTTTATCGGTATTGCGTGGAGAGGCTCATCAGAGGTATCCGGATATGAGAGTGATATAACGAAATAATCCAGATACCTCCCCGCGATCAGGATACTATTCCTGGACTGACGTGGTTTGTGGAATTTGAGCGGAGGTCGAGGGCAGCGGAGATCGCAGCCTGGTTAAAATCACGGTTTAGCACGGCTTAAGCCCGCATGAGAGAGCATAACACTAAAACTGGACACGACAATTATCACAAGCTTTTTGAGTGGAGGAGATACAATGGCAAGACTGAAGATGACGCCGAGCGAGGCGCTGGTGGAGACCCTTGTTGCGGAAGGCGTAAAAAATGTATTTGGAATAGTGGGTTCCGCATATATGGACGCCCTTGACCTGTTTCCTGCGGCGGGCATCCGGTTTGTCCCGGTTGCCCACGAGCAGGCGGCCTGCCATGCGGCAGACGGGTTTGCCAGGGTGAGCGCAAGTCCACAGGTCTGCATCGCTCAAAACGGCCCGGGCATAGCCAACTTCGTCTCTGCGATGACGGCTGCATACTGGGCGCATTCGCCGGTGGTAGCAATCACCCCGGAGACCGGTTCCATGGGACTTGGAACCGGAGGATTTCAGGAACTGGATCAGATGCCCATGTTCCAGCGCTCGAGCGTGTATCAGGTCAGGGTCGCCAGTCCCCAGCGCATGGCGGAACTGGCAAGACGATGTTTCTATATGGCCAAGAACCTGTGCGGTCCGGCCCAGCTCAATATCCCCAGGGATCACTTTTACGGAGTATGTGAAGAAGATATTTACAAGACTCCGCTTATAGCAAGGGGTCCCGGAGGCCTGAAAGATATTGAAGAGGCCGCCAGACTCATCTGCCAGGCGAAATTCCCGGTCATCCTGTCAGGGGGAGGGGTATCTCAGGCCGATGCAGTGGCCGAGGTAAAGGCGCTTGCTGAGTATCTGACAGCACCGGTGTGCAACACCTACCTACATAACGACACGTTTCCCGCAAGCCATGATCTGGCCTGCGGTCCAATCGGCTACTGCGGTTCCAAGGCCGCCATGCGCATCCTGCAGAAAGCCGATTTGATTATCGCCCTTGGCACTCGGCTCGGCCCCTTCGGGACCCTTCCGCAGTATGACATCAACTACTGGCCGGTGGAGGCGAAACTTATCCAGTGCGACTGCAATATCCAGGTCCTCGGCCTGTCCAAGAGAGCCGATGTATATAGTGTCGGAGATGTGAAGGAGTTCGCTGAGTTCCTGCTCCGCGAGGTTAAGGCCTTAAGCCCTGATCTTTCTCCTGACCCCGTGAGGCGTTCCCTCGTGCTTGAAGAAAAGAGACGCTGGGAAAAAGAACTCTTCTCCTGGAGCGCATCTTCCAAGGCGGCTCCCATGCATCCCAGGCGCTTTCACGCGGAGTGGACCCGCGCCCTTCCCAGGGATGCCATCGTCACCACGGATATCGGAAACAACTCCTCCATGATAAACGCCTACCTCAAGTTCGAGGGCATCCGGCAGCACATATCAGCCCTTTCCTGGGGCAACTGCGGGTTTGCCTTTGGCGCGGCCATGGGCTGCAAACTGGCCTTGCCGGATAGGCCGGTAATAGCTTTTCAGGGAGACGGAGCCTACGGCATAAGCGGTATTCAGGAAGTCATGACCGCAGTCAGGGAGAACATCCCTCTTGTGGCTATCGTTGCCACAAACAATGAATGGGGCGCTGAGAAAAAGAACCAGATTGATTTCTATAACAATAGATTCGTTGGAGCAGATCTCCCCGGTAATCCGGATTACGCGGAACTGGCCCGTGTCATGGGCGCAAACGGCATCCGTGTTGATGCGCCCGATCAGGTGGGAGATGCTCTCCGAGAAGCCATCGCTTCCGGCAGACCTACAGTGATAAACGCCATTGTTCAGGGGGGCGAGGAGGTCCTTGCCGAGCCTTTCAGGCGGGATGCCCTTGCCCTTCCTGTCAGATATCTGGACAAATATGCCCATCTGAATATTCGGAAATAAAATGAGTTTTGCCGCTCGACTAACCCCCATGCCCTGGCAGGGCACAACGAAGGATGAAAATCACCCCCACCCCTCCCTCCCCCGTCGAGGGGGAGGAGGTAAGGGAAGGGCCATTTTCATATAAATGCACAGGTCGGCCGGCAGGCGGGAAGGGAGAATCTTTGGCCCTCTCCAGCCAAACTCCTCGCCCCCGGGCCTGAGAGAGGATGGGGAAGGATGATTTTCATCCTGGTCATAAATGCCGGCAGCTCGTCGGTAAAATTCAGTCTGTTCAGGCTGCCCGAAAAAGAACGCGTTATTCAGGGGAGCATTGAGCGCATAGGAACGGAGGCGGCCAGGCTTTCCTGGCAGAGCGGATCGGCGCTGCCCTGGTCAGTTCCCTGCCCGGTAGCGGAAACAGGGGAGGCCATAAGCCGCATCGCCGCCCTTCTTAAGGATAAGGAAAGGGGCGGCATAGGTTCGATTGAAGAAATTAAGGCTGTAGGCCACAGGGTCGTGCACGGCGGAGACGAGATCCACGGCCCGGTGCGGGTAACAGACCAAATCAAGGAGCTTATCAGACGCTACTCTGAGCTTGCGCCTCTGCATAATCCAATGAACCTTCTAGGAATTGAGGCCTGCGGACGGGAATTTGCACAGGCAGTCCAGACGGCTGTTTTTGATACGGCCTTCCACGCCACCATGCCTGAGCACGCATTCCTATACGGCCTTCCCTGGGAGTTGTATCAAGACTGCGGGATAAGAAAATACGGGTTTCACGGTACCAGCCATTGCTATGCGGCGAGGATTGCCGCCAGGCACCTGGGCAGACGACCCGAGGAACTGAGGATCATTACCTGTCACCTCGGGAACGGCTCATCCGTTACGGCGGTCGAAAAGGGCCTCAGTGTGGACACAAGCATGGGATTTACGCCCCTTGAAGGGTTGATCATGGGCACTCGCTGCGGTGATATTGATCCTGCTGTGATCCATTATCTTTACTCCCGAAAGGGGTTACCGATGTCGCGGATTTACGAACTCCTCAACAATGAGGGGGGCCTTCTGGGACTGGCAGGCATCGGCTCAAGCGACTTTAGGGACATAGAGGCCGCAAGCCTGGCCGGCAATTCCAGGGCGGGCTCAGCACTCAGGGCATTTTTCCACAGGGTAAGAAAATATATCGGAGCATATAGCGCTATAATGGGAGGGCTCGACGCCCTTGTCTTTACAGGCGGAATAGGCGAGAACTCTTCAACGGTGCGCGAGGCCGTCTGTCTGGGATTTGAGGGCGGAGGCATGGCGGATGCTTGCCTTCCCGGAGTTAGCCTTGATCTCGAGGCTAACCGATCCTGCTCAGGACCATGTGCAGCCGTGCACTCTCCGGAGAGCCTCTATCCTGTCCTTGTCGTCCCTGCGGACGAGGAGGCTGAAATCGCTTCCCAGGTTGAGGAACTGCTCCGCTTACGCGCATGACAAGGATTGTTTTATACGTCTATGGGTATAACGTCTCAGGAATCAACGGTAAAAGCCTAAAACAAATTGAGCAGGGCGTATTTTCCTGGATGCATAAAGCTCTCAAGGCAGGGAAGGCTGACATGAGTCCAATAAGAACAGAAGCGACATTTTAAGGCCGGCATTCAAAGCCTCATCTTCCCGGGGTTAAGTATGTTTTTGGGATCTAGCGCCTGCTTGACGGCCCTCATGACATCGAGGGATACCCGGCTATGTTCGATCTCCATGTAGGGGGCCTTCGATAGACCGATGCCGTGCTCTCCCGTAAGTGTCCCGCCCAGGCCGCATGCAAGCCTGAATATGCCCTCGGCGGCCCTGTGAACCCTGTCCGTCTGCTTCGGGTCGGCAGGGTCGTACATCAACCTTGGATGGATGTTACCGTCTCCGGCATGCCCGAAGATGACGAAGGGAATCTCCATCTCGGTGGCAATTCGTGAGATGCCGTTTAAAAGATCAGGCACCCTGGAGATTGGAACGGCCACGTCTTCCGATATATTGGCGGGTCTCAGCTTGGCGGCCACACTCCCGACGGATTTACGGATCCGCCATAAGGACTGCGCCTCAGCCTTTGAACCTGCCTTATTGACGGCAAAGGCCCTATTTTTTTTGAAGACCTCAACTATCTTATCCATCTGAGATGCCGCCTCGGTTTCAGTGTATCCGTCCGTTTCGGTAAGTATCATAGCCCTGGCAGCCGGCATGGGGATGCCGCCCTGCTCTCTTAAGACCTTAAGCGCGTTCTCATCCAGTACCTCAAGCACGCTGGGTATGACGCCGGAGTGCATTATGTCGCTCACCGCACGGCCCGCGTCAGTAAGGTCGGAAAACATGGCGGTCGCGGTTCGCTCGGCAAGAGGCCTTGGGCTGATCTTTAAGGTTATGAGGGTTATCACGCCCAGAGTTCCTTCAGAGCCGGTAAAGAGCCTTGTAAGGTCATAGCCTGATACCGATTTCATGCAGGATGCCCCGGTCTTGAGTATCCGCCCGTCGGCAAGCACCACCTCCAGGGCCAGGACATAATCCCTGGTAACGCCGTATTTGGCGCCCCTTATGCCGCCCGCGTTAGTCGCAACATTTCCACCTATGGTGCAGACCTTGCCGCTTGCAGGGTCGGGAGGAAAGAAAAACCCGTAAGGGAGGAGTGCCTTTTCAAGATCTTCGTAAACCACCCCCGGTTCGAGAACCACCAGCCTGTCGGGAATCCTTATTGCGATGATCCTGTTCATCAGGGCCATATCCATGACCAGACCACCCTGTACAGGAACTGCGGCACCGGCAAGCCCCGTGCCTGCACCGCGCGGTGTGACTGGGATTTCGTTTTCCCACGCAAGACGCATGATATCAGCTACCTGCACTGTGCTTGTAGGCCTTACGGCAGCCAAAGGGCGATGATCGTTGGCGGAGGCGTCGTAGGAATAGGAGACCAGGTCAATCAGGGCCTCGGTGAAGTTGTCGGGCCCCACAATCTTGATCAGTTCTTTCTTGATGTTTTCTTCCATTATTTTTTAACCTAATTTATAGAATTAGAAGCATATTTTCATTCCACGCAGATTCTGTCTCCCGCAAAAATCAGCAGATCGGCTATTTTACGGCCATTCCCTGTTGCTTTCCTTCACCGGAGTGACGATCTGGATTCCTGCCTAAGCATGAATGACATAAGGCATTTTCATGCCTCCTTATTATAGGGCATTAAGGTTTATATTTATCAGCTCAATAATTGGGGGTAAAACCACTGGATTCCGGCTTTTGCCGGAAAGACGGAACAAGCCAACTATTTGTCATCCCCTCGAAAGCTGGCATCCGGAAATATCGCGGCGAAAAGAGTCTCCCCACTTTATTGAGTTGATACGTTTATATGAAAATGCCGTATTGCACATCTTTTTGTGTGCACTATCGGGGCACGAGGTTCAGTCAGATGGTGATGTCCCAGCGGTCACCACAGGCAAAGTTAATAGCGCATGGGGGACGATAAGGGTTTCGATCCGCTTCTTACCCAGGATTGAAGCGGTAAGACAAAAGGCATCTTCCATCGTGCCCGCAGGGATCATGCGCAACTCCTTCACCAGCTCCGGGCATTTTGACCCTACCACTATGACTGATCTCTTCTCCATTACCTTGGCCATTACAAAGGCACGCTGCGCTCCGGCCGGATACCCCCTTACCCTGAGTTCCGCAAGGAGGGAAGCCATATCCCCTGCGCCCTTCATG
>MNYJ01000082.1 GCA_001874005.1 Desulfobacteraceae bacterium CG2_30_51_40
GGCGCAGACAAGGTCTATCTGATTGAGGATGAATCCCTCCGGCAATACAGGACGGTTCCATACACCAGGGCCATCTCATATCTCATTGAAAAGTACAGACCCGGCATCCTTCTTATGGGAGCGACTCACCTGGGGAGGGATTTGGCTCCGAGGCTCTCCCGCAGGGCCGGGGTGGGCCTGACCGCGGACTGCACGGAGCTGACCATAGACCCGGCCGAAAAGATACTGCTTCAGACCAGGCCCGCCTTCGGGGGAAACGTCATGGCCACGATAGCCAACCGCTATTCAAGACCCCAGATGGCGACTGTGCGTCCTGGGGTGATGGAGGCCTTTGAGCCTGCCGATCACACAGGAAAAGTCATCCGTCACGATTTCAGCATGAGTGAGGACGAGATTGGAGTTAAGGTCCTGGAGGTGGTCAGAGAGAAGAAAAAGGCCGTGGAACTTTCTGAATCCAGGATCATTGTGGCAGGGGGAAGGGGCGTGGGGGACCGTGATGGTTTTACACTGCTTGAAGAACTTGCCGGGCTTTTGGGAGGAGAGGTGGCGGGCACCAGGGTGGCGGTGGAGGAAGGTTGGATTCCGCCCGAGCGCCAGGTCGGGCAGACAGGAAGTTCCGTCAGGCCGGAACTCTACATCGCCTGCGGCATATCGGGGGCCATCCAGCACAGGGCCGGGATGATGAATTCCAGATTTATAGTGGCCATAAACAGAGACGCCAGGGCCCCTATTTTTCAGGTGGCTGATTGGGGAATAGTAGGCGACCTCCATGAGGTCATACCGGAGATCGTAAGGCAGTTGAAGACAGGTCAAAAGGGCCTTTAGACAGAGATGGGATCAATTTCTCCTGCCGGCACTGTCGAGACGGGATATTTGAGCGGAGGAACCAATGATCAGGTCTAATGCGGAAGCGCTGGTAAGGAGCAATATCTCGCGCTTTGTGGACGATGAACTCATCCCCAAGGCCCATGATATAGACGCCAAAGGGGAATTTCCCATGGAGATGTTCCAGAAGATAGGTAAAATGGGCGTCTTTGGAATAAGGTATCCTAAAAACAAAGGGGGCTCAGGCGGCAATACGACGCTCTTTTGTATAATTTGCGAAGAGATTGCCAGGGGTCTCATGAGCATGGGTGCCATCACTGCGATGCAGTGCCTTATGGGAACCAATTTCCTGTTTCATTACGGCACGGATGAGATGCGGGAGAAATACTTTCTGCCCGCCATGAGGGGTGAGAAGATCGCCTGCTTTTCTCTGACTGAACCGGAGGCAGGTTCTGATCTCGGCAACGTGAGCACCATAGCGAAGAAGACCTCCGAGGGATATGTGTTAAACGGGATGAAGACCTGGGTTACAAACGGGCCTGTTGCCGACTTTTATACGGTGCTCTGCCAGACCGATCCCGAAAAGAAATTTCGGGGTCTTAATTTTTTCTTTATTCCGAGGGAGACTCCCGGGGTCTCCGTGAGCAAGCCCTTCGATCTCCTGGGCACGCGCACCACCATGATATCGGAGCTTGCCTTTACTGATGTCAGAATCCCTCACCATTACATGCTGGGAAAAGAAGGGCAGGGCATGGACAATCTGCTTTCAATCCTCTCAGAGATCAGGACCATGACGGCCGCCCTGGCCGTGGGGCTTCAGAAGGCGGCCCTCGACGACTCCATAAGATACGCCCATGAGAGGGCGCAGTTCGGCAAGACCATATCGAACTATCAGCTTATACAGGCGAAGATAGCCAATATGGCGGTAAACCTTGAGGCCTCGAGCCTTCTAACCTATAAGGCCACGCGGATGATAGACGACAAGATTCCATGCCTCAAGGAAGCATCAATAGCCAAATACTTCGCAACTGAGGGGGCGTGCAAGGCCGGTGATGAAGCTACCAGGATATTCGGAGCCTATGGCTATTCAATGGAATATGCCGCGCAGAGGTATTACAGGGATAACCGTTTTCTCCTTTACGGTGGAGGAACCCATGAGATACTCCAGCCTAATATAGCAAGGTGGGTTGGTCTTTAGGGTTTAGACCGCCGGGCAGGAGAATTTGTTACGGCCGGGGCGGCGGTAAGCCCGCCATGAGCATTTGGATGAAATATGCCGTTTGATCGGAAAGACGTCGCCTCTATCTCATATATGCTTGATTCGATCCCGCGTGGAAGATCATTAGGAGAGCAGGTATATGAGCGCTTGAAGCAGGCTGTGGTAAAGGGCGATATAGAGCCCGGGGCAAGAGTCGTTGAGAGCGTCATC
Organism: Desulfobacteraceae bacterium CG2_30_51_40; assembly: GCA_001874005.1. Taxonomy (GTDB): domain Bacteria; phylum Desulfobacterota; class DSM-4660; order Desulfatiglandales; family Desulfatiglandaceae; genus CG2-30-51-40. The sequence goes on from MNYJ01000082.1 coordinate 2,255, forward strand.
GGAGAGAGCCTTGGAATAAGCAGGACGCCTGTGAGGGAGGCCATTCATAAGCTCGAAAAAGAGGGATTGCTGGCGCGAAGTCCATCGAAGGGCTTTTTTGTAGCCGATCTCAAGAGAAGCGATATTGAAGAGACATTCGGCATAAGAACCGTTCTCGAAAGTTATGCGGCAAGACTTGCAGCGGTGCACCACAGAGCCAATGAACTTGCACCTCTGGCGGAAAAAGTGGAGCTATATCAGGAGTGCCTCGATAGGGGAGATAGAGAAGCGCTACTGGGTATAAACACTCAATTCCATGAGATGCTCTATGGACTCAGCCGGAGTCCAAAGCTGATAAAAATGATAAATGATCTTAAGGATCAGATATATCGTTTCAGGAGGGTGATCCTAAACAGGGATGATATGGCTAAAATCAGCAACGAGGATCACAGGCTGATGCTGGAGCTGATGAGGCAAAGGGATGCCGACGGGGTGGAGAGGGTGGTGCGGGAGCATCTTTTGAAGGGAAAGGATTTTGTCCTGGTGGAGTTTGACAGGAAAGGCATGGTAAAAGAGGGGGCATGATAGGCATGGCGGATAGAAAGATACGGGTGCTGGTGGCAAAACCGGGACTGGACGGCCATGACAGGGGGGCAAAGGTGGTCTCCCACGCGCTTAAGGAGGCAGGGATGGAGGTCATATATACCGGACTCCACCAGAGCGTCCCGGGCATTGTCAACCAGGCTATTCAGGAGGACGTGGATGTGATAGGCCTTTCCATAATGTCAGGCGCTCATGTGCCCATTATGAGAAAGCTTATGGATCTGGTGAGGAGTCGTGAGATCGGAGAGAAACTGGTCCTGATAGGGGGTGTGATTCCCCAGAGGGACGTGCCTCTTCTGAAGGAACTGGGGGTTGACGGCGTGTTTCCCGGTGGCTCCCGTTTTGATGAGATAGTCTCCTTCATAAAAGATAAGATGAAAACGAACTGACGCATCTGTTCCAGTTTCATGCCGAGGAGAATGATGACCCTATGGCAGTTTATATGAAAGTACATCGTCATACCGGCGTAGCCTTTCCCGGACATCGATCCGGGAGCCGGTATCCAGTCTTTTACGCCTGGACTCCGAATCAGGTCGGCAGTGACGTGAGGCATTTTCATACTTCGTTGTGCCCGATCCGGGCATGATGGTTAGACGTATAGGATGGGGATTGCCGCCCCGGATTTTTGAGATCATACGTCTGGTTTAACTCCGAAAAGGGAGAGAGAATGCAATGGGAGTAGCTACTTACATAAAGGATGAAAAAGACGCGGTAAAAGAGGTGATACTCCAGTCGGGCATCAAGGTCAAGCCGGTTTATACCCCTGATGATCTTGCGGCAGTGGGCTTTGATTATAAGAATGACCTTGGCGAGCCTGGAGAATTTCCCTTCACCAGGAGCATCCATCCGCTGGGATACAGAAGCCGGAACTGGACCACGCGTCAATATACCGGTTTCGGCACCCCCGAGCAGACCAACGAGCGCTTCAAGCTTATGATAGCCCACGGTCAGACGGGCCTGAATGTGGCCTTTGATCTGCCTACCCAGATGGGATACGATTCCGATAATCCAATGTCGGAAGGCGAAGTGGGCCGCGTGGGAATGGCGGTTGATTCCCTGAGGGACTTTGAGATAGCCTTCAAGGACATCAAGCTTGACAGGATAGGATCGGGCCTCACCATCAACGCGGTAGCATCCGTGATGCTTGCCATGTATCAGTCCGTGGCTGAGAGATTCGGCTATGACAAGAACAAGATATCCGCTACCCCCCAGAACGATATATTAAAAGAGATGGTCGGCAGGGGGGCATGGATTTATCCGGTAGGCCCTGCAGTCAGGCTGGTCGGGGATACCATTGAGTATGCCATGAAGGCGCTTCCCAGGTGCAACCCGGTATCGGTCTGCGGTTATCATATAAGGGAGTCGGGATGCACGCCGGCCCAGGAGATATCCTACGCCTTCATGATAGCCTTTGCCTATATTGACAACGTGGTGGCAAGGGGATACAGGGCAGAGGAGTTTGTAGGTGGATTCACCTTTAATCTCAATATATACGGTAATCTCTGGGAGACGGTGGCCAAGTTCAGGGCGGCAAGAAAGCTATGGGCAAGGCTTCTCAGAGACAGATACGGCGTAAAGGACAAGAAGGCCCTTTTCCTGCGTGGTATCTTCGGGGGAGGCGGCTCAGGAATGACGAAACAGCAGCCTGAGAATAACATTATGAGGGGAGCCTACTATGCCCTGGCTGCGGCGCTATCAGGGGCACAGACCACGGCTCTCTGCTCCTTTGACGAGGCCTATACCATCCCCACTGAAAGGGCAGCTCTTCTCTCTCTGAGGACATTTCAGATACTGATGGATGAGATAGGACTGAGGGATACGGTTGATCCGCTTGCCGGTTCTTATTTCATGGAGACCCTTACCAAACAGATGGAAGAAAAGATTCTGGAGGAGATGGAGAAGGTAAAAAAGGTGGGGGGGATGGTTGAGGCTGTTGCCTCCGGATACGTGCAACGAGAGGTGGCGCGGCAGGCCTATGAATACGAAAAGAGACTCCAGGATGGGGCGGTAACCAAGGTAGGGGTAAATAAATATACAGAGGGTGTTGATATGGAGGTGGAACTTCATGAATATAATGAAGATTGGGCAATGCTACAGATAGAGCGCCTGAAGAAACTCAAGCAGGAAAGGGATAAAAAGGCGGCAGGTTCATCGCTTAAGGCCCTTGAGGATGCCGCAAGGGAGGGCAGCAACGTCATGCCTCACCTTGTGGAATGCTGCAAGAGCCTTGCTACGGTAGGCGAGATGGCGGATGTATTCCGAAATGTCTTTGGTGAACACAGAGAGCCTAGTATTTTTTGAAATGATGTAAAATGGAAAGAATTTCATCAATGGGGACGATGGAAACCCCGCCGAGAGCTTTTGTTCGGAGTGAACAGAGATAGAGGAAGGAGGTGAATTCTGAGTTTTTTGGGAGTAGGTGATTTGCTGCCTCTCGCCGGCTTTCCGGCAAGGGAGCGGATTATTAGAAACACCCAGACTATAAGGAGGTTTTTTTGATGAAGCCTAAACTTGCTCTTCTATTAGCAGTAATTTTTCTTTCCGCTGTTTTTTCCCTCTGTGTCGCCCCTGGCCTTAGTCAGGCAGGCCAGATTAAATTGAGCTATGCCAACTTTCCGCCCGCTCCTACTTTCCCATGCGTGCAGATGGAGAGGTGGAAAACCGAGGTGGAAAAGAGGACCAATGGAAAGGTTCTTGTGAATACCTTCCCCGGAGGCACCCTCCTGGATGCCAAAAACATGATGGATGGGGTTATTGCGGGTACCGCTGATATCGGCTGCCTATCCATGGCCTATCAGCCCGGCAGATTTATGGTTACAAACGCTACCGCGCTTCCCTTTGGCTTCCCCAACGCCACGGTCGCGAGCCTTGTACTGTGGGACTTGTATAAGAAATATATGCCTGATGAATTTGCCAAGGTGAAGGTCATCACTATGTTCGCCAGCGCCCCAGGCAACATATACGCCAAGGTTCCAGTGAAAAACCTTGAGGACTTGAAGGGATTGCAGTTGAGGGCCAGCGGCGGTGTGGCGGACCTGGTAAAGGCCCTTGGAGGAACCGCGGTTGGAATGCCCCAGTCAGAGACGCCTGAGGCTCTTCAGAAGGGCGTTGTTAAAGGGGCCGTGTCATCTCTTGAGACCCTCATGGATTTCAAGTATGCCGAACTCTGCAAATATGTCACCATCATCAACGGCCCCATATATCCCTTTGCAGTAGTGATGAACATGGCCAAATGGAAATCGCTTCCCAAGGACGTACAGAAGGTCATGGATGATATGGGAACCGAGCAGGCCGAATGGACCGGCAAGTATATGGACGGGCATGTGGACAAGTCCCTTGAATGGTCCAAGAAGAACCATGGCATAGAGATTACGGAGCTTTCAGAAGAGGAGTCGGCCAATTGGAACAAGCTTCTTGAGCCCATAACAGGAAAATGGATAGAGGACGCAAAGGCCAAGGGGCTTCCCGCGGAGCAGATAGTTAAAGATATTAAAGCTCTTAATAAGAAGTATGCAGGCAAATAGCGTGTTATGGGAGTTGCGGCGCCCGGTCATAACAGAGGCGCTGCAATTCCATGATCTTTCCCGCAGCAGGGAGTGTTTTGATGGATCTTCTTTTCGGTTTTGCCAGATGGGCCAATAAGGCATTGATGATGGTGGCCGGGTGTTTCCTGGTGGCCATGATAGTACTTGCCTGCGCAAATATATTCTTGAGGCTGGTGTGGCTTCCCATCAGTGGGACCTTTGAACTCATGGGCTATTTTGGGGCCGTGGTTACGGCCTTTGCCCTGGGATATACTCAGATGTCAAAAGGACATATAGCTGTGGATATTGTCCTCAAAGCCTTTCCCCAAAAGGGGCAAAGGTACATTCAGATAACAAATCACATCATTTGCATGGGGTTTTTCGGTATTGTTTCGTGGCGTATAGCTAGATATGCCGGCACCCTTTGGACTACAGGAGAGGTTACAGAGACGCTGGGCATCGTGTACTATCCCTTTGTCTATTGCGTTGCCCTTGGGTGCGCGGCGCTTGCGCTGGTGTTTCTTGCGGATCTCGTTAAGCTCTTTCAGCCTGCAATAGAGGGGGAAAAGTGAGCATGACAATAATCGGGATCACGGGGATCGTCGTGCTCCTCTTGGCCCTGTTTATCTTAGGGATGCCGGTGGGATTCGCTATGGGGATAGTGGGCTTCTGCGGGTTTTGGTATGCGGTTTCTTTCAATGCCGCCATAACCATGGTGGGAACCGATGTATGGAATACCTTCTCCAAATATGGGTTAACCGTTATTCCCCTCTTTATTTTCCTGGGATATCTAGCCTTTAACTCGGGGATCGCCGAAAGGCTTTACGCTGCAGCCTATAAATGGGTGGGGCACTGGAGGGGAGGTCTGGCAATTGCAACTATCGGCGCGGATGAGCTGTTTGCAGCCATATGCGGGTCTAATACCGCGACAGCGGCTACCATGGGTACCGTAGCGCTCCCGCAGATGAAGAAATACAACTACGACGACCGTCTCAGCAGCGGCACCGTTGTAA
>MNYJ01000051.1 GCA_001874005.1 Desulfobacteraceae bacterium CG2_30_51_40
AGAACCGGAGGGAGATCAGGGGTCAAAATACGGTAGCACTCTTCCGTAGCCAGGACGGCAACGGCAAAGATGAAGAACATAAAAAGCCACCCTGGAGCCGGGCCGATCATATAAAACACCAAAGGCAGGGCCAGGAGGCCTGTGATCCAACGCTTCAGATGTGTGTTGTCTCCCCTTGGGGATGCTGCAATTCCTTTATCAGTCAAAGACTGCCCCGAATCGCCTCTCTCTTCTCTGAAAGTCCTGAAGAGCCTCCATGTAACATTTCTTGTCGAAGTCGGGCCAGTAAACCTTCGTTACATAGAATTCGGTGTAAGCGATCTGCCAGAGAAGAAAATTACTCACACGATACTCTCCTCCCGTCCTTATCAGGAGATCCGGATCAGGAGTGCCGGAGGTGTAAAGGTGTCTTGAGACAATGTCCTCGGAAATATCCTCGGGACTTATATTGCCAGAGGAGATCAATTTGGAAATGGACCTTACCGCGTCCGTTATCTCCTGCCTCCCGCCATAGCTCAGTGCCAGCGTAAGCACCATTTCGTTGTTGGCCTTTGTCAGATCAATCGCTGATTCCAGGGCCTTTCTGGTTTTATTCGGTAGCCTTGAGGGCCTTCCTATGCAATTGAGACGAATCTTATGTTTCATAAGTCCGTCAACTTCCTCCTTCAAAAACCGCTCAAGAAGTTGCATGAGGGTCTTTACCTCGAAGGCCGATCTCTTCCAGTTTTCTTCTGAGAAGGCGTATAGGGTAAGCCAGGGAATGCCCAGTTCCCTGCTCGTCTCCACGACGGCCCTTACGACATCGGCGCCCTTCTGGTGCCCCTTGATCCTGCTGAGGCCTCTTTGCTTTGCCCAGCGACCATTGCCGTCCATTATGACGGCTACGTGTCTGGGGAGCTTTTCCGGAATAATATCAATCATTGGACATAACTTCGGAGAAATCCATCGAAGGGCTAAAAGATCAGGATCTCCTTTTCCTTCTCTGCTGTTACTGCGTCTATCTTCTTGATGAAGTCATCGGTGATACCCTGCACCTGCTCCTGGCATTTGTACAGATCGTCTTCGGATATCTCTTTTTCGTTTTTCAGTTCCTTGAATAGTTCGTTAGCCTCACGCCTCTGGTTTCTGACTACGATCTTGCTTTCTTCCGCCATCTTCCTTGCGACCTTGACAAGCTCCTTTCTGCGCTCCTCCGTAAGCGGCGGGATTGATATTCTCAGTAGCTTGCCGTCGTTCATGGGAGTGAGCCCCAGGTCGGACTTTAGTATGGCCTTTTCAATGTTTCCAAGGATTGATTTGTCCCAGGGCTGGATGGTAATGAGGCGGCTTTCCGGTACGGAAAGGGATGCCACCTGGTCAACCGGCATGGCCGTATCGTAGCAATCAACCTTGATCCCTTCCAGCAGGGCGGTTGAAGCCCTACCGGTACGAATCCTCTTGAAGTCTTTCTTCAGGACTTCAATGGTCTTATTCATCTTGTCGCGCGTTTCCGAAAGGATTTCATCAATCATCATCCATCCCCCGTAATAAGTGTTCCTATTTTTTCTCCCTTTGCCGCCTTCAGGATGTTGCCGGCCTTCCTTATGTTAAATACGACTACAGGCAGTCTCTTTTCCATGGCAAGAGAGATAGCCGTAAGATCCATCACCTTGAGATTTCGCGCTATAACCTCGCCGTAGCTGAGCCTGGCAAAATGCCTCGCGTTGGGATTCAATTCCGGATCGCTGTCAAAGACCCCGTCAACCTTGGTCGCCTTGAACAGGGCGTCCGCATTGAGTTCAAGCGCCCTCAAGGCGGCGGCGGTATCGGTGGTAAAAAAAGGGTTGCCGGTTCCTGCCGCAGCTATCAGGATGCGACCCTCAGCCAGAACCTCCAGTGCCCTTTCCCTCACATACGGCAGGGCTATACCCGGCATCTGGACAGCCGACATGACAACCGCCTTACAGCCGGTGGACTCTATCGCCTGCCCCAGGGCCAGGGAGTTGATCACAGTTGCCAGCATGCCCATGTGGTCGCCTACCACCCTGTCAACTCCGAAATATTCGGATTTAAGCCCCCTGAAGATATTGCCGCCCCCTACGACTAGAGCAACATCAGTGCCGGAGTTGCGAACGGATGCGATTTCTGCGGCAGTCTTTACAAGCTGAGACGGATCAATACCGAAGTCCCTGTCGCCCGAAAGGGCCTCTCCGCTCAGTTTAAGCAATATCCGCTTAAAAGGCCGGCGGATATCACTTGTCATTAGACTCTCCAAGCTGATAACGAACAAAACGCCTTATGATTATCTTTTCTCCTGTCTTGGCCATGATGTCGTTAAGAAGGTCTTTGATCTTGATGTCAGGGTTCTTGACGAAAGGCTGCTCCATGAGGCATGCCTCCGTGTAGAACTTGCTCATTTTGCCTTCTACCATTTTTTCTATGACCTTTTCGGGTTTTCCTGATTCCTTGGCCTGTGTCGCGTATATTTCCTTTTCTCTTTCAAGGACCTGGGGGGGAATGCCCTCTTTGTCCACGGATATAGGGCTGGAAGCCGCAATCTGCATGGCAAGATCCTTTATAAAAGTAGAGAAATCGGCGGTTCTGGCCGAAAAATCCGTCTCGCAGTTCACCTCCACCAGCACGCCTATTTTTCCCCCCGCGTGGATATAAGACTGTATCTGCCCCTGCGATGTCACACGAGCGCTCCTCTTCTGAGCGGTAGCGATGCCTTTCTTCCTCAGGTAGTCAACCGATTTATCGAGATCCCCGCCGGTATTTGCAAGGGCCTCCTTGCAGTCCATGATTCCAACGCCCGTCTTTTCTCTCAGTTGCTTTATGAGTGCAGCAGAAATTTCCACCGTAGATTACCCCCTTTTCATTTGGTTGCCGTATCGACGGCCCTGTAAAGAACCCAGTTGCCGTGCAGCCTGCCCTTTAGCTGCAGGCAGACATACGCAGCAACCCTCTTCGTTTATGCGTTACGATTAAGCAATACCGGACGGTCTATTCTGCCTCTATAGGAGGCTTAACCTCAGTTGCCGCTGGTGCTTCTTTGACGGCTGAGTCGTCTCTCTTAGGAAGAACGATTACTTCCGGTCCGTTTTCGCCTTGGCTTGCCGCCACTGGCTGCGCAGCCTGAGCCTCCTGGCTTTCCTTCTGTGCATCCGTCTCGGCTCTTAGTCGCTCTTCGGCCAGGTTGTGTCCTTCTATACAGGCATCGGCCATCTTGGAGCATACAAGGCGGATGGCCCTTATGGCATCATCATTCCCGGGGATTATCAGGTCTATTTCGTCGGGGTCGCAGTTGGTATCGGCAATGGCTATAACGGGTATCCCAAGTCTCCTGCCCTCCTTGACGGCTATATGTTCCCTCTTGGGATCAACCACAAATATAGCCCCGGGAAGTTCATCCATGTTCTTTATTCCGCCGAGGTTTTTCTCAAGCTTAATGATTTCCTTCTCCATCTTGAGGACTTCTTTCTTGGTATAGCGCTCGATGGTGCCGTCCCTTTTCATGGCCTCAAGCTCCTTGAGCCTTGCGATGCTTTTCTTCAAGGTCTGAAAATTCGTCAGTGTGCCGCCCAGCCATCTGTTTACCACAAAAAACATGCCGCATCGTTCGCTTTCTTCCACCACTGATTCATGGGCCTGTTTCTTGGTGCCGATAAAAAGCACTGAATAGCCGTCTGCAACGGTCTTTACCACGAATTCATAAGCGTTCTTGAAAAGCCTTACTGTCTTTTGAAGATCTATGATGTGAATGCCGTTGCGTGCCCCGAAGATGTAAGCCTTCATCTTTGGGTTCCATCTTCTGGTCTGGTGCCCGAAATGGACCCCGGCTTCCAGAAGCTCCTTCATGCTGATTGCTACCATAAAAAAACCCCCTTTGATTTTTTGGAGGCCTTGACCACTGTCTAGGCCACGGTTAATCCTCTGCCCGGGGTTCTATCTATAAGACCCGTGATCACGGGGCACCATGACTCTCTCCCGGACGTGTGTTATTGATGCCGCCACTCGTATCTTGATTGATGAGGCTTGCCCTGCTAGAATAAAAAAGCTGTATTGAGGAAGGGCATGTCTCACATTTACAGGATGAAAGGCTTAGCCACGAGTTTTAGCAAACCTAATCTATTAACACTTTGTCGTTTCAAAAGCAAGCATAAAGTTATATGAATATTTAAAAGAAGGCCGCGGCTTGCTAACGGCCATGCCTGAGGGGCGGTAGAATAAGAATCTAGGGCTTATGGTAACTACTCAGGTTCAAAGTTCAAGGGTTCACGGTTCAAGGTTAGAGAGCGATAAAGATTGAACGGTTTGAGGATATTTATGCCCTTTTGGGACACAACGAAGCATGAAAATCACCCCCACCCTCCCCTCCCCCGTCGAGGGGGAGGAATAAAGGGAAGGGGCATTTTCATATAAAGAGACAAATACAAGATGCCGGTCGTATTAAATAGTGCCCATCCGTAAATGGCTATTTTCACCGATTTCTTCGTTGGGCTCAAATTTTAATCCTCGAAATACCTCAAGTATTAATGTGGTTAAAATTATCGCCCGCCTTGAACTCGACGAAACTATCTCATTTAAGGATGGACACTAAATAGGGATTGGATTCGGATAACCGTGAACCTGACAACCTGAGCAGTTACGGTTTATGAAAGCAGTATTGCCTGAAGCAAGGGGTGGATTTGTCCGGGTGGATCCAGAAAAAGAAAATAAGAGTTACGGAAACGCCGCTCTTCTCGATGTTAGATTGAGGCTCGATGAGGAGGAGGGCTCAAGACTTTCTCCCTGGGCATGCCGCAGCAGGGATGCCGTCAGAAAAGAAACCGAACCCTCTATAATTGCAGGACACAGACAGCAGTTCTCCATTGACGGTGACCGCATCCTCCATTCTCATGCCTATTCCCGATATATAGACAAGACGCAGGTCTTCTATCTTATAAAAAACGATCACATCACTCACAGGGTGCTCCATGTTCAGTTCGTAAGCAAGATTGCCAGGACTATAGGCCGTCTGCTCAGACTCAATGAGGATCTCATAGAGGCTATAGCACTGGGGCATGACATCGGCCATACCCCCTTCGGCCACGATGGAGAGAGGTTTCTTTCAGATATCTGCGTTTCCAGGGGCATAGGGTTTTTTCATCACAATATCCAGAGCGTCAGATTTCTTAGGGATATAGAGCGAAAGGGAAGAGGATGGAATCTTACGTTGCAGGTACTGGACGGCATTTTGTGCCATGACGGGGAAATTCACGAACAGAGCCTTGTGCCCGTGGCCGGAAAAAGCTTCGAGACACTTGAAGATGAAATCGCAGCAAAGAGTATGGACCCTGGTTCCCGGATAAGGCCGATGACCTTGGAGGGATGCGTGGTCAGGATGGCCGATACCATAAGTTACATAGGTAGAGACATAGAAGATGCCATAAGACTTGAGATAATCAGCCGTGATGATATCCCGGCCTCCTGCAGGAGGGTGCTGGGTGATACAAACGGGACGATAGTTTACACGCTGGTCCAGGACCTTGTGGCTTCAAGCTTGGGCAAAACCACTGTATCTTTCAGCGAAGAGGTCAGCGAGGCGCTCAAAATACTGAAGGAATTCAACTGGGAGAATATCTATGGTAATCCCAGGATCAAGGGCCAGCAGGAGAAGATAAGGCTCATGTTTGAACTTCTCTTTGAAAAATACCTGGATGATTACATCTCGGGCAGGGATGATTCCGATATATTTCTGGAGTTTCTTGACGGTATGTCTGATAAATACGTCTCCTCCAATGCTCCGGCGGCAGTAGTGAGGGATTTTATAGCGGGCATGACGGACGACTACTTCCTGGCGCAGTGTAGGAAAAAGCTCTTCCCGTCGCCCATGGAACAGATTCCCGGCTCAAAAAAGAGATCGCAAAAAAAATATCGCCTCGACACTGCTCAAAAAGAGGGGAGGAATATTTAAGGCCAATCATTTTCCGAAGCGGCCTCTTGTCCATGAAAGTTATGAGGCTGACCTAAAGGAGCTTGTGAAAATATTATCAAAACAAAAGCGGTTGACAAACAATAAATCTACTAGTAAAGGTATTCGCGCATCCCTCCGGGGGATGCAGGTAGAGCTTTTCAAATTATCATTTCTTTCTGGACATTAGTTCTTCATTATCAAGATTAATATGGAGGCCCGTGAAATGGTTCAAGGGGAAGCACTTAGGGAGGGTGATACTATCCTGGAGCTTAAGGACGTCCACATGTACTTCGGCAAGGTAGCCGCCCTTTCCGGAGTTAGTCTGGACGTGAAGAAAGGGGAAATCCACTCCATTATCGGGCCTAATGGGGCTGGCAAGACCGTGATGATGAACTGCATCAACGGTCTTTACAGGCCTCAAAAGGGTGATGTCGTCTATAAGGGCCGCCGCATAAATGACCTGAAGCCCTATCAAAGGGCTGAGCTGGGGCTTTCGAGGACATTTCAAAAGGTAGAACTCTTCGGGGGCATGAGCGTCCTTGACAATATAAGACTAGGCAGGCACATCCATCTTCACTCCGGTATTGGCTGCGGCTCCATATACATAGGTAAGACAAAAAAAGAGGAACTTGAATGCCGCAAATTTCTTGAGGAAGAGATCATTGATCTCCTTGAGATAGAAGATATCCGCGATAAGACCGTCCACATGCTTCCTTACGGTCTTCAAAAACGTGTTGAGCTGGGAAGGGCTCTTGCCCTGCAACCGGAGCTTCTACTGCTCGACGAACCTCTGGCCGGCCTCAATCTTGAAGAGGTTGAGGATATGGCGCGATTCATCCTTGACATCAATGAAGAGAAAAGGTGGAGGGTCACCTGTATCCTGGTCGAGCATGACATGGGCGTGGTCATGGACATATCGAACAGGGTCTTTGTCCTCAACTTCGGTAACCCCATCATGGACGGACCTCCCTCCGAGGTTCAGAAGAATCCTGAGGTCGTTAAGGCGTATCTGGGCGAAGAGGATTTGTATTCCACAAGGAGGTAAGGGTGCAGATGCAGCAAACCGGGATCGAAATAACCAAGGACCTCACAATTCCAAAGCTCTTTGTCGCGCAGTGCAAAAAATACGGCAAGAATAAGGTGGCGATGCGGGAAAAGGAGTTCGGCATCTGGATCCCCTTTACCTGGCAGGACTATTACGACAATGTGAAGTATCTCTGTCTTGGGATGGTGAGTCTTGGTCTTAAAAAAGGCGATAAAGTGGCGATGATCGGAGACAACAGGCCGGAGGGTCTGTGGGCTGAGATGGCCGCCATGTGTGCCGGGGGAATCGGGGTCTGGCTCTTCCAGGACTGTATGATGGACGAGGTAAAATACATAATTGACCACTCCGACACCACGTTTTTCGTGGGCGAGACACAGGAGGAGGCTGACAAGGCCCTTGCGATAAAGGACTCCTGCCCGAAGTTGAAATGGATTTTGTGGGATGATCCGAAGGGTATGAGGAATTACAAAGAGGACTTCCTCATAAGTATCAAAGAGGTTCAGGAAAAAGGCAGGGAGCTTGACAAGAAAGATCCGGGTCTTTTCGAAAAGATGGTCACTGATGGTCATGGAGACGAAACATGTCTTCTCTTCTACACATCAGGAACCACCTCCTTACCCAAGGGCGCGCTTTTAAGCCATTGGAACATGCTGACCATGGGGCACAACCTCATGTCGGTTGATCCCTGCTACGATACCGATGATTTTGTCTCCTATCTTCCTTTCGCCTGGATAGGGGAGCAGATGATGTCCATATCATGCGGCCTTCAGATAGGCTATACCCTCAATTTCCCCGAGGAACCCGGGACAGCCAGGGAAAATATCAGGGAAATAGGACCGCATGTAATGTT
>MNYJ01000007.1 GCA_001874005.1 Desulfobacteraceae bacterium CG2_30_51_40
AGTGTCCATCCGGAAATGGCTATTTTCACCGATTTCGGCGTTGGGCTCAAATTTTAATCCTCGAAATACGTCAATGTATTCCTGTGGTTAAAATTATCGCCCGCCTTGAACTCGACGAAACTATCTCATTTCCGGATGGGCACTAGTTTAACCAAGGAAGTATAAAAAAATGAAATGTTTTTGTCAAAGTGTTACTTTGCCGCCTGCCCGGGAAGATATCAAAGAGATGTCCTTATCTCTTGACATGAAAGGAGTTTAGAATACTGTAGAGAGAAACCGGATATGAGGATTAATGAGCGGGATATTCCCGTATCCTGAGAGTGGATCATGGGTGCTTTAAGGCAATCAGTTCGCCGTGAAAACACACTTCCCAACTCCGACCCTCCCCCGTGATGGGTGAGGGGAAATTACTGGGTGTTTCTCACCTGGGGTGAGGGAAATTTTCACGCGCGCAGGCGGCGTTTATTCAGCCATTAGTTGTCTGGTTCATAATTTTAAGAAGTAAGGGGGTTAGAGAATGTCACGAATCTTTACTGGTATTTCGATTGCCTTATTCTTCCTCATGGTATCATGCGCTTCGGTGCCGGAACTGAACACCCATTATCAAATGCCTTTTCCGAGCGACCAGCTCAAGGGAAAGCGGGTCGTTCTCGTCATCGAAGACGACAGAAAGACCTCTGATCTGCTTGGAAGCGGGGCAGGAGCCGAGTTCAGGCGCTTTACCAATAAAGTAACCTTCAGCATTGCCAGACCTGGGGAGGCCGGGTTCAGACTGGGCTCCTATGACGTGCCCGGTATGCTGAAGGAGGCATTTAAGAGGCGTCTTGAGTCTGAAGGGGTTCTTGTAGGCTTTAATAATGAGTCGCCTGATAAGCTTCTGATTATTTCTATAAATGAATTGCTCCTCGACCTTGAGGGACGCATGTGGAAGGGCAGGATGGCCTATGAGGCTAAAATAGTTGATGACGGGAGGGTAAGTTCCAGAGAAAACATCAGTGGCCGGTCGGAAAAGGCAAGGCTGGTAGGGCGTCAGGGGGCCGACGAGGTAATGGGGGAAATGGTCTCGGATATGGTTAACCGTCTGGATCTTGTAAGACTTTTCAAGGAGGCGGGCATCTGATATGCCTCCTCTTACAAGAGGCAATGTCTTTGTTGTAAGCCTCGGATGTGCCAAGAATCTGGTTGACAGCGAACACATGCTCGGAATGATTTCCAGCGCCGGCTTCAACCTTTGCGGGGATATTGATGAGGCTGAAGTCGCAGTAATAAATACATGCGGATTCATTGCGCCTGCCGCCCGGGAGGCTATTGATACCATCCTCGAAGTAGCGGGTAAAAAGAAAGAGGGTAAGCTGAGAAGACTTGTCGTAACCGGCTGCCTTTTTCAGCGTTACGGCTATAAGATAAAAAGGGAAATGCCTGAGGTTGATGCATGGCTTGGGACCTCGGAGCTTCACCGAATTGTAGAGGCCATAGAGAACCCTGACGGACCGGCTGCCCGTATCTCAAGGCCCTGCGGACCTCCCTTTAGCGATCAGCCAAGATTAAGAACCACTCCGTTTTATTCCGCCTATATGAAGATCGCAGAAGGTTGCTCCAATCGTTGCACCTACTGCACCATTCCTGCTATCAGAGGCCCTCTTAGAAGCAGAAGCATCGAGGACCTCGTTTCAGACGCTAAGCTCATGCGGGACGAAGGAGTAAAAGAGATAAACCTTATTGCCCAGGATACCACCGGGTACGGAAGGGACATATACGGAAGGGCTTCGCTTGAAGACCTTCTGGAGGCGTTGCTGAAGGTGGATGCCATTCCGTGGATAAGGGTGCTCTACAGTAATCCGGCAGGGGTGACCGATAGGCTCCTTAATCTTCTGGAAGGTGAAGAGAGGCTCTGCCCCTATCTTGACATACCTGTTCAACATGTAAACACCTTGATCCTGAGGCTTATGGGAAGGCCTTACGACAGGGCCTTTTTGGAGGATATTATCTCCAATATACGGTCGAGAAAGAGAAGAATATCTGTCAGGACTACGGTGATGGTCGGGTTTCCCGGTGAAACTCAGACGGCATTTAACGAGCTTGAGGCGTTTATGGCGGAAAACCGCTTTGACTATCTCGGTTCCTTTGTGTACAGCCCCGAGAAGGGAACGTCTGCTGAAAGGCTTCCTGAAAGGGTACCCAGAGGTGTTGCCCGAAGAAGAATGAAAAAGATCATGTCCAGGCAGGCCGAAATATCCCTTGCTCTCAACCGGGGGCTTATCGGTTCCTGCTTGGAGGTTCTTGTTGAAGGGCCAAGCGAGGAAACCGATCTTCTCTTAAAAGGAAGGACCGCCGTGATGGCCCCTGATGTGGACGTACAGGTTCTTATCAACAAGGGCACTGCTGTGGTGGGGGAGTTTTACCCGGTATTGATTACGGATGCCCACCCCTATGATTTGATAGGCGAAGTGAAGGATGTTTTTTAAGTGCATGGGCAACAATTGCTTTGACAAGAGGTCGCAGGGTGTTTTTATAGTGTAAACACACGCTGAGGTAGATTGGACTCGTAACTCTATATGGCAAGCGGGCGAAACATCCTGGAAGAATACAGGGAAGACCTGGATAAGATAAATGCGGAACTGGGGGGCTTTTTCGATTCCAGAGTGGCCCTGGCCGAGGATATGGGGGCCCATGCCCTTCTAGGAGGGGGAAAACGCCTTCGACCCCTTCTGTTCCTTTTGTGCTGCAGGCTTCTTTCATTCTGGAGGGATGACCTCTACAGGCTTTCAACCATCTTTGAGTGTATCCACGCTGCATCTCTTTTGCATGACGACGTTATAGACAACTCCCAGATGAGGCGTAGAAGGCCTTCCGCAAATAGCCTCTGGGGAAATCATGCAGCGGTCCTTGAAGGTGACTATCTCTACTCCAAGGCCATGACGCTGGCCGTGGAGTC
This sequence comes from Desulfobacteraceae bacterium CG2_30_51_40, assembly GCA_001874005.1. Lineage (GTDB taxonomy): Bacteria > Desulfobacterota > DSM-4660 > Desulfatiglandales > Desulfatiglandaceae > CG2-30-51-40. Next base: position 2,936 of record MNYJ01000007.1, read on the forward strand.
AGGCAGTCTTGAATTCCTGGGAGTCCTGACCAAGGCTACGGTGGACATGTCTGAGGGCCAGATTCTTGAATCGGCACATCAGTTTGATTGGGACCTCTCGGCGGAGATGTATATGGAGATAATCAGGGGAAAGACTGCCGCCCTGATATCGGCTGCAAGTTCATCGGCAGGCATTGTCGCCGGGGGGAAACAAAGGGAGATTGACTCCCTTGCGATATTTGGACTGAATGTTGGCATGGCATTTCAGCTTATTGATGATCTCCTCGATTATGTCTCAACAGAGAAGGTTTTTGGAAAGCCTGTCGGGAAAGATATCAAGGAAGGTAAGATCACCCTGCCTTTGATCTATACACTGCAGGGGTTGAGCGACGACCCGAAAAAAGAGATAAGGGAAGCCTTTAAAACGGATAAGAGGCCTGAGGCGGCCGTAAATGCCGTAATAGAACTTGTGAGGGAAGGGGATGCCCTGGCAAAGATACACAGGGAGGCCCAGGGCTATCTTGATAAGGCCTCATCGGCCCTGGGAGGTTTTCCCCCGGGACGGGCAAGGGATCAGCTTATGGAACTGAATAATTATCTAATAGAAAGAGATTTCTAATAGTTGCCGCTTTCCTTTATCTGCGTGGGATGGGTTATCCCCTGGGGTCTGGGGGGAGTCTGCCCTCTGCCGTTCAATCTTCATCGCTCTCTAACCTTGAACCTTGAACCCTTGGACTTTGATCCTGAGTAGTTACGCTTTAGAAACAGACAAGAGATTGAAAGAGGATTTTCGTCCTTTCGGGCGACATAAATCGCGCCATGACGGTTCAGCTTTAAAGCCAATCACTTCCCGAAGGGGCACACTGGGTATCGGCACTCATTGCAGCCGAGACAAAAACCCCCGTGGGCCATCTCCGCAAGTTCCCTTCTGGTTATCCTTTCCCCGGCCAGCACCCTTGGAAGCAACAGATCAAGTATGGTCGTCCTGTAATATAGAACACAGGCAGGGATACCTACTACAGGAACTTCTCCTATCCTCCCGCACAGAAACATGGCCCCGGGCAGCACCGGAGTGCCATAGACCAGGCCGACGGCTCCGGCATCCGCTATGGCGAGCCTGCTGACATCATCCGGATCAACGCTCATTCCACCCGCTACCATGATGAAGCGGGCCCCCATTTCCAATTGCCTTTTGATGATTGCCGCTATTACATCTCGTTTGTCCGGGGCGAAGGAGATGTCTAGTATTGGACAGCCGAACGCCTCCAGTTTTCTTCTGAGGATCGGAGCGAATTTATCCTCAATGATTCCGTTAAAGACCTCATTTCCGGTTATGACTATGCCCGTCGCTGGATTTGATAGAGGCAGGACTGAGAAGATACCGGCCGAGGACCTGCCAATGGCTACGGCCTTATCTAAAATTTCCTCATCAATTACCAGAGGTATGGCGCGTGTTGCGGCTATGACATCCCCTTGTTCCACAACGGAATTGTTATGGCGCGATGAACAACAGATATCCGGGACCATATTCAGATCCGTCAAGGCGTCCACCTTTACCTTTAGAAGTCCTCTAAATGCCGCCTTGAGGGATATCTTTCCCTCCGATGGCGGAAGCGACCATGTCACTCCTTGGCCGGCAAGGGCCTCTGCGAGTCTTAATGCGGCATCGTCTTCATGCACCTCTCCAGGGCCTAGATTGAGCACGTAGAGATGCTCCTTGCCTAGCCGTCTCAGATGCTCAATGTCTTCTACAGCTACTATATGCCCCTTCTTGAAGGCCGGGCCCTTAAACTGTGCCGGCCGAATTTCCGTTATGTCGTGGGCCAGTAACTTGCCTACAGCCTCCTCGAGGCCGACAGCATAGGAGGAGGATTTGTACTTGCTTGCCATAAGGTTTTCTCCCTTCAGATTTAAGCCTGATATCCTTGCACGGTGCATGACCGTTTTCTCCTTCACGAACTGAGCAATGTATAAGCTATAAAGCGATTTTTTCCAAGCTGGAAAATATCCTGACAGGAGGTTTTGATGGTGACCAGGAGAAGTCTTCTGAAAATTGGATAACAATATAAAAAAACGTTACTTATTGACCGGGGTTGAATGGTGGAGCAACGGAACGGATGCTGCATAAAGTTTTTCTTGACACCCTTTGAAAATCCGATATAAATACGCTTGTTAAAAAATGCACAAAGTGCCGGGCGGGCTTCAATCTTTAGTCAAGAACGTTGGACAGGCATCAACCGGCATATCGGCCGTAAAGCGGAGGTTTTTTTGAGGACGGATATTGCTGACATCCTGTGTTATTGGGCAACATGGCTCCGTCTTACGTCCCGCCGAAGGGGGCTTGAAGCCGGTTTTTAGATAAAGGGCCGCTTTCCTTTAAGGAAGACGACCCTTTTTGTTTTCTGATGTTAAGCCTATGGCATCATTCAGACCATACCCAAAAGAAAGGGGGTGCAGCAAAGTCAATTTCATTGTAGTTGTTGAACTTGAACGTGAATCATTTAATCATTACATCTAGGAGGTAAAACAATGCCAAGTTTCGTTATGGTTGAGAAGTGTGATGGTTGCAAAGGGCAGGATAAGACAGCATGTATGTATATCTGCCCCAACGACCTGATGGTGCTGGATAAGGAACGGATGAAGGCATACAACCGTGATCCTTCCATGTGCTGGGAATGTCAGTGCTGCGTAAAGATTTGCCCGCAGCAGGCAATGGATGTGCGCGGCTATTCCGATTTTATTCCTCTGGGAGCAAGCGTTGTACCGCTCCGTGGATCACAGGACATTATGTGGACGGTTAAATTCCGTGACGGCAGCATGAAAAGGTTTAAGTTCCCCATCAGGACGACAGAAGAGGGGACAGCAAAGCCGACTGCCGGTTACGCTACCCACGATGATCTGAAGAGTGAAGCACTGGCAACCGAACCCGCATCCCTGGGACTCCAGGCAGTTCCCACTAGAAAGTAAAGAGGAGGTATAAAGATGGCAAATTTTCAAACAGTGGAAGTTAAAACCGACCTCCTGATCGTAGGTGGGGGATTTTCAGCATGCGGCGCGGCCACGGAAGCTGCTTACTGGGCCAAGAAGCATAACCTAAAGGTAACTCTTGTTGACAAGGCTGCCCTTGACAGAAGCGGCGCTGTTGCCATGGGCCTTTCGGCTATCAACCAGTACATCGGAATCAGGGACGGCGCAAACACATGTGAGGACTATGTCCGCTATGTGCGCCAGGACCTTATGGGCGTATCAAGGGAAGACCTTGTTTACAACATCGCCCGTCACGTTGATTCAACGGTTCACCTTTTTGAGAAGTGGGGCCTCAAGATCTGGCTGGATGAAAAGGGAAAGTATGTCCATGAAGGTCGTTGGCAGCTCATGATCAATGGCGAGTCATACAAGATACTTATCGCAGAGGCAGCCAAGAACGCCCTTAAAGAGGCGGGCGGCGAGGTCTTTGAGAGGATATTCATCGTAGAGCCCCTTGTTGAAAACAACAAGATTGTTGGCGCTGTAGGCTTCAGCACCCGTGAAGAGAAATTTTATGTATTCAAGGCCAAGGCCGTTATGTGCACAATGGGTGGCGCCGTGCACGTATTCCGTCCAAGGTCGGTAGGCGAAGGCTTCGGCCGTTCCTGGTATCCGCCGTTTAATACCGGCTCCAGTGCATATTTCACCATCAAAGCCGGCGCTGAGATGACCTGCCAGGAAGTCCGTTTTATCCCTGTGCGGTTCAAGGATGCCTATGGCCCGGTCGGCGCCTGGTTCCTGCTCTTTAAGTCCAGGGCCGTCAGTTCGGTGGGCGGCGAGTATATGGCAGTCAGGAAGGCCGAGCTTGAAAATTGGAAGCCTTATGGCCTTGCCAAACCTATTCCCGCCAACCTGAGAAACTATCTCGGCATGCTGGACGTGGAGGCCGGCCTTGGTCCTCTGTATATGGAGACATCCGAGGCCATCGGGAAAATAGCGGATCAGTTCAAGGATGATCCCAAGGCCTTCAAGAAGAAGATGAAGGAACTTGAGTCAGAGGCATGGGAAGACTTCCTCGATATGACAATTTCCCAGGCGCACCTTTGGGCCGCTCAGAACGTAAAGCCCGAGGAGAAGCACTCAGAGATCGCAGCGTGCGAGCCTTACTTCATCGGCTCACACTCAGGCGCCTCCGGAGCATGGGTAAGCGGTCCCGAGGATCTGGCCACCCCGTATAAATGGGGTTATTGCAACATGACCACGGTTGAAGGCCTCTTTGCAGCCGGTGATGCGTCTGGCGCTTCCAGCCACAAGTTCTCCTCCGGTTCACATGCCGAAGGTAGAATCGCAGGCAAGGCCGCCATCAAGTACATCGTCGAAAAGGGCCAGGAGCCCAAGATTGACGATGCAAAGATCGAGGCCCTCAAGGCAAAGATTCTTGCTCCTCTTGC
>MNYJ01000083.1 GCA_001874005.1 Desulfobacteraceae bacterium CG2_30_51_40
GTCTTTGGTATCGCCCCTGTAATGGCTGATACGGTCAAGGTAGGCGTGGTGGGGCCCCGCACGGGGACCGCCGCAGCGACAGGAAAGGCCTTCGAGGAAGGCATCAAGCTGGCCGTAGCCTATGTAAACAGCAAAGGCGGGGTCATGGGAAAACAACTGGAAATAGTATTTGAGGATACGGCAGGTGCTCCGGACAAGGCCGCAAGCGGGTTTGAGCGGCTGGTAATCAAGGACAAGGTGGCCATGGTACTGGGCGAGAGCCACTCTTCCTCGGCTCTGGCGGAGATAGAGGTTGCAAACAGGCTCAAGGTTCCTTTTATCGTAGCGGAGGCATGGGCCGATCCTATCACTGCTAAAAACTATAAGTATGTCTTCAGGGCAGGGCCATCCAATTCAGGAGTGGTAAACGAGACCATTGCCAAGTGGGTGGTGCATGAGAAGTTTAAGAAGGCCTTTATCGTCGCCGAGAATACGGACTGGGGCCTTGGGATAGCGGAACTTACCAAAAAGGCCCTGGAAAAGGCAGGGGTCAAGTATGACTCGCTTGTCACCGAAAGGCAGAGCCAGGATCATTATACGGAGCTTTCAAAGATAAAGGCATTTGATCCGGATGTGGTGCTGGCCTATGTTTACGGCACCGGTCTTCACTATTTTGTGGCCCAGGCAGGAGAGACTAAACTCACCCCTAAGGCGGTCATCCTGGACGGCGCCGGTCCTCCGAGCCTCTGGCCGGATTTCTGGAAAAACGTGGGCGATTACGGAAACCTTGAGTGCTTCGTCTCATCCATGCACGAGAAGGTGGAGCTTACCAAGCTTGCGACCTATTTCAGGGAGGCTTACACGAAGGAATTCGGAACCGCTCCTACCGATTATAAGTCGCGCTCCATTTTCGATGCGGTTCTTATAGCAGCCGATGCTGTAAACAGGGCCAAATCCACCGATGCGGACAAACTGGTGGATGCCCTTGAGAAGACAAACCTTCTTGTTACAAGGGGCATGGTAAAGTTCGGAACCCAGATGGGCGGTCCGGAATACCATCAGTGGATGCCTCCCATGCTGATAGTGCAATGGCAGGACAAGATTCAGACGGTGCTGTATCCGACGGAAGGGGCTACAGGAAAGCTCAAGAAGTAGATCATCGGAGATAACGGGATAACAAATACGGTGAGGATGTGACTTCCCTTGCGATAATGAACGGAGTGGTGATCGGGGTGATATATGCCCTGGCGGCCCTCGGGGTTTCCCTTGTGGTGGGGATCATGAATGTGATCAACTTCGCCCACGGGGAGTTATACATCCTTGCCGGTTATTTCAGCTTTCTGTTTGCCGATGCCTTGGGCTGGAATATGTATCTTTCCTTGGCAGTGGCCGTGTTCCTGGTTTTCCTCTTTGGCATTTTTATAGAATATATCCTGATTCGTCCCACCTACGGAAACGAGATGTATTCCCTGATCCTGACCTTCATTTTATCCATCGTGCTTCAGAACGCCTACCTGCTTATATTCGGGCCGTACCCTAACAAGCCTCCGACCTGGATTAAGGGAGCTACCGAGGTCTTCGGCCTCTTTTTCTACGGCAATCAGAGACTGGCCGCCCTGGTGGTGGGAGCGTTTGTGATCACAGCAGTTTTTCTCGTGATCAAGCTGACATGGTTTGGAAAGATAGTGAGGGCTGCGAGCCAGGACAGGGAGATGGCAGAACTAAACGGAGTAAACACGCTTTACCTTAATATGCTGAGCTTCGGTCTGGGATGCGCACTGGCAGGAGCGGCAGGAGTGATACTGGCGCCCGTTTTTCCCGTCACCCCAACAGCGGGTGTGCAGGTGGCGCTCACGGCCTTCGTGGTAGTGGTCCTGGGCGGTATGGGCTCGCTTTGGGGCTGTGTGGTCGGAGGACTGGTTCTCGGCCTCGTGGAAAACCTGGGCGCGGCATTCCTGTCAACAGGATACAAGCATATTTTTGGTTTCATCATCCTGATTCTTGTCTTGCTCATACGGCCAGCGGGGCTTTTTGGCAGGAAGGAGATATGAGGCATCGCCATGAGGTCTGCCCGTGAAGGATAAGCGCGTATATGCGGCCATCGTCGTGGCCCTGGCCTGCCTTTTGCCGCTGGGGCTGGACGAATATAAGCTCCACGTGGTTATCAACTCGCTTTTTTACGTGATGATGGCCTCTAGCTGGAACCTCCTTGCGGGTTATACGGGACAGGTCTCATTCGCCCACGCGGCCTTTGCGGGGATAGGGGCCTACACATCAGGCATACTCTCGGTGAAGGCGGGATTTAATCCATGGGCGGGGATAGTAATAGGAATGGCCGCGGCAGGATTTGTGGGATTCCTGGTCGGCGTTTTGTGCCTCAGGATGGGCGGCATCTATCTGTCCTTGACGACACTTGGTTTTTCAGAGATCCTTCGCATCATAATAACAAACGAATATGAGATCACAAGGGGGACCATGGGTCTCCAGGTGCCGGCCTTGATGCCCGTGTACTCGAAGACCGCTTATTTCTACATAATGCTCGGAGCAGCCGTCTTAAGTCTCATTGTGATCTACAAGATGATCTATTCGGATACGGGGCTTAATTTCAGGGCGGTTCAAAACGACGAGAAGGCCGCCTCCTCCCTTGGCGTGGACGTCGTGCGTATAAGGGTCATGGCCTTTACGGTGTCAAGCATACTGGCCGGTATGGCGGGAGGCTTCTATGGTCATTATCTCCTTCTCATCACTCCCGAGATACCGTCCCTTGACCAGCAGTTTCTTGTCCTTTCAATGGCCGTCATAGGAGGGCTGGGTTCATTTGTGGGCCCCATCCTGGGAGCCTTCACCCTGGAGATACTCGCCGAATACATAAGGGGTTACGGTCAATACCATGTGCTGGTCTTCGGCCTTGTGGCACTTGCCATGGCCCGTTTCTCTCCCAGGGGGGTGATGGGTATTGTTTCGGATTATAAGAGACGCCGGAATCAGAGCCTGATTGCTGCAGGTGAATTAAGAGGTTAGGAGAAGGGGACTTGGCCTTACTTGACTGCGTTCAAATGAGCAAGAGATTTGGAGGGGTGCCGGCCCTGCAGGATGTCTCTTTTTCTCTGAATAAGGGCGAGATAGTGGGTCTGATAGGTCCCAACGGAGCGGGGAAGACTACACTCTTCAACCTGGTTGCAGGTGCCATAAAGCCGACTGAAGGAAGAGTCTTTTTGAAAGAGATTGATATAACCGGGCTGCCTGCTCATCGCATATGCCGTTTCGGAATAGGACGGACCTTTCAGGTGACAAGGCCTTTTGCAGAACTCACCTGCCTTGAAAATGTCGGTGTGGCTATCATCAACCGCCCTAGGAAACTCAAAGGCGAAAGCTGGAGGGAAAAAGGCATGGAATATCTAGAGCAGGTGGGGCTCCTGCAAGAGGCGCAGACGAGGGCTGGAGATCTCAATCTTATAGCAAAGAAAAAGCTCGAGATGGCAAGGGCCCTTGCCTCCAATCCTGAAATCCTCCTTCTGGATGAAGTCCTGGGAGGTCTGAACACTCAGGAAATAGGCCAGGCGGTTTCCATCATAAAAGGGCTCAGAGACGCGCTTGGAATAACGCTCTTGTGGATCGAGCATATCATGGGGGCAATCATGGGCGCAGCGGACAGGATTATTCTTCTTGATCAGGGAAGAAAATTGCTGGAAGGCACTCCGGCCGAGGTTGTGCGGGATGAAAGGGCCATAAGGGCCTATCTGGGTGAGGATTGAGGAAGGCCGTTAATGCTTCAGTGGACTAATCTGGATGTATTCAGAGGAGAGACGCAGGTGCTCTGGGGCGTCTGCCTTTATATCAAGGCCGGTGAAAGGGTGGCGGTCTTGGGCAGCAACGGTGCAGGCAAGTCCACGCTTCTGGGCGCAACGATGGGCGCCATTGAGCCAAAAGGCGGCGATATAGCCTTTAAGGGCATAAGTCTCAAAGGCATGCGGCCCCATCAGATCGTGCGGATGGGGCTTGCCATCGTGCCGGAGGGTCGCAGAATCTACAAGGATATGTCGGTATGGGAAAACCTTCAGATGGGGGCTTACCCCAGGAGGGGAAGGCATCTCCTTGCCGAAAGCGCCGATATTATATGCGAACTGTTCCCCGTCCTCAGGGAGCGCAGGGATCAAAGGGCCGGCACCCTGTCGGGAGGTGAACAGCAGATGCTTGCAATCGGTAGAGCGCTCATGAGCCGCCCCGAGGTGCTCCTGATTGACGAACTGTCATTGGGGCTTGCACCTATCATAACCAGGCAGATATTTAAGGCCCTTGACGCGCTTCCCGGAGAGACCACCATCCTTATGGTCGAGCAGAATGTGGAGCAGGCCCTGAAGCACTCCGCTCGAGCCTATGTGCTGGAGAGCGGCAGGGTTGTCAGAAGCGGCCCTTCAGTCGAGCTGGCCCGGGACGACCACATCCGCAAGGCCTACCTCGGACTTTAATCAGGAAGCGGTACCCCGCCGCAGATTCATAATCCTTCTTGCCTCATCAGGGGTGGCCACATCCCTTCCCAGTTCCGCCGCAAGCCTGACTATCCTTTCCACAAGCCGGACGTTGGTTGCGGGTTCTCCGCGGCGGTAATAGACATTGTCCTCCAGTCCCACCCTTACATGTCCGCCCATGAGGATGGAATGAACCCCCATAGTGAGCTGACTTGGGCCTACCCCGGCTACGGTCCATGTGGCATCAGACGGGATGGAGGAGCGCAGGTGAACAAGGTTTTCTATAGTGGCAGGGATAGCTCCCTTAAGGCCCATCACGAAATCAAAATGGAGCGGGGTAAGGGCGAGCTTCTTTCTTGCGAGGTCAAGTGCGTTTGCGATCATGCTGGTATCGAATATCTCCATCTCCGGTTTTATCCCGTAGGCAAGCATGTCTTTTGCCAGGGCCTCTATGAGTGAAGGGCTGTTTTCATATATGGAATCCGGGAAATTGACCGAGCCGGTGGTGAGGCTTGCCATCTCGGGCCGGAGTTTGAGCCGTTCGGCCCTTTTATCATAGGTCATTCCGGCTCTGCCCCCGGTAGAAATCTGGAGTATGAGATTTGTCTTCTCCTTGAGGCCGCCGTAGATTTCTTCAAAAAGATGATAATCCGGAGAGGGCGATTCATCCTTGGGGTTTCTGGCATGGATGTGTATCACTGCGGCCCCCGCGGCCTCGCATCTCACCCCTTCCCCTATGATTTCTTCAGGCGTGATGGGCACATGGGGATTTATGCTTTTCTTTGGAACGCTTCCTGTGGGAGCGACTGTTATGACAAGCTTTTCCATCTTTCTAAATACCTCGTTACTGCATCCTAATACCAAGCTCCTCAAGCTTGGTTTGGGTGGGCCTTCCCTGCTCATTCCAACCTCTGAGGCGGTAATAGACGGGAAGCATCTTATCAAGTTCGCAGACCTCCCCCTTTGCAGGCCCCTCGGGCATGGGTTCGCTTACGATCCTTAAGGGGAGACTGTCATCGGCGCCTGTAAAACCCGCCTTCATGAGAAAAACCCTCTCAGCATTAAAGGTCCTCTCCCCGGCGCGCACAAGCTCCTCCAGGCTGTAGTCTAATCCTGTTGCTGCGTTAAGAAGCTTTTGGATGCCTGCGGGTCTGATGTCCCTTGTGGGTGTCACGTAGTTGCGCACGCTGAAAAAGACGCAAAGCCCTGCCGAATCAATGACGGCGAATATGTCCTGCCAGTCTTTGACTATCTGGGGCTTATCTTCCCAGGTGAGGGGGTCTATGAGCATGGGAACGCCCAGTATCTCTATGTAGGCCGGGTCCCCGCGCATGTGGCTTGCCCCTATGGGGGATGTGGCGTAGGCAAGCCCCATGCCCTTTTCGCCCCTGGGATCATAGCCCGCGAACTCCTGGCCCTTTGAAACCATGGCAAGCTCGGGATGGCCGCAGGATGTTGCAAGTCTGAGGCTCCCTCTAGCAAGCTGCGCACCGAATCCTTCCATTAAGCCTGTCTTTCGGCACATCTCCACAAGCCCGTCAGAGTCTCCGAAGGGAAGGGGCCTTCCGATATCCTTTTCAGTGAGGATGCCCTTTTCAAACATCTCCATGGCGCAGGCGATGGTGGCTCCCATGCTTATGGTATCAAGTCCCATTTCATTGCAGATGTAGTTGGCCTTGGTAAGGGCTGCCAGGTCTGATACGCCGCAGTTGCTCCCGAGGGCGTAGACTGTTTCGTACTCCGGACCTTCTCCTTCGCCCGCAAATGGGCCTTCTGGGATTTTTGTCACCCTTCCGCAGGCTATAGGGCAACTGAAACAGGCCCTGGGCCGAACGAGATATTTTTCCGTCAGCCTCTCTCCGCCTATCTCCTCCCAGGCCGGGAATGTGCCCTGCCTGAAATTGTATGACGGAAATACGCCCACATTCTGGGTTCCAACGACCGTGATCGCCGTTCCGTAAGTCCTCAGAGGAGGGGGGCTGTCCTTGTAAGAATTCTTGAAGCTATCCAGGTATTCTTTTACCGCGGCGGAGAAAACCTCTTTGTCGTATATGGGCGGCTCCGCGTCTCCGTAAGCCGCTATTGCCTTAAGTCCCTTTGATCCCATGACCGCCCCGACGCCGGAACGGCCGGCAGCCCTGTCCCTGTCGTTCATTACAGCCGCAAAGAGAACCTTGTTTTCTCCGGCGGGTCCGATGCAGGCAACCCTTGCGTCCTTGTTGGTTTCTTTTCTTAGGATGGTATCCGTTTTATGTGTATCTTTTCCCCAGAGGTGTCGGGCGCTCCTTATCTCAGCCCTGCCATCCTCTATGGATAAATAGACAGGTTCGGCCGAGGCGCCTTCTACGATTATGCCGTCAATTCCCGCGCGCTTGAGCATTGCAGGAAACCTGCCTCCGGAGTTGGAACATGTGACGGCGCCAGTGAGGGGTGATTTGGTCGTTACCATGTATCTTGCGCCTGTAGGGGCCGTGGTGCCGGTTAGAGGCCCTGTCATCATCATAAGTTTGTTCTGCGGTCCGAGAGGATCGCAGCTCGGATCAACCTCCCTCATGAGGTAGCTTATACCGAGCCCCCTGCCTCCAATATAGTCCCTTGCGATATTCATATCGAGGGGCTCAAAGGAAACCGCTCCTTTACTCAGATCAAGCCTCAAGAGCTTTCCCATGTAACTCATCTTTCTGAACTCCTTAGCTTTGTGTTTCAAAGGCGTTAACTTGTGTCCATCCGGAAATGGCTATTTTCACCGATTTCGGCGTTGGGCTCAAATTTTAATCCTCGAAATACGTCAATGTATTCCTGTGGTTAAAATTATCGCCCGCCTTGAACTCGACGAAACTATCTCATTTCCGGATGGACACTACCTACCCTTTTGGTCTAGATCAAAGTCAACAGCCAGGTGACCTACTATCGTGTATTGGCAGAGGCCGACCAAAGCGCA
>MNYJ01000210.1 GCA_001874005.1 Desulfobacteraceae bacterium CG2_30_51_40
GCATCTATAATTGACGGCTTCGAATCCAATTCCTTAGAAAAATAACATAATCCAAGGCTAAAGCCTAGCAGGAACTTGGGGGCCAGCCTTCAGCGTCCTTTACAGGCACAGATAACTTTACTATAACGCTTGACGTTAAACGGCGGAAGTTCTATTATTTTCCAAGATGATAAAATCGTTTAAGGATAAAGAAACCGAAAAAGTATATAACCGTGAGGGATCCAGCAAGCTGCCACGGGATATACAACAAGTAGCTCTGAGAAAACTGAGAATGTTGAATAACGTTAAGTCCTTGAATGACTTAAGAGTGCCTCCCGCGAACAGATTGGAGAAAATGAAAGGCAACCGTGAAGGTCAGCTAAGTATAAGAATCAATGACCAATGGCGGATCTGTTTTAAGTGGCAAAGCAGTGATGCCTATGAAGTTGAAATAGCCGATTACCATTAAGGAGAAACATAGTGAAAAAAAAACTTCATCCTGTGCATCCCGGGGAAGTCCTCTTCGAGGAATTTCTTAAGCCCATGAATTTGAGCCAGAATAGGCTTGCCCTAAGTATGGGCGTCCCTGCAAGAAGAGTAAACGAAATTGTTCTTGGAAAACGAAGCATCTCAGCCGATAGTGCCTTGAGACTGGGAAGGTTTTTTGGGATGTCACCCGAATTCTGGCTGGGTTTACAGGGCCAGTATGATCTAGACGTAACCGCCGAGGCTTTAGGAGAAAGGTTAGAGCTTGAAGTAAGGACAAACGCAGTTAACCAGTAGGATGTTCCAGCTAGGGGACGTATCTGGGGACGCCCTTTACTTTTACAGTTTTGTCGCCTAACATATTCTATATTTTCAGCCTTCCGCCTCCTCGGCCCGCGATAAGTGATAATGTGCCTAAAGATGTGGCGGAGAAACAGCCTTTTTTAAGGCATTGAGGCTTCCTTGCAGAAAGAGTAAAAGGGAAGAACCCTTATGCCCTGCTTTTCGTAGTCCCTTGTGCCCGTGTGAACCTGAAAGCACTTTGGGATCATTACTCTTTCCTTGAAATAAAACAGGGCGGGGCTTATGTCCTTTTCGCCTGTCTTGCATTCAACCGCAAAGAGCGGATTTCCTTCCTTCAAGACTATGAAGTCAACCTCCCTCCTGTCGGTATCCCTCAGAAAACGCAGTTCCATCCTGTATCCTTCCGAATCCTCCAGCAGGTGGCAATACTTAAGCAACTGGCAGGCTACCAGGTTCTCGAATCTGGCTCCGCTCTCATTAACGGTTGACCAATCCCAGAGATAAAGTTTCTTCTCCTTCTTCACGGCTCTGAGTTTCGTTGCGCCATAAGGGGATATGCGGAAGCAGTAATACATCCGCTCAAATATCTCAACCCATCTTTCGGCTGTTTCATGGGCTACTTCCAAAGACTCCCTAAGATTCTTTACCGACAGAGGCGATCCTACCCTTCTCGGAAGCTCTTCAGCCAAAAGCTCAAGCAGGGTTATCTCCTTTATCCTCTCCAGGTCTCTTATGTCGTCGTATATGACCCTCTGCCTCCTCTCTTTCTGCCATCTTCTCCAGAATGTCTCTTCTCCCTTCAACAAAGGCTCCGGAAATCCGCCGAACTTCAATAGGGCCGACAGGTCTGACGGTTTTGGATTTGTGCTGATCTCCGGAAGAGAAAAGGGATGGAGACGGTAATAGTGGTATCTTCCGTGGAGTGAATCTCCCCCTTTTCGATAATAATCCAATCGGGCGGATCCGGTTATGAGGAACCTTATAGCGGCTCCCCTGGTGTCGTAAAAGCCTTTAAGAAGGTTGCGCCACCTTGCGAATTTATGTATTTCATCGAAGACAATGAGAGGCTGATTGGGAGGCAGTTCACCCCTAAGCAGAGAGGAATGCACCCTCACATCGTCCCAATTGAGGTATGCCGGGTTAGAGGAATCGGGAGGGTCTAGAAGATTGAGCGAGAGGGTAGTCTTACCTACCTGTCTAGGTCCTCCTACAAAGACCATGCGGGCTTTAAGGTCTTCCGATATCAGGTCTGATAAGTAGCGTTTAAGTTTCTCTTCCATAGTAAACGCTCATGACAAAAGAATTTTGTCGCCCCCGCAAATGAAAATCCTCCCCCGACTCTACACTTTACGAGGCCAAGGATTTCCCTCCCCCCGCGCGGGGGAGGGTTGGGGTGGGGGGTGTATTTTCACGGTAAAATCAACATAACACGATTTTACTCATGAGTAAAGTAGAGTTTAGCCGATTTTAGTCCAGATGCAAGAAGATGGCATTACCCACCACCCTTCCCGCTTCTCCTGAAAGGCGATCCAGAGGGACCTCCGGAGTTCTGCATGAGCCTTTCCAGGTTCTTTCTCGCTCCCTTATGGCCCGGGTTTATACGCAGCGCCTCTGAATAGTGGCTGATTGCATCATCCCTTTTTCCCATCATCGAAAGCAGATTTCCCATGTTGTTATGCGCCTTGGCGTTCAGAGGTCTTAACTCAAGTGCTCTGGTCAGATGCTGAAGCGCCTCTGATAGCATTCCCTGCTGCGCAAGAACAACTCCCAGGTTGTCGTGGGCCTCTGCGTAATCGGCCTTCAGGCTGAGGGCGGTTCTGAAGCTGTCAGCGGCTTCCTGCCTTCTTCCGGCTGCGTTCAGGGCTACTCCAAGGTTATTGTGGGCCTCGACGAAATAGGGCCTGATGCGGATGGATTTGCGGTAGCTCTCGAATGACTCTTCAAGCCTTCCGGCATCCTTCAGAGCGCTTCCCAGCGAGTTATGGGCCATCCAGTTGTTTTGGGTGACTGCGATTGTCCTGGTGAAGAGGGTTATACTGTCCCTCCAATAGGACGCCTGATTATAACCTGCTATGGTCAAGACCGCCAAGACCGCTCCGGCGGCAGACAGAGTTAGTATCCTGCCCAGTTTCAGCCGGGTCGCCAGGTCTGAAGCACCCCAGACAGTAAGGATAAGCAAACCGATCATGGGAAGATAGGTGTATCTGTCTGCATTTGCCTGTGCGCCTATCTGCACGAGGCCTATTACCGGTATGAGGGTCCCCACATACCAGAGCCATCCGGCCGGCAGGTAGGGAAATTTCCTGCCTTTGAAAAGAACCGCGGCTGTAATGGCGAGGAGAACGGCTACGGAGCCGGCTGTGGTCCAAAAAGATATTGTCTCTGGATAGGGGTAAAAGACTGCCAGGTTTATGGGCCAGGCGGTTTTGAGGATATAGATTAAGTAGGAGATAACCGCGTTTTGGAGCCTTGTTATGAATGGAATCGCGTCAAAAGAGGCTGTGGCTCCTCCCGTATGCTGTGCGATATAGACAACCGCAGAGGCGGCAGCGCTCAGGGCAAAGAGAGGTGCTTTCTCCCACAGGAGAAAACGGAGGCTATTGGACCCGGGGCTGCTGAGCTTCCTCTGAGATGCCGGTGCGATACTAAACCGTTTAAGAGGCCAGTAATCCAGGAGGAGGAAAACAAAGGGAAGGGTTACCAGCATCTGTTTTGCCATGAGCCCCATGGCGAAGAAAAGCAGGACTGGAATGTATCGGCTGGTGGCGGGACGCTGGGCGTAACAAATATAGCTCCAGGTGGCACACATCCAGAAAAAAGCGCTCAGGACATCTTTTCTCTCGGATATCCAGGCGACTGATTCAACGTGGAGTGGATGTACCCCGAAGATGGCGCTTACGAGTGCGCTTCGAAACAATGATCCGGTCGCACGGTGAAGCAGGAGAAAAAGGATCAGCGTGCTTGCAAGATGCAGGAGGAGATTGGTCATGTGGTGGCCACGTGCATCCAGACCGAAAATCTCACAGTCAAGCATGTGGGAAAGCCATGTAAGAGGGTGCCAGTTGCAGGCGTAAAAGGTGGTGAAGGCCCAGCGGGCGGATGCGTAGGTTATACCATTGGTTACGTTGGGATTATCCAGGACGTAATCATAGTCGTCCAAGTGTATGAATCCATAGTTAGTTGAAGCGGCATAGACGGCTAGAGTGAGGGCAAGTATAACGGCAATCAGGATAAGTTTCATCGTCATACCGGCGGAGGCCGGTATCCGGTCTCTTTCACCTGGATTCCGGATCGGGTCCGGAATGACGTGCGGCATTTTCATCCTTAAAGATATATCCAGTGATTTTCAAAGACCCTGGACATCCTCGGGATAGCCATAGACCTCAACGCCCTCCAAGTCCGCAACAGCCTTTGCCTTATCGTCAACCATAGGTGAGATGACAAGCATCCTCTGGGCCTTCTTGCCTTTCTTTTCCTGATAGAAACGCACCTTTCGGACGAATGCATACATATCCGACTTGCTCATTGAAGATTTAATTTCACAAAGAATAAGAACCCCATCTCTGATGAGCACATCTATCTCCACCTGATCCGGCCGGCCGAACACTTTGCCTTCGGCATCCTTTTCCAGATACCTCTCCACGCGCACTCCGAAGGATTTCTCCAGAATACCCTTCAGTGCCTCACGGAAAGATCCCTCTGCACGCATTCCCCACCTGGCTCCTATGGCCCCTAAGCCGACATCAACACGGGACCACAGCCGCCTTATATCTTCTTGGTTTTCATGCCATCTTCTGTTATTCTCGGCCCACTTCTTGTCATTCTCTTCCCAACGCTTGACCGCCTGATCCCATTTGCGATCATTCTCCTCCCAGCGTTTGACATTCTCGGCCCACTTCTTATCATTTTCTTCCCAACGCTTGACCGCCTGATCCCATTTGCGATCATTCTCCTCCCAACGTTTGACATTGTCGGCCCAATTCTTATCATTCTCTTCCCAACGCTTGACATTGTCGGCCCACTTCTTATCATTTTCTTCCCAGCGCTTGACCGCCTCATCCCATTTGCGATCATTCTCCTCCCAACGCTTGACCGCCTCATCCCATTTGCGATCATTCTCCTCCCAACGCTTGATAGCTGCATCCCATTCCCTGGTTTGTTTTTCTCTATCCTCTCTAAGCTGTTGTAGAATGCGGTCAAAACGGTCTGAGGTCTCGTCCCTGTCGGCGTATCGCGTTCTTGTCACTCGAAGGACGAATTCTTTTATTCTGGGATCCTGTTCCATAAGACCAGGCAGTTGACTGCAGATGATCTCTTTGATCTGCTCCTGTGTCAGTTCGGTATGGATGTTCATGGTGTTTCTCCAAAACGTGTAAACAAATCAGGAAATAAGACCCTCCATCCGGCAGGAAAAAAATCTCAAAACTTCCCGATCTCCAAAATAGACGATTCTAATTAGACATAGTAAACCTATTCGGCCTAGAGAATCAATGCCGATATTATTTTGGGCTTTGTCGTATCAGCTAAATCATTGGGGGAATGGCTTTGCGCGGATCAGGACATGATTTTTGAGCTCATACGCTCTGTCCTTATTGATGAAGAAAGCATGGACGAAGGCTAATCTTCCGCTCCTGCCGTTTTTGTCATCAGGGACATCAGGATTGTCTGGCCCGCTGAGAGCGCCACAAAATAGAAAACCCATAAAGGGATACCGCCTGTTGTGGCGCCTGCGTGGTTCCAGGCCCAAAAATCCGTTCCCAGGATGAATATGGCCAGGAAGGATAATGAGTAATAGCTTCTTGACAGGCGGCCTGGGACAAGACCGGCAATTGATCCATCTCTGATACACAGGGATACGTGGGCCAACAGATAGACAGCGAATGTTGCGGCCATCACCCATACAACAGGGAGAAAAAAGCCACCCGGCAGGAGCCCTGAATATAACAAGATGAGCAGCCCTTCTCCGGCAATAATAGAAAGGATAGCTGCTGAGGCATAAACCTTCCTGAGATACAGCCCGAAGAGAACGGTCGGAAAAAGCACGGCAAGGCCGGTGAAGGTCTGGGTGGCTATCTGGAGGATGGTTGCAGGCGGTTTATATGCAAGGGCGAGACCCGCAAGGGCAAGTGCAATGACAAAAATCCTTCCTGGAAGGCTTGTCGCGACCGTTTGCCTGGAGATCGCGGGGAGGATATCTCTGGTGAAAAGCGAACTGAGGGTTAAAAGCTGGGAATCCATGGTGGACATAAGGGCGGCAAGGCCCGCAGTGATTACCAGGGCGGCCATCAGATCTCCTCCTATGGCATTCATTACCATAGGAAGTATTCGGTCTGCGGTCTTCCCTGTCAGGTCCGGAAAGGAGAGTCTTCCCATGACTCCTATGCTGATGGGTATGAAGAAGATGAAGGTGCATACGGTCGGATACCACAGCATGGTGCGTTTCAAGGCCGTAACCGAGCCTGCCGAGAAGAAGCGCTGAAATAGCTGAGGGAACATGGGATCGCAGAAAAACCAAAGCATCATGTAGCTCATCCATATTCCGATCGTATAGGTCCCCCGGGCGCCGGGCCGTGAGAAGAGTTCCGGGGCGGATGACAGGGCCTTCACCTGGGCTTCCACGAATCCTCCGTGGTGCCTTGATACCAGCACAAAGGCGGCAACCAGAAGTGAGACCATGACAAATCCCTGAAAAAGATCGGTCCATGCTACTGCTTTCAACCCTCCACGGAATGTGTAGGCGACCATAAGAGCAGTAACGAGGGCGCAGCCGTAAAAATAGGGCAGACCCAGAAGTTCCTCCAGGGCGTAGCCGGCCGCCATGGGCTGAAGGGCAAGATAGGGAATGGTAAAAACAATCATCACTACCGATACAATCACGGAGAGAAATGGGCTTCCATAGAGGCTTTTGACAAGTTCCGGTGGTGTGAGGATGCTTCTTTCCTTCCCTATTTGCCATGCCTTTTTCCCGATGATCCAGAAGGTAAGCGCCATGAAGCCGGTTCCAAATCCCATGATTGGGAAAAAGGCATAGCCGTCTCTGTAGCCTGCGCCCGAGGTACCGAAGATGGTAAAGGCGGAAAAATTGGTAGCGGCCATGGTTCCCAGTAGAACAAGTGTGCCGAGGCTTCTGTCGGCAAGAAAATAGGTCTCAGGTGTTGCTTTGATCCTTGTGCGGGCCAGGAACCCTATCGCGAGGACCACCAGAAAATATCCTCCGATAACAACTAGTCTTGTAATCATTGTATATCCTCCACATTAACGGTCATGCCCTGAAAGGGGCTCAACAAAAGATGAAAAGCACCCCCACCCCCCCCTCCCCCGTCGAGGGGGAGGGAATACTGCCGCCGCATCCCGACGTTTCTACGGTAAAGAGAAGGGGCATTTCCATATAAACGGTCATGCCCGAATGGGGCACAACGAAAGATGAAAATACCGCACGTCATTCCTGACCCGATCCGGAATCCAGGTGTAAAAGACTGGATACCGGCCTACGCCGGTATGACGATGTAGTTTCATATAAACCGCCGTGCCCTGGGGGGCACAACGAAGGATAAAAATAAAAAAGGCCGTCCCAGGTTGGGATGGCCTTGCCTTACATAACCTTGCAAAAGAAATTTATCCTGTTGTTACGCTTTTCGAGCGTCGCCGGCACCCTACCCAAGCGCCGGTTTGGTGTCAAGAAAAAATTAGGCTGCTGTCCTCATATCTTCACTCCAGGAAGACTCCGCTGCCTTGGAAATAACCCTCCTGCTCAGAGGCTTTCCCAGTAGAGGTCCTTGAGCCTGTTTAAAAACTCCCTGTCCCTTCGCCTGATTGTCTCATCCAGAGTTTCCTTTGAGAACTCATTTGTGTAGTCGTAAAATCCTTTTCCGCTCTTTATGCCGTCATGGCCTTTTTCCGCAAGCCTTGTCAGTACTCCCGGCGGCTCTTTGGAATTAGAGATTAGAGGGAAGAGGTTTTCGCATACCTTGAGCCACAATTTGAGCCCCCCGAGGTCAATGGTCAAAAGAGGCCCGATGCTTGCGAGCCGGAATCCGATACTCCCTTTTACCGCCTTGTCAATATCCTCCGGGCTCGCTATTCCCTGCTCATAGAGGTCAAGAATCTCCCGAACCATGGCCATCTGTATCCTGTTGATGAGAAAGCCGGGAATCTCTTTATTGATCTTTATCGGCAGCTTTCTGATCTTGAGGAGCAGATCGTGGGTGACATTGAAGGTCTCATCGCTTGTCCAGTCTGAGCGCACCACCTCGACCGTCGGAACAATGTGCGGCGGATTAAACCAGTGGGTGGTAACCAGACGTTCTTTGGCCTGAACCCTTACTCCAATCTGTGCCAGGGTCAGGGAAGAGGTGTTACTGGCGATAATTGCATCTTCCTGGCAGGCTTCTTCAACCGAGGCGAAAATAGACTGCTTGAGGTCAAGATTCTCAGGAGCGGCCTCGGTGATAAATTGACATCCTTTCACGGCGTCGCTGAGGTCTGTTGTTGTTGAGAGCCTCTCAAGAGATGGAGCGATATCTTCCTGCCGGATCAATCCGTTCCTGCTGAATAGCTCCATATTTTGGGTGATGTGTGCCCTGGCTCCATCGAGGATGGCATCCTTGATGTCATAGAGGCGCACAGGGTATCCTCCCATGAGAAAGCTCTGCGCTATTCCATGCCCCATGATCCCCGCGCCGAGGACTGAAACGGTCTTTATGTCTTCAAACTTCATTTTCTTCTCCTGCGAGTAAATAGCATGTTCCTTATATGAAAATGCTCCCTCAGATTATTGCCTCCCCTCGACGGGGGAGACCGGGGTAAGGGAGATATTCAAAAAAGGTGGAGATGGGAGTAGTTCCATAAATCAGGGCGACCCAACACTCGGTCTTAATCTTTGTCCGGTTCTAATGGCCCGAAAGGACCTTCGGCAGCCACAAAGTGACGGCCGGGAAAATAATACAGAGAGCTGTAACAAAAAGCTGTATTCCCACAAAAGGAATGACGCCCTTGTAGATGTCCTTGAGGTCAAGCTCTGGGGCGATTCCCTTGAGGTAAAAGATGGAGTAGGCAAAGGGCGGTGAAAGGAAAGATATCTGCAGGCTCACGCATACAACAAGGCCTACCCAGAGAGGATCAAACTGGAGGTTGAAGAGGATGGGCGCGAATATGGGAACCATTATCATCAATATGCCTATCCAGTCTATAAAACAGCCGAGCACTATGATAATCATCATGAGGACGATATATATGCCCCATCTGCCGAGTCCCATACCCATGAGAAAATCCGTAATCACCTGGCCGCAGCCCGCGTTAAGAAATGCGCCCGTGAAGATGTTTGAGGCAATGGCGATAAAGATTATCATGGCGGTGATGCGCAGGGTGAGGTAACAGTTATCCTTGAAGGACTTCCAGGATATTGTCCTGTACAGGAAACCCAGCCCGATCGCCCCGAGCGATCCCACGGCTCCTGCCTCCGTGGGAGATGCTACGCCGAAGAAAAGAGATCCCAGCACCAGAAAGACCATGCCTACCGGAGGGAGCAGATACTTGAAGCCGTCTCTTAGAGACTCCCTGCTGAAGAATTTCAAAGACATCTCTTTTGGAAGATTTGGAGCTGTGCTTGGAAAGATGGCCGCGCGCAATAGGATGTAAAGGATGTAAAAACCACCCAGGAGAAGCCCCGGGATAAAGGCCCCCGCGTACATGTCAACGACTGAAACTCCTGCCATGGGCGCATAGAGTATCAGCATCACGCTCGGGGGGATCAGAATGCCAAGGGTGCCTCCCGCGCATACCACGCCGCTTGCAAGGTCCTTGGAATAGTTTGCCTTGAGCATGGTGGGGATGGCCAGCAGACCTATGGCCGTCTCCGAGGCGCCTACTACCCCCACGCAGGCTGCAAATATCATTGCCAGCACAATCGTAGCGACTCCAAGGCCTCCGCGCAGACCGGCCATCCACCTCTGGAGCGTGTAGAAGGCCTTTTCCGCGACACCAGAGGACTGCATCATGGCACCCATGAAGATAAACAGTGGAACGGCCGCAAGTATATATTCGGAAAGCGTTCCGTTCATAACCCTCTGGGGCAGCATATAGAGGAATGCATTACCGCCGGTGAGGTAACCGAAAAGAAGCCCCATGGTCCCTATGCCGAAGGCCAGTGGAAATCCCAGAAGCAGTATAAAGAGGCTTAGGAGCATCAAGATGGTGGTCAGTTCAGGACTCATTGGCGACCTCCCTTAACTGCCACACCAAGGGTTTTGAGGAAATTAACTATTCCCTGGAGGATGAGCATTATAAACCCGAGCATTATGGCAAACTTAAAAGGCCACAACTGCGGCCGCCAGACGCTTACGGAGGAACCTTCGCCCGATGCCCATGCCCAGTAGGCGTGGTCACCGCATTTGTAAGTGAGGACAATCATGAATGGGAAGAAGAGCAGCACATAACCCA
>MNYJ01000196.1 GCA_001874005.1 Desulfobacteraceae bacterium CG2_30_51_40
TGGGTGAGAGGAACAGCGTTTCTAATGTATGGTCCTGCGTCAAAACGCCTTTCCCTGAGATTAATGTTTACCCTCTCAGTGATTCGATCAAGTGTCTTTTCTAGTTCTCTCATCCTAGTTCTCTTTTCAAATCATTCTTTAATTATTTAGCAACGGCGCTTATTGGCATACCCATCAAAGGCCAAAGGATATAGATAGAAAATGCGACAAACAACATCAAAAGAATGCTTGCGGGAATCCCGTACATGAAGAACTGACCAGGCGTAAATTGCTTTGAGTCGTAAGCGATCGCGTTAGGGGCTGCTCCGACAAGAAGAAGAAACGGCATGCCGGCGGTAACAAGGGATGCAAAGAGTATAACATGGGCACTTACTCCGAGATAGGGCGCAATAACAAGTGCTACCGGAAGTGATATCGCTATAGCGGCCACATTCATAATGAAGTTGGTCATAACCATGACAAAGAAGGCTATGCTCATTACGAATACAAACCAGTTGGATTCCTTGAACATGGCGAGCCAGTTAACTGCGAGCCATTTCGCGGCACCGGTATCCCACAGGCAGAACCCGATGCTCATGGCTCCGGCAAAAAGGAGTATGATGTTCCACGGTATCTCCTCAAGGTCCCTAATGTCCAGGACCCTGAATACAAAGAAAAGTACGGTTGAGATCAGAATTAGGGCGGTCTTGTCAATGGGCTCAAGGGCAGGGATAAATGATTTAAGCGACATTACGGCGATACAGGAAAGCACTATGACGGCGGCAAGAATTTCCCTTCCGGTAATGGGGCCAAGTTCTGAATTAAGCTGTCTGGCCTTGGCTCTTAACCCTTCGATTACCTTTTTTTCAGGCCTGCAGAATATCATGAAAAAACCCCAGAGTGCAAAGGTCATGAGCCATCCGACAGGAAACATGTAATAGGTGAGTTCAAAGAAACTCACATTCTTGCCGGCTATGTCATTAAAAAAGCCAATGGCCACTGCGCCGCGAGCCGCCCCGAGCAAGGTGATTATGCTGCCGGCCCCCGCCACATAGGCCATGCCCATAAAGAGCGCCCTACCAAACCTCGTGGGCTTTTCTCCCTCCCCATAGAGGGCGTAGATAGTTAGAAAAAGGGGATAGACAGTTGCCGCGACCGCCGTGTGAGCCATTACGTGGGTAAGCGCCGTAGTTACCAAAAAACATCCAAGGAGTATCATGCTGGTTTTCTCGCCTACAATGTCCAGCATTTTGTACGCGAGACGTCTGGTGAGTCCGGTCTTTGTAAACACAAGGCCGATTACAACAGAGGCAAAGATAAACAGCACTGAAGGATCCATGAAGTCCTTAAAGGCAACCTTTGCAGGCCTTATTAGAAAAAGCGCCTGCAGGATGCCGATCGCAAGGCTTGTCACCCCTATTGGAACCACCTCAAAGACCCACCAGGTGCCTGCAAGGAGAAAAACCGCCAGCGCGCCCTTGGCCTCCTTGGAAAGAGCAAAGTGCTTTCCAAGCGGGTCAATCGCGTCAGGCCAGGGTGGAGAGTAATAAACAACTGCGAAAAGGAAAACGCCAACAAGTATAAAGATGATTCGGCTCCATGAAATGCCGGCATTGTTATTCGTCATTATATTTGCTCCTCTTAGGTCATTTGATTTCTATATTGCGCATGTCTTGATTCTCTGACATATTTCCTTGAACACATCAGTAAGCCTCAATATCCCGACAATCTCCTTGCCATTGGTAACAAGAAGAGACTGGTGATGGCCGACTACCAATTGGTGGATAGCCTCATCCAGGGTTGATTCATCTTTCACATATTCCCCCTTTGCAGGCTTGTACATGATATCCTTAATCATTATGGAGGAGGCCTTTTTGCAGATGTCGTCCAGGGGCTTTTCCCAAAGATGGAAATGTTCCTGCATGGAGCGGATAAACAGGGGGCTGAGACCTGTGCGTGAAAACGAGGATGAATCCCCGAAATCCTTGTACCGAGGCTCAAGAGCCCGCAGTACATCAAGCTGGCTAAGCTTGCCTACGATCTTATTTTTCTTGTTATAGACCAGAATGGCCCTGTGTTTGTACCTGGTTTGATCAAATACCTTCTGTGCCTCCTCAAGGGCCATGACTGCCTCGTAGAGGCTTGCATCCTCAGAGCAGGTGGCATAGGAGGAAAGAGGTACCATCAGATCTTTCACCATTATTGTTTTCATTCCAACGTCTCCTTAACCGTATAGAAAATACGGTATCAGCTCAAATATCCGGGGGTAGGTGCGGCTTCAGCCGCACGTGAACCGTGCGCCCTGCGCCTAAAGGCGCACCTACAGAACCTGATTCCTGGCCTGCATGTCCTGGTCAGCGCAAAGCCATTCCCCCAATTATTGAGCTGATACAACATACGATACTTTCTCATATTCTGAAGCAGCCATGCTCACCCATTGAAGAGCCTTACCAGAGCTGATTCAGGGAAATAGTCAATAATATTAAGACATCCATAATCCTGGTGGATGCGGAATATCTCTTCTGTTTTCATCCTCAGAGCCTGCGCGAGAATGACCCTGTTGGTCCCGCCATGTGCCACGATAACGATTTTGCCGCCTTTATTAGCGTCGAAAATCTTTTCCATGCAGTTAATTATTCGATGGGAAAACTCAGAGAGGGTCTCGGCTCCTCCGGGAGCGCGATAATTGAGTGGATCAGCTTGGCGTTTTGAAAGTTCTTCAGCGTAATTTTCCCTCAAGTGGGAAAGGGTTGACCCTTCCCAAGCGCCGAAATACATCTCGCGCAAATCCTTTTCCACTTTTACAGGGACGTCGTGATGGCAAGCGATTATCAGAGCCCCGGCATGGGCCCTCTTGAGGTCGCTTGCATAAATCGCAGAGACCGTAGCAAGCTTGAGCCTCTTTGCAGCCATCTCCATCTGAAGGATGCCTGTTTCGGTCATATCAACGTCGGTGTGCCCATAAATGGGAAATGAGGCAAAATCCATAACCTGCCCATGTCGTAGAAGATATAACCTGTTAATCCTGTTCATGTGGCTCGACTATATTTGTTGATGACTGAGTTGTCAATCAGTTTTGTCTTTACGGAGCAATGGACTTTCCCGCCGAACACTAGTAGATTATAGATGTATGTTGAGCCTTACGAGGGGTTATTGCATTGGATAAGACGAAAAAGGACTGCTATGGAGTGCTGGATAAGGTTTTTCCCATTGGCTCCGATGGACTCAGGGAGGTTGTGGCCGGCTGTTTTGACTGTCCGGTCAAGAGGGAATGCTTGCAGGATGCACTTAAGACAAAGGACGGGCTTGGATTCAGGGCGCAACTACTGGAAAGGGCTCCCGCCGAAGGCGTAACGGGTTTCTTAAGGAGATGGTCTCAGATGAAGGAGATTAACAGGCGATTGAAGGAAGAGAAAAGATGAGCCTGGAGCTGACCTGCCCGGCTTGCGGCTTCACGAGACCCGTTGATGATAAAAAGGTTCCGGAAAACGCGCGGCGGGCGATATGCCCGAGGTGCAAAAGCAGGTTTCCATTTTCAAGAGGAGAGATAAGTTACGTCCAATCTGCGCCTTGTGCCGCAAGTTTGGGGGGCTCAGGCGACAGGGATATTTCCAGAGGTCAGGGCGATGACTCGGCGGGTTTTTTTGGCCTTGCCATTGCCGCTACCATTTCGGCGGCTTGTTCACCCAGACGTTTTTTTTCTTCATCGGCAATCAAATATAGTCTGAGGGAATCCTTCGCAGTGGGCCTGCTTATGGGAGGGGCCGGGGCAATGCTCGCTTTCTTGGTGAGGGTGCTGTTTTACGGGCCTGTAGATGCCTTTTTCGGGATGAGTCCGGATGGAAGGGGAACGGGTCCAGCATGGCTTATCAGAGGTCTTATGGCAGGTCCTGTCTATGCGTCAGCCAATATAGTCGCCTCAAGCGTATTTCTTCATATATGCCTTTTGATCGTAAGAGGAGGAAAGAATGGTTTCGGGGCGACCTTTAGAGTAGCTGCCCTTTCACAGTTTCCTTATCTTCTCTCCTTTGTTCCATACGTAGGATACTGGCTCGCTGTTTTATGGAGCTGGGTCCTTTATCTGGTTGGCCTTAAGGAGATACACTC
This sequence comes from Desulfobacteraceae bacterium CG2_30_51_40, assembly GCA_001874005.1. Taxonomy (GTDB): domain Bacteria; phylum Desulfobacterota; class DSM-4660; order Desulfatiglandales; family Desulfatiglandaceae; genus CG2-30-51-40. Next base: position 4,087 of record MNYJ01000196.1, read on the forward strand.
AATAGGCTACGGCAGGGTGGTCGCAGGGCTTTTCGTGGCATTTGGTTTCCTTGGAATATTCGCCCTTGGGGCGGCACTGAATATGATCTTAGGAATCCTGAGGACAGCCTTCTGAAAAATTGTGCTGGATATATAAAGGTGTTTTTTGTCTATGGGAAGCAGGATTGATTTTCAAGGTGTATTAAACGAGGCGCAGCTTGAGGCGGTGATGACCCTTGAGGGGCCCATGCTTGTAATAGCGGGTGCTGGAAGCGGAAAGACGAGGACCCTGGTATATAGGACGGCAAGGCTTGTCGAGGAGGGTATCCCACCCGAATCCATACTGCTTCTTACCTTTACGCGAAAGGCATCACAGGAGATGCTTGAAAGGGCTGCCTCTCTGGCCGATCCCAGATGCAGGTTCGTATCGGGAGGCACATTCCATTCACTTGCTAACAGAGTGCTCAGGAGCCGGTCGGAGCTTCTCGGATTAAAGTCTTCCTTCACCATCCTGGATCGGCCTGATATGGAGGAAATCCTTCAGTCGCTGCTTCAGGAGTTGGGAATCGCAAAGGCGGTGCTGCGATTTCCAAAGAGGAGCACCCTTGCCGGCATGGTCAGCAAGGCGAGAAACCTTGATAAGAATATTGAATGGGTTATAGAAAAGGAATTTCCCCAATTTCTCCACTGCTCGGCTGAAATAATCAAACTTGACAGGCTCTACCAGAACTATAAGAGGGGAAACGCCCTACTGGATTACGACGATCTTATATGCAATTTCAGAGACATCCTGGAGAAAAACGAAGATATCCGCAGGGAACTTGGAGATGCATTCAGATTCATCATGGTGGATGAATACCAGGATACAAACGGCATCCAGGCCGACATAGTCAAATGGCTCGGAAGCAGGCACCGGAATGTAATGGCGGTGGGGGACGACTCTCAATCCATATATTCTTTCAGGGGGGCAAACTATAAGAACATGTTTGAGTTTCCGTCCATTTTCCCCGGGACAAGGATTATCAAACTTGAAGAGAACTACCGCTCTACCCAGCCTATCCTCTCCTTTACGAACAGGCTGATGGAAAGGGCGGGACTCAGGCACACAAAGTGCCTTTTTACAAGGCGCCAGGGCGGAAACATGCCGCTTGTGGTTGATACCCGAACCGAACCTGACCAGGCTCGTTACGTATGCAACCGAATAATGAGGGAGACGGAAAAGGGACGGAAGCTCAATGAATTTGCGGTGCTTTTCAGGGCCGCCTTTCACTCCTTCGAACTGGAGGCCGAGCTTGCGAGGCAGCGCATGCCCTATGAGAAATACGGAGGATTCAAGTTTCTGGAATCCGCTCACATCAAGGATTTTCTTGCCTACTTAAGGGTGGGTGTAAACGCCGGGGATGTTGTAAGCTGGATGAGAATCCTGAAAATGGTGAAGATGATAGGCCAGACTAAGAGCAGGAGAATCGTCGAATGGATCAAAGAGCAGAATATGCCGCCAAGTGGGATAGATAAGTGGCCGGAAGCTGGGAAAAACCGTGATGATTTGAGCGCCCTTGGAAGGGCTATGGGACTTGTCGGCCTACGAAGGGATGAACCGGTCGAAGCGGCGCGGGCGGTTCTTGAATATTACGGCCCTTTGATGAAGGAGAGGTTTGACGACTACCCCAAGAGAGAAAAGGAACTTAATGAGATTATCAGGATGGCGGAGCGCTACAGGGATGTAGGAAGCTTCCTGGATGATCTGGTCCTCGAACCGCCCAGCTCAGAGGCGGATATGTCGAGAACCGGAAAGAAGGACTTCCTTACCCTCTCAACCGTTCATTCGGCAAAGGGGCTGGAGTGGTCAACCGTCTTCATCATCTGGGTAACAGAGGGACGCTTTCCATCCTCCAAGGCCTATGCCGATCCGATGATGCTGGAAGAGGAGAGGCGACTTATGTATGTGGCGGCTACAAGGGCAAAGGACTCTCTGGTGCTGTGCTATCCGGGTCAGGAGTGCATGCCGTTTTGGGCCTCCCAGGGCGGATTTGAAAGGGAGGCCAGGGGGGGGATTTCCTCATTCGTTGACGGCCTGGGTGATGACGTGGCAGAGTATCTGTCAGGGGCGGCTGCAAGGAGGATGAGATTCGAGCAGTCGGAGCCGGTAAGGAAAAAGACTGCCTCCGATTCAGGGGCAGGGCAGTTTAAGCCTGGAGACAGGGTAAGACATCCCGCATTCGGAACAGGGGTGGTATCCAGGCTTTTTGGAAAGAACAGGCTCGAGGTGCTATTTCGTGACGCGGGCCGAAAACTCCTTCAGGTAGAATTCACAAAGCTTGAAAAGCTCTAAGGAGAGGGGCGAGGTCAGGAAGTAGGGTGGAAGGAACCAGGGGCCGGAAACGAGGCTCCGGGAAAGCTCGATCATTGACCGTTGAACCTTGAACCTGGATGGAAAGGAGATGACCATGATGGAACTTACTTTGTGGAAAAATCAGCAGATAGGTCTTCTAAAGAGTGACATGGACAGGCTTTTTGACCGCTGGTGGTCTTTGCTCGCCGGCAAATCCGCCTGGCAGAACTTTCCTTCTATAGATGCTGTTGAGGGAAAGGATGCTTTTTTGATAAAGGCGGAGGTGCCCGGTTACCATCCTGATGAAATCGAGATCAGCGTCTCGGGTGAGGAGTTGACCATACTGGGGAGAAAGGAAATGGACAGTAGTTCGGGCGGCATTGGATTGGAGAGGGGCGCCTTGGAGTCTTTTTCAAGAACGATCCGACTTCCCTGCAGCGTGGATTCCGACAGAATAGCGGCCTTCTACAAGGAGGGAGTGCTCACAATAAGGATGCCAAAGAGGGGGACTGCGGAAAGACGTCGTATTGAGATTGTAGTTAAGTAGTGTCCATGCGTAAATGGCTATTTTCAACGATTTCGGCGTTGGGCTCAAATTTTAATGAACTCGTAAAAAGTCAAAATTGGGATGGCAAGGTAAGAAGCTCCAGATGCAAGGCGCGCAAATCCTGAGGAGTGAGGCGTAGTTAGGCCTACGCCGCAACGACGAAGGATGCAGCGCAACGCCGCAGATGGACTTTTTACGAAGCCATCAATTTTAATCCTCGAAATACGTCAATGTATTCCTGTGGTCAAAATTATCGCCCGCCTTGAACTCGACTAAACTATCTCATTTCCGGATGG
>MNYJ01000004.1 GCA_001874005.1 Desulfobacteraceae bacterium CG2_30_51_40
GTGTTCTATGAGTTCCCGCACGGTGACGATGTCCCCGTCGGTAATCAAACGACCCTGGATAAGACTTGGAATCTTCATGGCCAACCAATCTGCCATATTATGGAATCAGAGTCCAGGAAAAAATGCAGTCGTTTGAAAAATTATCCCTTCAGATTAAAGAAGGGGTGTGGAATGTAGGACAAAATGCTCGATCAGGGCGGGGATATCCTCTCTACGTTCCTTAAGAGCCGGTACTTTCAGGGTAATAACATTGAGCCTGAAAAAAAGGTCTTCTCTGAATTTGCCATTCTTTACCTCATGTTCCAAATCTCTGTTGGTGGCGCTTATCAGCCGCACGTCTGCTCTAAGGACTTGGCTTCCCCCCACCCTCTGGAACTCTCCTTCCTGCAGAAATCTGAGGAGCTTGACCTGTACGGAGGGAGACAATTCGCCGATTTCGTCCAAGAAAAGGCTACCGCCGTCTGCCTGTTCAAAGCGACCGATCCTCCGCTGATGCGCGCCTGTGAATGAACCCTTCTCATGACCGAAAAGCTCGCTTTCTATGATGGACTCCGTTAGCGCCCCGCAATTTACCGTGATCAACGCCTTGCCGGACCGTGGGCTCAATGTGTGCATCAGTCGGGCGAAAAGTTCTTTTCCGGTGCCGCTTTCTCCTTCTATCAAGACAGAGGCTTTGCTGCCTGCAATCCTTCCTGCAAGGTTTATAAGCTCAGCCATTTTCACACTCTTAAATACTATCTGCTCCTAAGTTATGCTTTTCTCCTGAATTTGTCTTCGCAAAGTTTCATTTTCACGGATAAGTGTCTTTCGCTCTGCCGCCTTCTTCAGGATAAGAAGCAATTCGTCCAGCTCTATGGGCTTTGTTATGTAATCTACGGCGCCTGCCTTCATGGCTTCAACGGCTGTCTCTATGGTTCCGTAAGCTGTTACCATTACTACATCCAGTTCAGGATTGATTTGCTTGAGGTCCTTGAGCACGTCAAGTCCATTTCGCCCAGGCATCTTGAAGTCCATGACCACCACATCCAGGTCCCTGGCCCGAACAAGCTTGATTGCTTCCTCACCGTTTTCCGCGACGCTCACCCCATGGCCTTCCTTTGTCAAGAAATCCCTGAGCATTTCCCTCTGAGCGCGCTCGTCTTCAACAATCAAGATATCCTGCTTTTGCATGATCAAACACCTTTCAGCCATCCCACTGAGGCATCACCTCAGGGGGAGAATAATCTGAAAAACAGTCCCTTTTCCAGGCACGCTCTCAACAGAAATTTTCCCGCCGTGGGCCTGGATTATTTCACGGGCGATAGGCAGTCCGAGCCCAAGCCCTTTTTCTTTGGTAGTGTACTCGAAATCAAATATCCGTTCAGTGTCCTTTTCGGCAATTCCAGCGCCTGTGTCCTTTATCATTATAACCAGATGGTCGGAACGTGGGGAAACGCAGGAGACGCTAACCTTTCCCCTACCCTCGATTGATTCAACCGCGTTTTTCATAAGATTGAGCAGTGCCTGATGCATCATTGAGGCGTCCATCATGACAACGGCCTCGGGATCATCCCAGTAGAACTCGATCTCGATGCCCCTGGATTCAGCAAGTTCCTTTACAAGGATCAAGACTCGGTTAAGCACATCGGCTATTTTTCCCTGTTTGAAATCAGGGTGCCTTTCCCTTGCAGGTGATACGAATTCTTCAATGATCCTGTTGAGGCGCCTTATCTCCTCCCTGACCACCCCGAGGATATTCATGAATTCATCTTTGTTTAAGGACTCGGCGGGAGCAAATTCCCGCGCGATCCTCTGAATGGCAATGCTTACTGCATTTAGTGGGTTTCTTATCTCATGGGCAAACCCGGCAGCGATCCTCCCGAGAGAGGAAAGCCTTTCAGCCTGAGCAAGCCTTTTTCTCATCTCCTGTATCTTTTTGGCGTGGCGCCCCTGAAGGCGGTAAAAGAGAAAAGCGGCTGCAACAAGAGCTGTCATCATGAGGAGGGCTGAAAGAAAGATATGGCGCTGGTTTCTCTCCTTCAAACGAAACACCTCTTCCGTATCCATAGCTACCTGTGCAGTGCCTATCTGAATGCCTTCCAATCGCACGGGCGCGAATACCTCCAAGAGCCTGGGAGAACCATCCAGAATCCTTCGACCCTCCCTGCCCGGCGCATCGGGTTTTGTTTTATCTGCTTCCTGAATGGAAACAAATGAGATGTCACCCCCGGCCGCCAGAAGATTACCGCTTGTATCTAAGACGGCAAAGTAATAGACCCCCTTTCGCCATCCCCTCTCCTCCACAGCCTCCTGGAAGGCCACCTTGGAGGCCCTGTATTTGAGTCCTTCTCGGTTCAGCATCAAAAAGATCATTCCCGCGGATCTTTCCTTTTTGACCCCAACAATGGGGAATATCTCGCCTTTATCGTCTCTAGCATAAAAATTCAAAGCGACTGCGCCACCCGAATCAATCAACGATCTGATGTGCTTACCCATGCCTTGGGGAATCGGCGTGCTGGCAGATTGAATACTGCCTTCGTTATCAGTAACTATAATGCCAAGGATATTTTCCCGGATCTCGAACTCGCTTGTTTGGGTGGGCTCGGATGAAAATTCCTCAAGTCTGTGTTCAAGGGTCTTTGCTGTATCCAGAAGGCTGTTGAGGACTACTTCCTGAATTCTGAACCCTTCTTCAATGGCCTCTACATCAATAAAAGAGTTCTCTGCGCGGCCGGTTACCGCCATAAACTCTTTTAGCTTGTTCTGTGCCAATATCTCTACACTTTCTATGATTGTTTTCCCCTTATTTTCAAAGACATCAAGCAATGTATTTTGTGTGCGACCGATATCAAGAATCGCCGTGATAAAAAATAGGGAGACAATAATAAGACAGAACAAAACAAATATTACTGGAGGTAATAAAGGCGAGCTGAATACCGGCTCTTTACTATCGAGTCTGAATGGGTATCTCTTATTATTCGCTTCACCGCTCACTTGTGCGACCTCCTCAATTATCGAGCCGCTGCCCAGCGCAGAGGGGATTTGCGGGTGTAAATACTGTAAGGCCCCTGCACGGGGTTTAATACCATTTCATACACACAGAGGATTATTTGTGCAAAGCTTATTCCAGCAAGAGGGGAACTACAAGGAAAAGCGATTCTACTGAGCTGGCTTGAGTTACGGCTTTATCTCGACACAATTGTCGGGTTCACTAAAATCATTTCCCACCGGTCAAAGATAAGCACTTTCAATAGGATGAAGCAACGATGAAGATGCTTTTCGACATTTGTTGCCTCTAGCACCTGGTTCGCTATTCGTTGCATTCTCCCGTGCATAATAGACCAATAGATTTGCATAATCAACATGTTGTCAAACGTCTTCTTACATGGCCTCGCTGGTGGCACAACCGCTGCAATATCTGGTTGCACAACCGCTGCAGTATAACGGACACAAATTCAATCAAAAAGGAGGTAGTAGAAATGAAAAGTTCAACAAGAAAATTCGGAATGGTATTCGTGGGAGTGCTAGTGGTTATGTTTTTTGCATCCTTCGCACTTGCGGGCCCCGGCGGGTATGGTCGCGGGATGATGGGCAAGGGGGCCGGCGGCGGCCAGGGAATGGGCCCAGGTCAAGGCAATTGCTCCTACACAGGTTCGCTTACTGCGGAGCAGTCCAAGGAGGTGCAGACCTTGCGCGAAGGCTATATAAAGGAAATAACGCCGCTTCAGAACCAGCTCTTTGCCAAGAAGACCGAACTCAGGGTCCTATGGTCACAGGCAAATCCTGATAGGGCTGCGGTAATGGCAAAGCAGGCTGAACTCAATGAACTCCAAAGACAACTTCAGGAAAAGAACACTACATTCCAACTGGAGATGCGTTCTATCGCCGGAAGATAGAGCGATGAACCGAGCTGCAAATGGATCAGTGTTATCATTCAATGCGGCTCGGTTTTTACCATAATGAGAGGCAGGAGAATGAGACGACTCCCTCCTGCCTCTTTTCTTTGACATGTCGAGATGAGACGCGGAATCCACAGGAGAGATCAGGCGGTGGACGGACAGTTGAAAAGAGCAGCAATGAAATATCTAATGAATATAACGGGAATAATTTCAATCTTGTTTTTCTGTGGATGTGTCATGATGTATCCTACCGATCCTTTTTCAGGGGGTGCATTGAATTCACTCGGCGCTGCGCGCGCTGCTTCCCTCCATTCTCTCCGACCTTTGCCTCAGGAACCGATTGCCTTAAGGGATGCGATCAGGATTGGCCTTGAGAACAATCCCGATATCGCAGCCGCGGAGATGGATGAAAACAGCGCTATGGCCCAATATGACCTTGCCTTTGCAGAAAGACTTCCGAACATCAAGGCAGTCGGAGGTTATCTTCATTATTCAGATGATCAACGTTTGGTCCAAGCAACCTACAACGGCGAGCCTGGAACCTTCGGTAGCGACATTGCTTCGGCAGATATAACACTGAACCTTCCGCTCTTCACTGGAGGGCGCATCATAAACCAGGTGAATGCTGCTGAACTCCTTCATAAGGCCTCCGGGCAGAGACTTGCAAGAACCCGTCAGGAATTGACATTCAATATCTCCAGTGTTTTTTTTAACATACTTGCCCAGCAACGGGTTGTGGAGTCATTGGATTTTTCGAAGAATGTCCTTGAAGAGAATCTTCGAAGAGTGAAGGCCCTGATCTCAGCCAAGAAGGCTGCCAAAGTTGACCTGCTTCGAAACGAGGTACGCCTTGCAGACATCCGGCAGCGCTTGGTTCGCGAGCAAAACACTATGGCCGTGCAATATCGGATCCTGGCCAACCTACTCGGCGTAGGAGGTGAGCCGAATAAGCCGCCTGCGATTCAAGGAGATCTCCTAAGCAGGGAGGAGGTTGATATTCCTGAATGTGCGTCAGCTTTGGACAAGGCCCGATCTCAAAGGGGAGACTATCTCGCTGCTCGTCTATTGCTTGAAGGACTAGCCAGAAGCGTTGATTCTGCCAGGGCTGGATATCTACCCACAATAGCCCTGCAAGGCTCCTACGGTGAACGCCTGGCACTGGGTTCAGCTACAGGCCCCACCAGCGGTCTTGATCGCGGCGAAGAATTGGGGCGTATCGGGATTGTTGCTGAGATTCCCTTATTTGATGGGGGAAGGACCGGCGCTAAGGTCAGAGAACAATTATCCAGACTTGGCTCAGCTCGGGAGCGTTTGAGAAAACTGGAACTTCAAATATGCCTCGAGGTCGAGACCGCTCTCCTGAATATTAATTCTTCAAGGGAAAGGATCCTCGGCACCCAAAAGGCAGTGGATCAGGCAAAGGAGAGTCTTCGTATCGAGGGTCTTAAGTATGAAGCCGGCAAAGGCTCGATAGTGGATGTGTTCGATGCTGAGAGGGCCTTGCTCGACTCACAGGTAAACTACTACCGGTCTCATGCTGATCTTAAAACTGCGATGGCACAGTTGAAATTAGTAACAGGAGCAACGTTATGAAACCTGCTATTCCAAGGATAATTCTGTTTGTATTTCTCGCAGTGGGAACGATTGTTACGGTCAGCGGGATTTCTTCAAGTCAAAAGGAGACAACTCAGCCCTCCTCACCGACCAAGGCAGCGGAGGTGAAAGTTGCTGCTGTTGCTCGCGGCGATATCGCAAGATTTCTTGATTTGAGCGGCACTGTGGAGCCTTACCGTATCGCCCAGATTGCATCCCCTGCAGAGGGGCCGATTATGAATATAAGAGTGTGGGAGGGAGACCGTGTAGAAGTCGGATCTCTCTTAATGGCAGTAGGCCGCAAGAAGGGTATTGATGCACTCATTGTCTCCCTTCGAGAAGATGTAAGAAAAGAAGAAGACAACTACATACGTGTTAAGGGCCTGGTCGAAGAGGACGCGCTTCCCGCAGAGCAACTTGACAATGCCAAGTCCAGTCTCGAAAAGGCAAGGTCTCAGCTTATAAAGGCGGAAGAAACAATGGGAGACTATTCGATTCTGGCCCCATGGCGGGGGATAGTATCTCGTGTAAAGGTGAGAGAGGGAGATTTTGTAGGACCGCGCGCACCCCTGATTGAGATATATGATCCGGGCAGTCTGATCATCAGGCTCGCATTGCCGGAGGCTGTTGCTGCCGGCATCAAAAGCGATATGAAGCTGGAAGTCACGCTGGATGCGTTCCCAGGCAGTCTTTTTCATGCCAGGATAGTGAGGCTTTATCCTTACCTGGAGCCTCGCACGAGAACAAGGACACTCGAGGCGAAGATAATAGAACCCATAGAGATATTGCCGGGGATGTTCGCGAGGGTGCGGCTTCAAGTAGAATCGGTGACGGATGCACTTGTTGCGCCCGTGGAAGCGGTGAAGGTCTCCCCGCGCGGGAAAAAGATAATATTCGTCGTAAATCAGGGCACCGCTTCGAGACGAGAGGTTGAAACAGGAATAGAAAATGGCGGCAGAATTGAAATAAAGAGAGGTCTTTCGCTCGGTGAACAGGTGATTGTGGCCGGGAACGAGAACCTCACTGACGGTACTCGAATCCAGGTTAGAGAGGGAAAGCCGCAATGAAGGCTACTTCCCTGGCAGTTAGAAAACGAATCGCATCCAGCGTAATAGCTTTTGCGCTTGTGGTTCTAGGAGCCTATGGACTGCTGAGCCTGCCGGTTAATTTCCTGCCGGATATGACCTATCCTATGATCAAGGTCAATATCTGGTGGAGAGGCGCCACACCAGAGGAAATAGACACAAATATCGCTGACCCTGTGGAACGAATTATGGCCACTGTAGATGGGCTCGATTACCTTGAATCATCATCCATTGAAGGTATGTACTCCCTCACAGCGAACTTTAAGTACTCTGTTGACTTGAACACGGCTTATCAAGATGCCCTGGCGGCCATGGCGAGAGTGGCCAGGCAGTTACCCAAGGACATTGATCCGCCGATTATATTCAAGGCTGATCCCACTCAGCTTCCTGTGGTTCAGCTTACTATACGCTCTGAAGAAAAAGACCTGGTGGAGATCCGCTCCTGGGTTGAGAACTGGCTTCAAAAGCAACTTCTCTCCGTTGCAGGGGTCGCGGGTACGGAGATAGTCGGGGGATTAAAGCGGGAAATCCGTGTGCATCTTGATCCCGGGGCCATGGAAAAATACAGCCTTTCTCTCCAAACGGTTCTGAAGAGAATGCAGGAGGAAAACATTGATCAATTTGCGGGCCGTATTACTGCGGGACCGCGTGAGATAATAGCCAGAACATCGGGAGAATACCGCTCTCTTGAGGAAATAAGAACAGTTGTCCTGGCGAGGAAGGGAGATGCTAAAATAACTCTGGAGGATATTGCCGAAGTAGTTGACTCCCATGAGCAGGTACGAGTAATTACCCGTCTGGGAGGCCGACCCTGCGTCAAGTTGAGTATCCTCAAACAGGCGGATGCAAATACAGTGGAGGTTGCGGATGCCGTTAATAACAAAATAGAGGAACTGCGCCCTTCTCTTCCTGCCGGGATAGAGCTGGGTGTAGTTGAAAACCAGGCAGATTATGTCTTGCCTGCCCTAAGGGGTGTGCGCAATGCGGCAATTGAGGCTGCGATCCTTGTTCTAATAGTAGTTTATCTATTCCTGGGAAGCCTGCGCCAGGTTTTGGTAATGCTCCTTGCCTTGCCCATAACACTTGTCCTTAATTTCGCGATCATGAAATTGGCGGGTTTTTCCCTTAACATCTTTTCCCTGGGGGGCCTGGTGGTTGCTATAGGGGTGGTGCTCGACAACTCTATAGTGGTTATCGAAAATATTACCCGCCTTCGCCATGAAAGTTTGACAGGGTCAACAGAAGAGATTGCTATCGAAGGCACAAATCAGGTGGGTTCGGCGATACTCGCAGCCACCCTTTCTTTCATAGCTCTGTTTGTGCCTTTTCTTCTTGTGCCAGGCTTGACGAGCCTTCTTTTTAAGGAATTGATTCTCGTCATAGCCGGAATAGTTTCAGTAAGTTTGATAATTGCCGTGACCTTGACGCCTATGCTGACGGCGATTCTCTTAAAGGGTAACGGTAACGCAGGACCAAGAAAAACGCTGTTTGAGAAGTTTTTTGATAAGGTCACTAGTCTGTATGGAAGGTCTCTTTCCTGGACCATGCGGGAGAGATGGCTTACCTTTTCTTTTTTCATAATGGCACTGATCATTGCCGTCGCTCTGGCCCCAAGGCTGGGCAGCGAATTCCTCCCCCAGATGGATGACGGCAGGATTATGATAAAGGCCAAACTCCCCACCGGCGCGTCTCTTAATGAAACCGACAGTGTCCTGCGACAAATAGAGGCACAACTGATCAATGATCCCATTATTGAAAGCTATTTTACCTTGAGCGGCGGAAAAGTCCTGGGCCTTTATACCTATGAAATCGCAAACGAGGGAGAGGTTGATATCCAGCTTGTGCCGCGTCATAGTCGTAAAATAAGCACAAAGGATTACATAAAGACGCTGAGGCCTAAGGCAGTTGCGGTGTCTGTCCCGGGCGGCAAGGTTATTGTGACTCAAGCCAAGGTTAAGGGAATGCGTAAAATAGGAGAGGCAGATATCGAAATCAAGATAAAGGGCCAGAACCTTGGAACGCTTTTCTCTATTGCAAACGATTACGCTAGACTCATGAGCGGCCTCAAGCAGTTTGCAAATGTCTATGTCACCATGGATATGAATAAGCCTGAATACCAGATAAGGGTGGACCGAACCCGGGCTGCAGAAATGGGCGTTTCGGTCTCGGATGTCGCCAATACGGCCAGATCCTTCCTGAACGGCGCAGTGGCAACCCGCTATAAGCAAGGTGATGATTTCTACAATATCAGATTGATGATTGCCGAGAGCCGAGTTACCTCACGCAGTGATGTGGAGGGACTCCTTGTGAACACGAGCCAGGGGGGTACCTCAGGCTGAGAGACGTAGCGGATGTTACGGAGGCTTCGGGTCCGGTGGAGATTTCGCGGGAAGACCAAGTCAAGGCCGTGGTGGTGCGCGGGGATGCAGCAGGCACAAGCGTAGGTGAGGCGCTCGCTTCCCTGAAGAGAACCATTGAGGGCACCCCCATACCTACAGGATATCAGATAAGTTTCGGGGGCCAAGCCCAGATGATGGCTGAAATGACTCAAACAGTCAAAATTATTTTGGCGTTTGCGCTCTTTTTCTCCTTCGTAGTCCTTGCAGTGCAGTTCAACAACTTAAGACTGCCGGCAATAATTCTGGGCTGTCTGCCGTTTTGTGCGGCAGGAATGATATATGCTCTCTACTTGTCGCAACTTCCCGTTGGTGCTACTGTCCTTATAGGGCTTCTGGTAGTCGCCGCTGCAATGGTGAACGGAGGAGTGCTGCTCCTGGTTTTGGCGGAAGAGCTGCGGCAGAGTGAAGGGCTTACTCCGTTTGAGGCAGTGCTGAAGGCGGCAAAGATACGTTTGCGGCCCCGTGTAATGATAGCCGTAGCTGTTATTGTGGGATTCATCCCCCTGGCCCTGAATCTTGAAGAAGGCGGCGATATGTTGCAACCCATGGCAGTGGGTGCTATCGGAGGATTGCTGCTGGGCATAATGGTCGCGCTCTTTTTGATGCCTTGTCTTTACCTTATTTTTTCTCGAAGGACGAGTTAATAGACTCAGGAATTAATGCACACTGATGATTTCAAAAGAAAGCTTACCGTAGCTTTCAGTGCCGACGCGGTCGGCTACAGCCGTTTGATGGGTGATGATGAGACGGCTACAGTCAAGACCTTGGAAGAATACAAGCAGGTAATGTCAGACCTGATCCTGGGGCACGGAGGTCGCGTTGTTGACTCTACCGGAGACAACCTGCTTGGGGAATTCGCAAGTGTAGTTGATGCCGTCAAGTGCGCGGTGGCCGTTCAAAATGCCCTTCGAGAGCGCAATGATGGCCTTTGCGAACAGCGAAGGATGCTTTTTCGCATAGGCATCAACCTGGGAGATGTCATTGAGAAAGAGGGAAGGATTTATGGGGACGGTGTGAACATAGCCGCCAGACTTGAGTCCCTTGCCGATCCCGGCGGTATCTGCGTTTCCAAGACAGTAATTGACCAGATCGAAACGAAGCTGCCGTTCAGCTACGAGTATCTGGGTAAAAAGAGGGTAAAAAAACATCGAAAAAACCATTCCCTCTTACAAGGTGCATTTTGAAGCCGCGGAGAAGTTGGGAGCCTCATGTGAGGTTAATCCTGTGAGATGTTTGACCGCCCGCCGTTGGAAGGTGCTGGCTGTTGCCGCATTTTTGGTCGCCATCGGGTTGGCTGTTCTGCTTTACGGTATCGCTTCAAGAGAGGTTGTACCGCCTGAGGGCAGCCGTGTAAGCGAAGCGACCGGCCAAGAGAAATCCATCGCGGTGCTGCCTTTCAATAATCTCAGCGGCGATCCAGAGCAGGATTTCCTGAGCGATGGTTTGACGGAAGACATAATAACCGCCCTTTCGGCTATCCCGCGTCTCTTTGTTGTTGCTCGTAACACCTCCTTTACGCTCAAGGGAAAATCAGTCAATGTGAAATCCGTGGGGCAGGGACTGGGTGTCAGATATATCCTTGAGGGAAGCGTTCAGACTGAGGCAGGGAGGGTGCGCATTACAGCTCAGCTTATTGACGCCGTGACAGGCAATCACCTATGGGCTGAACGCTACGACAGGGAACTTAAAGACATCTTCGCGCTTCAGGATGATATTACCCTTAACATCTTGCAATCTCTCCAACTGACTATCCTGGAGGGGGAAAGGCATGGGCCGGCAGCCGGGCCTCCCAAAAGCCTTGACGCATATCTGAAGCTCCTCAAGGCAAAGGCATATTTCATGAGTTCAAAGAGAGCCGACAACGAAAAGGCCCGGCAGCTCCTGGAGGAGGCGGTCCTGCTTGACCCTGAGTATCCTTCAGGGTATGCCCTGCTTGCCAGGACTTATCTGCGTGAGGTGTGGCTGGCTTGGAGTTCCGATTCAGCTAATGCTCTCAGAATGGCGCTTGAATTTGCGGAAAAGGCCCTGTCGCTTGATCCAAATGACGGCTCCAACCATGCGCTCATTAGCCAGATATACCTGTTTCAGGAAATCTACGATAAGGCGCTCATCGAAGCAGAAAGGGCTGTTTCCCTTAGCCCTGGCTCTGTTGAAGGATACATTAGCCTGGGAATGACGCGCTGTTTTTCGGGTCAATTTGCAGAGGCATTACTGGCATATAAGGATGCCCTAAGGCTAGATCCGGCTCCCCCTGGCGGACTCTATTACCAAATTGGCAACAGTTATCTGATGATGGGAAATTTTGAGGAAGCAGGAAAGGCATATAGAAAGCTTTTGGCTGTCAACCCCAATAGCTTATGGGCCTATGTTGGAATGGCGTCTCTCTACAGCATGTCCGGATTAACAAAGGAGGCTATTGAGGCAGGGAAAAAAGTTATCGAGATAAATCCCTACTTTTCTCTCAAGAACCTCGAAGAGATTTCTCCTTACAGAAATCCCGGCCACAAGGAGCGTCTTCTGGATGCGCTGCGCAAGGCAGGCCTGAAATGAAGCGCAGTATCATTTCTTTTTCCGGCCCGGCAAGGCTGGTTATTGGGCCGAAGGTCTTCTGTCTCGCTTTGGGGAGGAAATCATGGGTGTAAAAAAAGATACAGCGATGAAGACGATACCATTGAATCTATTTTTGCTGCTGGCGATTTGCATATTTATTGGAGGCATGGTCGGCGGGATACTTCTATGCGGCCAGGTAGCGCATAAAGGCATAGGATCGAGCGGAGAGTTTTCGCAGGAAGATAGATTAGCTTCCCAGATCAAGAAACTTACGAAGCTTCTTGAAAGTGAACCGCAAAATGTCGAGGCATGGACTCAGTTAGGGAACTTCTACTTCGATAGCGATAAGTATGAGAAGGCAATCGAGGCCTATCAAAAAGCTCTGTCGCTGGCGCCCAACAACCCTGATGTCTGGACTGATCTCGGAATAATGTACCGAAGTGCCCGAATGCCTGAAAAGGCACTGGAGGCCTTCGACCGCGCAATTTCTATTGATGCCAAGCATGCCAATGCGCGATTCAATAGGGGTATTGTCCTGATGCATGATCTCAAACAGGAAGAGGCTGCTATCAAGGTCTGGGAGGAGTTGAGCAATATCAGCCCGACCTTTGAAACAGCCGACGGCACACACATTGATGAAGTCATTCTCTACTACAAGACCAAGCAGGATGAGAAGAACAGGACGGTGTCCAAATAAGGGCTTCAGAGAATAGCCGGAAAATGTCTTGGGGGATTTGGTAATTGAAAGGCGTTTACTATCTTGCGTTGGTTTGGACTGCCCTGTTAAACTATGAACTTGGGGCAGGCTATCATTAGCTGGAGTTGGTTCAAATTAAAAGAAAGGTATCAATGTTGAGCGATTTTATTGCTATTGTTTCGTTTATTGTGGCTGTTTTAGGTTCGTTGGCTGGGATGTTTTTGAGTCATAGGGATAAGCAAACAATGGCCTCGATCGTCGCTTTTGCCTTTTTGATCTCTTTCTTTGTCAATATAAACCATGACTCAAGGTTTATTCTTCAAGGGACCTGCCTGACGGCCTTCATCCTTGCGATGGTAGGTGGAGCAGTGGCTATCTTCAGCAACGTAGAAAGCAAAAGAACTTGCGCCATCGTTACCGGAGTGATCTCTCTTGGAACATCGCTTTTGATCTTATTTTCTTACCTGTGAGTTCCTTTCCTGTTAAAGATTTTCTTGGAGATCCATCAAAAACCAGCTTCATCAGCCTAGAGAGGTGGTTTGTGAAGACTCCATTCTCGACAATCGTGTCGAATCCATGAAAAACTCTTCCATTCCATTTATTATATTGGATTAATTATCTTTTTAAATCTATGCATAAAATTGTCCGACATTTATTGCCTTATGACGCCCGAACACACCTCATTCGTTAGTAATGGCCTCTAAAGAAAAACCTATTCCTTTCAATATGTTCTTCAGTTCAGATCCTATGCTCCATCCTGGCACTCAAGGTGCAGGTGCATTTAAGCAACTTCAAAAGAAGAAGCTGAATAAAGATGAAGGTGTCAGTAGTTTCTTTGAATTTTCTTTGCACGATAATATCCTTGCGGTAGGATAAAAAGTGCTGGAGGTGCGTTAAGATGAGGCGAGTTATTTTTTCATTTGTTTTTTTGTCTTTGGCTCTCTGGGCCACTTCGGCATTTGCCGGCCCCTGGGGAAGAGGAATGGGCACAGGCGCCTTTGACTCACTTCCTGCTGAGGCCGCATTAGGTTTGACATCAGAGCAGTCCCAAAAGCTTCAAACGCTTAGGCAAGCTTATCTGGATAATATAACACCTTTACAAAATCAGCTTTTCAGCAGGAAAGCCGAACTCAGGCTGCTCTGGTCCGCGCAAAACCCTGACCAAGAACAAATTGCCTCCAAGCAGAAGGAGATCAACGAGCTTGAGCAGAAGATAGAGGAAATATCAACCAGACATCGGCTCGATTGCAGGGAGGTGCTGACACCGGAGCAAAGGGAGAAAGCGGCCAAGATGGAGGGAGGGAGGCATAGAGGCCCGGGGTGGAGATCCGGGAGAATGTCACAGGGGTGGAAAGGAGAAAACTGAACCATGGATTTATCAGGAGGATTAGTGTCTTGGAACTTGTTACAGCAAAGGACTTAAAGAAGACTTACGGAACCGGTAATGCTGCCGTGGATGCCTTGAAGGGCGTGAGCTTCTCCGTTGAGAAAGGAGCATTCCTTTCAGTTATAGGCCCTTCCGGAAGCGGGAAGACTACACTTCTAAACCTCATAGGATGTCTTGACAGGCCGTCAGAAGGAAGTCTTTCTGTTGCCGGGACAGAGGTATCCGGCTTGAGCCGAAGGGACGGGGCCAGGTTCAGAGGAAACAAAATAGGCTTTATTTTCCAGAGCTTCAACCTTATTCCAGTGTTGACAGTATTTGAAAATGTTGAATATCCTCTCGTGATGGTTCAGGAGGTGCCCGCCTCCACCAGGAGTAAGCGCATAATGGCGCTTCTGGAGGCGGTCGGAATGGCTGATCAGAAGAAGAAACTTCCAGATCAGCTTTCAGGAGGCCAAAAACAGCGGGTTGCCATTGCAAGAGCGCTTGTGACCCATCCCGAGCTTGTGCTTGCAGATGAACCGACTGCAAATCTTGATAGGGATACCGCGCAGTCCATCATAAGGCTTATGAAGACCATCCGAAATGATTTCCAGACCACCTTTATATTCTCAACTCATGACGCAAGGATAATTGATGAGGCCGAGCGTATCCTTCGCATAGAGGACGGAAGGCTTACTTCAAACGGCAATAACGGAGGCATACGACATGACTAACACCTTGAGAATTGCCGTCAGGAACCTCTTTCGTTACAAGAGAAGGACCATTCTGACCCTTAGCCTGATCGTCCTGGGAATAATGTTCGTATCCATCTTTATTGCAGTTACCGGATCGTTCAAGAATATGATGATCGGCCAGATGACTGACTCCATGCTCGGGCATATCCAAGTCCACAGAAAGGGATATCTCGCTGCAATAGACAATTTACCCCTTAACCTGAATATGAAGTCTCAGGCATATAAGAAACTCGAAAAAACGCTCGATGACCTGCATGAAATTGAAGCCTACTCACCCAGGATCAAATTTGGGGGCATGTTCAGCACCTTTGTGGAGACGACCAATATACGGCTTAACGGTGTTTATCCCGATAGAGAATCAAAAACCGTCCCGCTGCTTCCCTCAAGGCTTATTGAGGGTAAAGGCGCGACCCTCAGTAAGGGTGAAATATGGATTCCGGAACTTATGTCCAAGAGCATGAAAGCAAAGATGGGAGACATGATTGTCATCATCGCCACCAACCAGGACGGCTCGGTCAACGGCAAGCAGTTTAAGGTCTCGGGCGTCCTTGAAAGCGTCACAGGGCCGGGCGGCAGGGACGGCTATATCCACATCGAGGACGCAATGGAGGTACTTAGAATGGAGAATATGGAGATAAGCGAGGTGGCTATACGTCTCAAGAATTTCGGGGATATGAATCCCCTGAGCAGCAAACTTGACACTCTCCTTGCCTCCCAGCTCAACAAGCAGGGCAAGCCCATGTTCGAGGTTCACACCTGGGAGAAGCTTTCGCCCTTCTACAACATCGCTCGTATGATTGACATCATGACCCTTTTCATAAAAATCATGCTTATTGCCATTGTGCTGATAAGCATCATGAATGTCATGATCATGGCGGTTTACGAACGGATTAGGGAGATAGGAACAATAGCAGCAATTGGCACCCTTCCGGGAAGAATCCTTTCCATGTTCGTCCTTGAAGGGTTTTGCATGGGCGCGGCAGGCACCGTGATAGGGGGTGTCTTGAGTGCCCTAATCATATATTTTGCCAACATGGCCAGGATCACCTTCGATTTCGGCAGGCAGACCGGGCTGGTCCTCTCGGCAGCCATAAGCCTTTCGGAAATTTTGACCATTTCAGGCATTGTCATTGCGGTTTCCATTGTCGCAAGCCTCCAGCCTGCTCTTAAAGCGGCGAGGATGGACCCCATCGAGGCACTGGGACATGTATGAAGGCGCTGGCTCATGAATGAAATGGCGATTCAATTCGTTAGGAGATTTGGAATGAAAGCATTGTTTTCTCTGTTGGCGGTTTTATTATGCGCGGCCCCGGCCTATGCCATTGATGGGAAGCAGCTCCTGGAACAAGTGGACAGAAATCTGGCCCCAGAGTCTTATGAGCTATATAGAAAACTCATCAATATCGAACCGGATGGAAGGAAAAAGGAATTCGTCCTCTATACGGTGAAAAAGGGAAAGGACAAGATAGCAGGCCTTTTCATCGCGCCTGCCAGCGAGAAAGGCCGAAGCACCCTTCGCCTTGGAGACAACATGTGGCTTTATATACCCAATGTGGGGAAGCCCATAAGGATAACAAGCCTCCAGTCCGTCATTGGTGGCGTCTTCAACAATTCAGACATACTTCAGCTTGATTATTCGGAGGAATACGACGTGGCGAAGGTGGAGGATCTGGGAAAGGAATATCTTCTGCAACTAAAGGCCAGGACGAAAACCGTTGCATACGATCAACTCAAGATGTGGGTGGACAAGAAGAATGTGTCACCCACAAAGATCGAGTGTCTAACCGAGGCCTCCATGCTCATCAAGACCATCTATTTCAAGGACATAAAGGACTTTGGAGATGGACTGGTGAGGCCTGCATCGGTTGAGACGGACAGCCCTCTCTACAAAGGATACAAATCGGTTATGCTCTTTGCCAACTTCAAGAAAAAGGAAGTGGCCGATGAAGTGTTCACCTTGACCTTCATGCCCAACATTGACTCGGTCAGATAGCTCCTCCCATGTGCCGAAGATTCTACTGGTGCATCCTGTGGTTTGCCGTTTTTCTGAGCACACAGGCGCAGGCCGAGGAGTTCAAGTTCGATCCCTCCGAGGTGGAGAAAAAACCTTACCACCTTGGGGGGTACCTAGAGCTGAAGCCTTCGGTTTCCCACACGGACAAGGAAGCTTCTCTTTATAAACTTCGGTTTTATGATCGCTCCGACGAAGAAACCCTTAAGCAGATTTCAGGTACGGCCCAACTGGAAGGATCTCTTGAGAAAGGCATAGCAAGGCTTTTTGCCAGGGCTAACTTTGAGCTGGATCACTCCTATCTCGGCTGGAGCGATCAGGGCAAACTCTACGAGGGATACATGGCGCTTAAGCCGAGCGATTTATTCAATCTTGCGTTGGGCAAGCAGACCATGAAATGGGGAAAGGGCTACGCCTGGAATCCGGTGGCCTTCGTTGACAGGCCCAAGAACCCGGATGAGCCCGATCTTAATCTTGAAGGCTTCTACATGGCCTCGGCTAATCTCATCAAGAGCTTTGATGGGCCGCTTAAAACCATATCATTTACACCGGTTGTGATCCCTGCCTACGGTGATATAAACGATGATTTCGGAGAGCCCGACAAGCTCAATTTTGCGGCGAAGCTATATCTTCTTTACTATGACACGGACATTGATTTCATGCTTCTTGCCAAGGGAAGCAAATCCCCCCGCTATGGGTTTGATTTCTCCAGGAACCTTTTTACCAATCTGGAGATACACGGGGAGTTCGCCTGGCTGCCTGATTCAAAGAAAACTATGCTTGAGCCAACAGGAAAGACCCTTCAAGAAGAATCTGATGAAGCAAGTTATCTTCTGGGCCTGAGATACCTTAGCACGCTTGATACTACCTATATATTCGAATACTACCACAATGGAACCGGGTATAGCGAGGCAGAGGGAGAGGAGTTCTTCTCATTTATAGGCCGGGGGTATGAGGACTATATCTCAGGAAGGGGCGATGCAGCCTTGAAGAAGGCGCAGAGTCTTAGCGAAGGCGGTTACGGAAGGCCCAACTTCATGAAGGACTACCTTTACCTGCGCGTCAGCCAAAAGGAACCTTTTAATATACTCTATTTCACCCCTGCCCTAACATGGATTCTTAACCTTGAGGATAAAAGCTTTACCCTTTCCCCGGAGATATTGTACACTGGCATCACCAACCTTGAGCTAAGAGCGAAGGGCTCTGTCCTGGTCGGAGACGATTTCTCCGAGTATGGAGAAAAGCAAAACGACTACCGCCTGGAACTTAGGGTTCGATATTACTTTTGAGGCATGCCACGGTCAGGAAGAGTTACATCCCTGCAAGGGGGACAAACAAAATGGGAAAATAGACTGATGAAAGCAATTGTCGCAGAAAAGCTTACCAAGAGATTCGGGGAGGTACAGGCCCTCCAAGACGTAAGCTTCGTTGTTCACCAGAGAGAACTTTTCGGCTTTCTTGGGCCAAATGGAGCCGGCAAGACCACTACAATAAACATCCTCACAGGTCTTGCCCGCCCCGACTCAGGGGTGATCCGGATCGGAGACATTGACTGCACAGACAACCCAAAGGCCGCCCAGCATCTGATAGGGGTTGTACCCGATGAGAGCAATCTTTATCCGGAATTGACAGGCTTTCAGAACCTGTGTTTCTGTGCCTCGCTCTATGGTTTGAAAAAGAGCGAGAGGGAATCACGTGCAAGTGAGCTTCTAAAGTCCTTCGGCTTGGCTGAAGCCGCTTCCCGGAAGTTCGGAGGCTACTCCAAGGGCATGAAGCGCAAGCTCACCATTGCAGCGGGGATCATACATAATCCCTCCATACTTTTCCTGGATGAGCCCACTACAGGTATTGACGTCGCAAGCGCAAGACAAATAAGGCAGCTCATATCGCATCTAAACCTGTCAGGCACCACTATCCTCTTGACCACCCATTACATCGAGGAGGCGGAGCGACTTTGCGCGAGGCTTGCCTTTATCGTGTCGGGCAGGATCGTGCAGACTGATACGATCGAAAACCTTCTGCAGCCGATAAAGCAAAGACATGTAATGGAGATCGCCCTAAACAACAAGGAAACCGGCTCGTTGGAAGCGATGGCTTCCGCGTTTCCGGATCTTGTTATCGAGCGCCGGGAGGAAAATAAGATTAGGGTGGAATCAAGTGAGCCCATCCGTGCCGGCGCCCTTGTACGCTATTTGGAGGAAAGGGGCTTGGAGGTAATGGAGGCCAGGAGGATTCATCCGTCCCTGGAAGACGTCTTTGTGCGAATCACCGGAATAGAGGCAGGGGCCATGAAAAAAGAGAGGGAGAGGTCCGGATCATGAAGATGTGGATTGCCTTCTGGAATATCATCCTAAAGGACATGCGCGCCTATTATCTCAAACCCCCGAACATAAGCTGGGGAATCATATTTCCCCTTGCCTGGACAGGGATGTTTTTCATCAGATCAGGAGGGGGATTTGACGGGGTTCTGACGCTTCTTCCCGGGCTTATGGCGATTTCCATCCTCTTCGGGACAACCTCGATGCTTGCAGTGACTGTAACGTTCGAGAAGAAGGGCCGTTCGTTCGATAGGCTCCTCCTTGCTCCGATACCACTAGGCATCCTCATGCTCTCAAAGACCTCCGGCGCGATAGTCTTCGGGATTGCTAACGCCTTTGTGCCTGTGGCCATGGCGGCGTTTTTCTTTGATCTGTCAAGCGTAGCGTGGCTCACGGCCTTTCCGGCTGTTGTCTTGATAGCGGTTTCTTCCACGTTCCTCGGTCTTTTCATCGCAGTTTCCGTAAGCGAGGTATTTGAGGCTCAGACCTTCTCCAACTTCTTCCGCTTTCCCATGATATTTCTCTGCGGTCTTTTCTTTCCCATTGAACGCCTGCCCTCTGTTATCAAACCCCTTTCATATATCCTGCCCCTTACCTACGGAGCCGATATACTTCATGGAGCATTCAGCCAGGGGCATACCATGCCATTCGGCCTTGACTTCGCCCTGCTTGGGGCATCCTGCGTTTTTCTCTATCTATGGAGTCTTAAAAACATCAAGCGGCGATGGATACTCTGAGCGCGATAACGAAGGAATAGGGAAAAACGTTTAACATCAGGCAAGGAGATATAACTGCACTTCCTCATTAAATCCCTTGAGATCAGCCGTCAATCGTCTCCTGGTTTCTATTTGCCGCCCCGCATTGGCAATGACCGCCTCCGAGACCACTATCTCTCCAGGCCCCGCAACTGACTGGATACGCTGGGTGAGGTTGACCGGCGAGCCGACAATGCCGTACTTGGCCCTTGTCTCCGAGCCGATGTTGCCCACGACCACCTCTCCCGCGTGTATTCCAATTCCCATCTTGAGTTCGGGGAAGCCTTCGGCCTTCAGAGACTGATTCAGGGGCCCCATCGCATCTCGCATCTCCTCTGCGCATTGCAGAGATTTTTGAATGGAGGACGCGAGAGGGCCTTCAAAAGGATCGAAAAAGATCAGTATGGAGTCCCCAAAGAAATCTACAATAATTCCTCCGTGGGTCTGAACGACCTCGATCATTGCGGAAAAATAGCGGTTAAGGAAAGCGATGATCCTTTCGGGGCTAAGGGTTTCGCTCAGAGTGGTAAAGCCCCTTATATCGGACATGACAATGGCTACCGATCGCTTCTGGCCTCCCAGCCTTGCTGCCTCCGGTCTCCTGAGAAGTTCTGAGGCTATCTCCCGATCAACATATCTGCCGAATGTATTGGCAATAAAATCCCTTTCTTTGAGACCCTTGACCATGGATTGGAAGCTTTCAGTCAGCTCTCCTATTTCATCTGAGCGATGCTCCTTGAGGGATTGAGTGTAGTCACCCCTAGAAATCTTTCTGGCCGCCTGAGAGATGGCTGATATTGAGCGGATCGTCTTTCCGGTATCAAGCCGGATAAGCAAAATAACCATCAGGATACAGATTCCTGCTCCTGCCAGGTAATAAGCCCTGTAGCGGATGATCGGGGCGAGAATCCTTTCCCCGGGCGCCCAAAGTACGATTGTCCAGGGGGCATACTCGATTCTATAAAACCCGGCCACCTCCCCGGGTGGGTATCCCGGGCCCATAACCGTGCCGGAAGGGTTATCCTTCATAGCCTTTAGGATCCTAATCTCAAGCTCATCTCCCTCCTCAGCAAGCCTGCTGCGGTTTTTCATGTAGGAAGCCGTATGTGCGAGATAGGTACCTTCGTGGTCAACAAGACAGGCCATCTCGCTCTGCCACCACCCAAGCGATATAATGTCCTGCATAAGATAGTCGAAACGGACGGATACTGAAATCTTTCCTAATAACTTCCCTGATCCATCTTTCAACTCCGATACCAGATCGACGGTTTCTCTCACCCGCTCTGCGTTATATCGAGGTGGGGTTACTTCCAGTATCTTTCCTCTGTTGAATCGCATCATCTCACCTGGTTCCGCTGACAGGGCATTTCGCACCATGACCCCCATGCGGCTCCCCATAGGTGAGGGCAAGACCTGTGATCCTTGATCCTCAGACCACTTGAGGGTTACGGCCTCCACACCCTCCAGTTCCCGGATCCTTTCGATAATCCATTCCTGTATTAGGTGGCCTCCCCGCTCAGTTGACGCGGTATGGAACATCTCTATCCAGTCTATCGGCCGACTGAGCCTCATATCTATCCGGTGGGCCGCCCTCTGAAGCTGCGCTATGGCTCCCTCTCGCCACTGATCAAGCATGACTTCCCTTGCAGAGAAAAAACCCAAGAATCCGGCCATCAGCAGAAACGCACCCACAGGCAAGACTGTTAGAAGCGTCAGACGACGGCTAAGGCTCTTTATTTCCATTATGATCTCCGATTTTGCTTTATGGGGAAATCGCTACTATTTTCCTGCCCTAAGTCACCTTTTGTAAACCATTCTAACGCTCATGCCCTTTTGGGGCAGAACGAAACATGAAAATGCTGCACGTCATTCCGGACTTGATCCGGAATCCAGGTATAAATGACTGGATACCGGCCTACGCCGGTATGACGATGTATTTTCATATAAAGAGCTGACAATAGTTAGTTGATATATGGCCAGGGATTATATTTCATCTCGTGCCACCCTTGGGAGGTTTGCCCCAGGGTTTCATAATACCTTTCCTTGTTTTGTTCAACCCATATTTCGCACCATATCATACTTCGTCGCTCCTATTTTCTCATCCCGGTACCTTCGTTTCTGTGCATCGCTCTATGGTTTGAAAAAGAGCGAGAGGACATCAAGCGGAGATGGATACTCTGAGCGCGATCATATCGTTTTTACCGGAACAGTTCCGCCATTACCATAAGTCCCTCCAGTATCAAGACCCAGTAAATACCGGCCTTCTTTTCTCCACAAAGGCGGTTACACCCTCCCTTCCCTCGCTGGTTGCGGCACAGAGGGCAAGCGCCCTTCTCTCCTTTTCAAGCTGAGCCTCAAGGGGAGTATCAAATGAATCCGTAAGGAGCCTCTTTGATGCCGCAAAGGAAGGAAGGGATCGCTCTGAAATCTCCTTTACCATCAAGATGGCTCTTTTGACGGAACCTCCCTGTTCGGCGATCTCCGTCACAAGGCCCCAGTCAAGCGCTTTTTTAGCTTCGATTGCTCCATCGAAAACAGCTATCTCCAGTGCCCTTGCAAACCCGACCAGGCGCGGAAGGCTGAACGTGCCTCCGCCGTCAATGCTCAGCCCGTTGGAGGTATATGCCTGTCTCAGTACCGCCTGCGCTTCCATGACCCTGAAATCGCACCCAAGGGCAAGGCTGAAGCCTCCGCCAGCGGCAAGGCCGTTTATGGCGGCGACAACCGGCTTAGGCATCCTCCTTATCTCGACTATTGCCTGATGATAACTGGCGGCGAGTTCGTGAAAAGCCGCGCTGAAACCTCCTGCGTGCGAGGAGATCCATCTCAAATCCCCCCCGGCACAGAAGGCCTTCCCATTTCCGGATATAACCGCTCCTTTCACAGATTTCTTAAGGGCAATTGAGGTCAGTTCCCTCGCAAGGGTCCTTATCATGTCAAGATCAAATGCGTTATATGTGTCCGGCCTGTTCAGCATAAAAACCGCAACTCCATCCTGAATCTCCAGACAGATATTATCACTCATCACGTCATCCCTCCTTTGTTTCTAACCGCCATGCCTGAATAGGGCACAACGAAACATGAGAATCACCCCCGCCTCTCGCTCTCCCTAGACGCTGGTCTTTATACACACTAGTATAGTATCTCAATAACGCCCGTGAAACTCAACCCCTTCAAGGATACTTCTCCTCCTTCTGTCCCGCGCTGATTTGTCAAAGGGGGCTTGACAATGTCTCCATTTAGGCGGTAGTCTGTATTGAGTGGGGTGGTTCCGATCAGGGGCCTGAGATTATACCCGTTGAACCTGATCCGGGTAATGCCGGCGTAGGGATCCAATATTGTCCATCAGTCTCCTCCATGCCATTCCCGCAATAAATTTTTTTAGCCACTGCGCCCAGGTGGTGAAATCCCTGCGCGCCTCACCGGTCATGGCCCATGCCGTCAAAGAGGTTGCGGACATGAGCAGTCTGGCCTCGACCGTGGTGCTGAACATCGTCACACTCACGGAGGATTTCGTCGAGAGCATGAAGAAGGCCGCCCCTGCCGCGAGCTGCAGGAACATCCCGGTGATACTGGATGTGTGCGGCGCAGGGGCCACGCCCTTCAGGGATAAGAAGAGCTTCGAGATTCTTGACGCGGCGCACGTGGGCGAGGACCTCGTTGAGATCGCGGCAGGGCTGGCAAAGAAAAGAGCATGCACGGTGGTAGTCACCGGGAAAGAGGATATCGTTACGGACGGCGCACGTTCGTACCGTGTCCGCAACGGCGTCGAGCTCATGTCGCAGGTAGTGGGAACAGGCTGCATGGCCATATCCGCCGTGGTGACCAGGCCGGATCTGACCGCAGAGATCGCGAATATCCAGAAAGAGTTCGGATTATGACACAGCTTGAACAGGCAATAAAAGGACACGTTACCAAGGAGATGCTCCAGGCGGCTCAGTCCGAGCCGTTGAGTGCCCAGGAGATATGCGGCAACATCGCTTCAGGCAACACGGTGATACTCAAGGGCGCACTGCATGACTGCAACCCGGTAGCTGTAGGCAAGGGTCTGCTTATCAAGATAAACTCCAACATCGGGACCTCGGGATTCAATGCCGATCCGGCCAAGGAACTTGAGAAGCTCGCCGCCTCGGTGAGGTACGGGGCCGACACAGTAATGGACCTCTCCACAGGCGGAGATATCCGTGCCATGCGCAGGATGATCCTGGCATACTCCAAGGTGCCCGTCGGCACCGTACCCGTGTACGAGGCCATCGTAAGCTGCCCCGACGTGGCAGAACTGTGCGAAGACGATTTTTTAGATTCCATACGCACGCATATCGAAGACGGGGTGGACTTCATCACCGTGCACTGCGGCCTCACCAGGAACTGCATTCCGCTGCTGAATTCACGCATCATGGGCGTGGTGTCGCGCGGCGGGAGCTTCCTCATTAAGTGGATGCTCCACCATAAGAAAGAGAATCCGCTCTATACCCGCTATGACGAGATCCTGGAAATGGCGAAGAAGTACGACGTAGTTTTGAGCCTGGGCGACGGCCTACGGCCTGGCTGCCTTGCCGATGCCACGGACAGGGCCCAGATCAAGGAACTTAAGACCCTGGGCAGGCTCTCGGCAAGAGCCAGGCAAAAAGGCGTGCAGGCCATGATCGAAGGCCCTGGCCACGTGCCGCTGCACCAGATAAAGAAGAACATGGACATGCAGAAGAAGTACTGCCACGGTGCCCCGTTTTATGTCCTGGGCCCGCTGGTCACAGACTGCTCGCCCGGGTACGACCATCTTACCGGCGCCATCGGCGGGGCCCTGGCCGCCTTTTACGGGGCAGACTTCCTGTGCTACCTCACGCCCACCGAGCACCTGGGCCTGCCTGAATTGACCGACGTCATAGACGGGGTCATCGCGTCGAAGATCGCGGCCCATGCCGCGGACATCGCCCGCGGTATCCCGCAGGCGCGCGACCGGGACGACGCCATGTCAAGAGCCCGGAGCAACCTGGACTGGGAGGCCATGTACTCGATAGCCCTGAATCCGGAGAGGGCCCGTGCCGTCAGGAAGGCCACCGGCAGGAACGGGGAAGAAGTTTGCACCATGTGCGGCGAATTCTGCTCGGCCAAGATCAACAAGGAGTGCAGGGGTATCTACCACAAATGAAGATAGCGAATATCGGCGGTTGATGCAACGTGTTCCTTCCCAGTAGACGAGTTGGTAAGGGTTATCAGGCTTTGAAGTCCTTCGGCCTGCTTCCGGCACCAGGAATTCAAGTATAAACTCGGGATGAATCAATCTGACGTATCCCTCGGGGAAACTGTGCTCCAGAACAAAGCTCAAATCTTCGAGCAAGGCGGGAAGGCCCACTTTATTGGCAAATGTTGTCCTCCGAGGCTGCAATCCAGTGTGACTAAAGTTGAGCCCGGCTGGAATGGAATCTCAATCAGAATCAGTAGGGTTAGGCTTGGCGCATAGCGATGAACATTTCCCTACTTCACGACCAAAACCGAGCAGGGCGCGAGCCTCACCAGGCTCTGGCAAGTGCTTCCCATTATCCGCTCATAGAGCGCTGAGCGACCCATGAATCCTATGACCAGGAGATCGAAGTTCCGGGCCTTTATGAATTCAACGATGGTTTTGACCTCATGTCCCATAATGACATGGGATTTGACCGTCGCGGACCTTTCGGCGGCCATCTCTTTTGTCCTCTTAAGAACTTCAGCGAACTTGCCGTTTGAGGCCTCTTTCTCCTCTATGATTTCGCCGATGGTCCCCGGATACTGTGGGACCTCCTCCACAGTTATGGTGTGAAGTTCGGCTTCGTATCTCTTTGAGAGTTCAATGGCCTCGGACAATGACTTATAAGCGTTTTCAGAGCCGTCTATGCCAGTTAGGATTTTCTTAAACATCTTCATCCTCCTTGTCAGATCTTTTGGGTTGAAAGAACTTTTGCGCGATGAGTGTGGGAACCACAGCGCTTCCTATGACGGCGGTTACCAGGATCGTGTACTGGTCCTGGTCTATGATGCCGTTAGTGAGTCCAAAAAGGGCGGAGATGCTTCCGAATGTTAGCCCGGTACACATCATTAGGGTGGTGTACATGCCTTCCTTCCTTTCGAAACGGAAGGCCTTTGTCAGCGGCAAAATCCCCACGAATTTAGTCAGCATTTTTACCCCGAGGAATGCTGCGATAAGGCCTAGAGCTGATGCTATGGTACCGAATTTTACCAGAGAGCCGGCCTTAAGGAAATAAAAAGGGGTGAGCAAAGTAAAGGCGATTACACGCATCCTCTGGGAAAGGACACGATCCTTCAGGAAAAAAGGCGCCAGCACCATTCCTATGAGGTATGCAGGAAGAACTGCCTCGCTCTTCGCTATTGAAGCGAGGCCACCGAGAAAGAAAAGTATGAGCAGGATGGACTTTATCTCAGGCTCGCTGATCCTGTTACCGACCTTTGCGAAATACCATGGGACCACTTTAGGCAACAGCCACATGGCCAGTGCCGTGACAATAACAAATAAAACCAGCCACAGATTATAATTGGCAAAGACGATCCCCAGAGCAAGTACCGTTCCTATGTCGTTAATAAAACAGGCAGCCAGTATTATCTTGCCCATCTCAGTCTTATTAAAGCCCGTCTCCACCATAACCGCATAAACCACTGCCACCGAGGTGGTTGAAAGAGCTATCCCCGCTATTTGTGCCTGGGGCCAGGGCCAGCCGCACGCGTAATGAGCAAATGCAAGAACCCCCAGATAAGGGGCGAAAAAACCCACGACCCCTATGCTGACGCTTGACCAGAAATGCTTCTTGATGACCGCGGGATCTATCTCAGCTCCTGCCAGAAACGTCAGAAGTATTGCCCCGACCCCTGCCAGATAGTTCAACCACTCAGTCGTTGTGACTCCCAATAGATTTCCGGCAAATGCCCCAACGCAGATCTCTATCAGGGCCACCGAGATGCTTATCCTTATTGATATTAATGCCGCTACAAGAGCAAGCCCCACCCACAGGGCCGATTGAAGCCATAAGTTTTCCATCAAGAGCTCCTTTCCCGAATCGGTGGCAATTATAGGCGAGACATCTTCTAAAACAAGAGCAAACTTCAAAAAGCAAAAGCTCTATTGCGGCCGAGTTGCCCGTGTGTTAGTTTTTCTACTCAAATTGAAGGCAAGTAAAGGACATGAAGATTTATCCAAGAACAGGATCAAGATTTTATTACGGCTGGGTGATAGTCGGGGTAGCCTTCGTAACGCTGGGGATAGCTTTCGGAGTCTGGTATTCGTTTTCGGTCTTTTTTCTGGCCGTGATAAAGGAGTTCGGCTGGAGCAGGGCTGCTGCCTCAAGTGTCTTTTCCGTCTTTATCATCTCACAGTCATTTCTTGGACCCATAACTGGTCACCTTCAGGATCGCTTCGGACCCAGGCTCATTATTCCTATTGGCGCTATTGTCCTAGCTATCTGTCTTGTGCTTGTGAGCAGGGCCACATCACTTTGGGAGTTTTACATATTTTACGGCATTTTTGCTGGAGCAGGAGTAAGCCTTCTCGGGTTTTCCTCGCATTCAGCATTCATCCCGAAGTGGTTTGAAAGGAAAAGAGGATTTGCCATAGGGATAGCGATGTCAGGGATAGGGCTGGGGATGCTTTTTATCATACCGCTGGTAGAAAGGGGCATAACCGCCTTAGGCTGGAGAACAACATATTTATTTCTGGCCGCCGCGGTTCTGGGGCTGATTGTACCCCTTAACCTGATATTCGGACGCAAGAGCCCTGCGGAAATGAACCTGATCCCGGACGGACAAGCAGCCGATGAAATCCGCGTTTCCGATAAGTCCGCTTTTCGCGTCAGGGTGATGGACCCTGTCTGGGCCGGTGAAAACTGGACACTCAAGGGGGCAGTAAGAACGGGTCGCTTCTGGTTTCTTCTGGGATCATTCTTCTTCGGGTCCTGGGTTTATCAGGGCACGCTTCTTCACTCAATATCAGCAATGGTTGACAGCGGGCTGCCCAGCGAAAAGGCTGCCTTCTATTTCGGGATACTGGGACTTGCCGGTTCGGCAGGGAAGATTCTTTTCGGCTATCTCTCAGATGTGCTGGGAAGGGAGAAGGCCAATAGCCTTGCAGGAATCATTACCGCACTCGGGCTATTGTGTCTGCTTCTCATGTCGGAGTTGCACGGTCTCATGCCCTTTCTCTTCGCAATTTCTTTCGGTCTAGGATACGGGGCTGCAGCCCCACTTTTTCCTTCAGTGAGTGCCGACATATTCATAGGAAATTCCTTTGGACTGATATTTGCCGTGATATGCATGGGCGGAGGCCTCGGAGGATCAGTCGGGCCTTATGTGGTAGGCCTCATCAGAGACATAACAGGCTCCTATACTGCTGCCTTCGAGATCAGTTTCGCAAGCATTGCCTTCTCCTGCCTATTTATCTGGCTCGCCGGGCCAAGCAAGATAAGAAAGCTTGTGAGATATCGCTGAGTTCCATCCGAATCACATTTCCGATACCGCCGCCCTGAGTATCGCCAGACAGCCCAGTTTGCCCAGACTGTAAAGTAGTTCCATTTCTTCGTGGGTAGGGATCTTTTTGGCAGTGAAATAGACCCTCAGGATGCAATAGGTGGTCTCATTTACCGTGAAAGGAATACCAATCACAGCCCCAAGGCCTTCCTTTCTGGCAGCATTTCTATCCTGTACGCGGGGGTCATTTTCGAAATCGTTTATGATGATAACATCGCCCTCCTTGATCTCCGTTATGCTTCGGCCGTGGTCAATGGCCCCGGAGTCAAGATAGACCTTGCTTAAGCCATAGCTTGCAACCACCTTGAGATTGAAGCTCCCCTGTTCAAGAACCCTAAGGGTGCCGCCTTTTGAGCCTGTAAGTTCGGAGGCGAGCGACACCAAAAAATAGAGTGTGTCCTCCAGGGGTTCCTCCTGATAGACGGCATCAATAACTCTTGTGAGGGCGTAAAAATACGAATCCGCTAGATCATGGTTCATCGGCTTATCACTCCCTGATACAGGTTGAAGACCCCAATCCGGGAAACATCAGAAGGGTCTGAGGCTGCCGCAATCCGGACACTGCCAGTTAACTCCGCTGCATGTAAGCCCCCAGAGGTTTTCATCCATGCATCTGTTGCATATCTGAAAACCGCAAGGGCATGTCCAGCAAAAGGGAACGGGTTTGCCGCAACAGCTGCATACGAAGGCTTTCTTTCGTCTGGTCCTTATGCCACTCCGTTTAGGCTGGGCATTACTCTCTTCATCCAGATGCATTAGCGGTTAATTCTCATTCTACCATATTCCAAGCAATGAGCCAAGACTCAGATGATTCCGCTGTGTCCGAATCCGCCCGCACCTCTTTCGGTTTCATCAAGGCATGAGACCTCCATAAGTTCCGCCTTGCAAACACTTGCTATAACAATCTGAGCTATCCTGTCTCCCCTACTCACAGTGAAGGAATCTTTTCCCAGGTTGATAAGTATAATCCCTATTTCACCCCTGTAATCGGAGTCGATAGTGCCCGGCGCGTTCAATATCCCAATCCCGTTTTTGAGCGCAAGTCCGCTCCTGGGCCTTACCTGCGCTTCAAAACCCTCAGGTATGGATAGTGCTATACCTGTAGGGATCAATCGTATATCCCCCGGATCAAGAGTAATCGGTTCATCAGGCCATGCCCGGACATCCATGCCGGATGAACCCGAAGATGCATGCTCCAGAAAATTGTCCGGCATACCCCCACGCACCCTCATGACTTTTATGCTTGCACGATCCATAGTAATATCCCCAGAGTTCTTCCTTTGCCCTCCGCTCCTTCCCGGCACACTAGGAAAACCTGATGAGGTTCATGTCGAGATCCCCTTCTTTTAAAGGCCCAAGGGTCGCAAGGGCCGTATTCCCGTTTCCGAATATATGAGCGGCAACGCCGACCACATCATCCAATGTAACTGATTCAAGCCTGGTCACCAGCTCTTCATAGCTTACGTCCCGGCCATACAATATTTCATTTTTAGCCAGCCTTATCATTCGACTATCGGCACTTTCCGAGGACAGATAGAGGGAGGCAGTCAAATGCTCCTTGGCAGCCTCAAGCTCAGAGGCGGAGATTCCACCGCGGATAATTTCCATGCATTCTTTACGGATAACCTCAAGCGTCTCCTCTGCCCTTTCCGGATCGGTCGCAGCATAGATAACCAGCACTCCTGAATCGCTGAAGGTATTGATAAATGAGTATATGCTGTATGCCAGAGCCCTTTTTTCTCTTATCTCTTGAAAAAGACGCGAACTCATATTCCCTCCGAGAAGGGTGTTAAGCACTCCGCAGGCAAATCTATTCTCATCCTGCAGAGAAGGAGCGCGGCTCCCTATGCATATCTGCACCTGCTCCAGATCCCTCTCCGTGTGGGCGTAGGCACCTGTAAATCCAGGACTTGTCCTGGCATCAGAATCACTGTTTAAGGGTTTTACGGAGGAAAAGACAGGCTCAAAAAAGGCCAACAGTGCCTCGTGATCCAATCTCCCTGCGGATGCCACTATGATCTTTTCAGGCCTGTATCGTCTCTGCCTGAAGGACATGATAATATCTCTATTAAACCCTGAGACGGTATCCTGCTCTCCCAGTATCGGAGAACCCATGGCATGCCCTCTCCATACAAGCCCGTTTAAGAGTTCATGGACATATTCCTCAGGAGTATCCT
Source organism: Desulfobacteraceae bacterium CG2_30_51_40 (assembly GCA_001874005.1). Lineage (GTDB taxonomy): Bacteria > Desulfobacterota > DSM-4660 > Desulfatiglandales > Desulfatiglandaceae > CG2-30-51-40. The sequence goes on from MNYJ01000004.1 coordinate 30,093, forward strand.
GCACCATGCCAATCTCCTGAATCACGACCTGACGCTCAAGCTCTATATCTCTTGGTTCAAATATCGAGTTAAGGAACAGGTCGGAGAGGATATCAGCCAGCTGAGGGTAATGCTTTCCTAGAACCCTTCCGTGGAAACAGGTTGTCTCCTTACCAGTAAAGGCGTTATGGAAGCCCCCGATCGAATCCAGTTCTACTGCAATCTGAGCGCTGCTTCTGTTTCTGGTGCCCTTGAATAGCATGTGCTCAATAAAATGGGCTATTCCTCTGTCGCTGTCAAATTCGTCCCTGGAGCCAACGTCGGCCCAGATACCCAGAGACACGGATCGCATATGATTTACCCGCTCTGAGAGTATCCTCACGCCGTTAGGCAGAACGGTTTTTCGGCACCTATTCTCTGCTGTCATCCAGGGCTGCCTTTCGGGAGAGTCTTATCTTCCCGTCATCACTTACCTCAAGAACCTTCACCATAACTTCGTCGCCTTCCTTGAGGATATCGGAGACCCTGTTGACCCTTTCACGGTCAAGTTGTGAAATGTGCACAAGCCCGTCAGTGCCGGGAAATATCTCCACAAAGGCCCCAAAATCAGCTATCTTTACGACCTTTCCCTTGTAAATCTTACCGATCTCCGCCTCCTGAACAAGGTCGTGGATCATCTTAACCGCTTCATCCGTGATCTCCCTGTCAGGGCCGGAAATACTTACAGTTCCATCGTCCTGCACCTCGACCCTGGCTTTCGAGTCATTGGTTATCTGTCTTATGGTCTTTCCGCCGGGACCAATAAGCACCCTCACCTTTTCGGGCTTGATCTTAATGGTCTGGACTACCGGCGCGTAATCCGATACCTGCACCCTGGGCTTAAGGATACCCTTAGCCATATTTTCAAGGATGTGAAGGCGGGCGAGCCTTGCCTGTTCAAGCGCCTTTTCCATAATCTCTCTTGAAAGGCCCGCGATCTTTATATCCATCTGCAGGGCGGTAATTCCGTAGTCTGTTCCCGTTACCTTGAAATCCATATCCCCGTAATGATCCTCATCGCCTATTATGTCGGTGAGAACAGCCACCTTATCACCTTCTGAAACAAGGCCCATGGCTACTCCAGCCACCGCATCCTTAATAGGCACTCCTGCATCCATCAGAGAAAGCGAACTACCGCATACTGTGGCCATTGATGATGATCCGTTCGATTCCAAAATCTCGGAGACGATTCTGACCGTGTACTGGAAGGCCTCTTTTTTGGGCATAACAGGGGTCAAGGCACGCCTTGCAAGGGCTCCATGCCCTATTTCCCTTCTACCTGGACCGGACAATCTCTTAACTTCTCCAACTGAGTATGGAGGAAAGTTATAGTGAAGTATGAAGTTTCTGGTGGTATCCCCGTAGATGGATTCGATCCGCTGCTCATCCTGTTCCGTTCCAAGAGTTGTCAGAACCATTGCCTGAGTTTCACCTCTAGTGAAAAGGGCGGAACCGTGAACCCTGGGGAGAATCCCAACAGCACATTCTATCGGGCGTACCTGGTCAAAAGACCTTCCGTCAATCCTCCTTCTCTCATCTAACACCATCCTTCGAACAAGCTTCTTTTCCAAAGACTCCATAAATGCAACCGCAAGGGAGCCTTTCTTTTCGTAAAGCTCGGAAATAGCGTCCGATGCCCTTTTCTGTGCCTGGGCCCTTTTTTGTTGTCGCAACTTCTTATCTGCGGTATTTATCACATCAAGGAGAAGGTCTTTACCGATCTCCTCCACCTTGGTTTCGACCTCTTTTTCAAGCGGATCCTGCGGAAGCTCCCTCTTGGGTTTTCCCACTGCCGCCTTGAGTTCCTCCTGCATCGCCACGATAGGCTTGATGGCTTCATGGGCGAAGAATATCGCTTCAATCATGTCCGCCTCTGAAACGAAGTCGCCTCCTCCCTCAACCATAACTATGGCGCTGCTGCTTCCGGCAACAATGAGGTTTATATCGCTTTCGGCCTGCTGCGCGATTGTCGGGTTGATTATCAGTTTTCCGCCGATTCGGCCCACCTTCACACCGGCTATAGGCCCCATAAACGGGATATCCGAGATACCAAGTGCCGTTGACGCCCCTATCATGGCAAGGACATCAGCTTCGTTTTCCTTATCCGTGCTCAGTACGCTTGCTATCACCTGGGTTTCGTATCTATAGCCCTTCGGGAAAAGGGGTCTGAGTGGCCTGTCAATGAGTCGTGAGACAAGGGTTTCCTGCTCTCCCGGACGGCCCATGTCCCGCCTGAAGAAGTTACCGGGGATACGGCCTCCGGCATAAGACATCTCCTGGTACTCAACCGTGAGAGGGACAAAATCAATACCCTCCCTGACTTCGTCTGTGGCTACCGCGGTCACCAGCACCACGGTCTCTCCAAAGGTTACCACTACAGCACCATTGGCCTGTTTCGCTACACGGCCTGTTTCAATATGTAACGTGCGACCATTTATTTCGATCGTACAGCTCTTAATCATTTCCTGTTTTTCCTTTCGCTCCAGCGTGTAAACTTAAATTAAAAATAATGAAATAGATTACCTTCAAGCAGCAGACTATTTGCGGATTCCCAGTTCCTGGAGCATGGTTCTGTAACTTCCGAAATCCTTTTTCTTCAGATAATCCAAGAGCCTTCTCCTCCTGCCTACCATCTTCAACAACCCCCTGCGTGAATGGTGATCCTTGGAGTGGGTCTTGAAGTGCTCAGTAAGATATTTGATGCGGTTGCTTAAGAGAGCAATCTGCACCTCCGGACTTCCTGTGTCCTTTTCATTTGTCTTGAATTTTTCAATTATGTCTCTTTTTATTTCAGGTGTGAGAACCACTTTGCTACCTCCTTTATCCAATTAATTAATGTTGTCTGGAGAGGGAAAAACCCTCTCCAATGAAACACTTTTGATATCCTCAGCACTGCCTATCCGAACTATGGCTGTCAGGTCGCCCCTATTGAGAAGCCTTAAGAATCCTTCCGCCGGATGCCCCTTTTCGCTTTGCCGTGTCAGCTCTTCGATGGACGGTTTCCTTCCTACTCTTAGAGATCGGGCCAGGGCGGCGTCAATCTCAATGGCAGGCATGTCGGGAAGCGCATCGGCTATGGGCATTATCCGTTCTCTAAGCTCATCCCTTACCAATGGCCCCTTGAGATCACTTGAGCGGATGGAACCATAAGCCCTGAAAGGGCCGCACACGGTTCGTCTTAAAGTGATAAGATGCCCGATGGTTCCCAGGCTTACGGCGAGATCATAGGCAAGCCTTCTTATATATGTACCGGAAGAGCAACTGACTTCCATATCAATGACCGGGCCTTCGCAGTAAACTATATCAAGTGAGTGAATAGTTACTTTTCGGGGAGACAAATCCGGCATAACTCCCTTCCTTGCAAGGCTGTAAGCCCTCTTACCCTGAATCCTTACTGCTGAAAAGGCAGGCGGGGTCTGCCATATTTCTCCGACAAAAGAACCCGCAGCCCTCTCGATAACAGATCTCTCCAGTCTGGGGACAGGTAGTGTTCTAATGACCCTGCCGGTAGGGTCCATTGTATCGGTTTCTGAGCCAAGCAGAATAAGTCCCCTATAATTCTTACTCCATGCTTGAATAAATCTTGTTAGAGCGGTCGCCCTCCCCATAAGAATAATCAGAAGCCCGCTGGCAAAAGGATCAAGAGTTCCCGCATGGCCTACCTTCCTGGCCCCAAGGATACGTTTCACCCTCCTAACAACCTCCGATGATAGATCTACCGTATCCTTGTCTATCAGGAGGATACCATCAGTTGTGTCATTCATTGAGAAACCTCTCGGCTTCCTTCAAAAAAAGCCTCAGGTTATCATCAAGGAGTCCTTTTATTTCAAAGCCCGCAGCCCTGGCGTGTCCTCCCCCTCCGAATACACTTGCCAGTTCCGCAACCCTATCCGTGGTATTTGACCTCAGGCTGAATTTATACATATTATCGCCAGTCTGTCTCACGAGAACGGCAATCTGCACACCCCTTACACATCTCGGATAATCAACGAATCTCTCACTCTCACGAAAATCCGCACCGGCCTTCTGAAACATCTCCTTTGTGAGAACCATCATCCCTATTCTGTCTTTGTAATGAAAGGAGACAGTGCCTAGGCCCATGCGAAGAAGCTTCAGTTTTGATACATTAGAACCGTCAAGGACCCTCATTGCCACATCCCACGGTTTGACTCCCATCTCAATAAGCTCAACGGCAGCCATGAGAGATGAGGTGGTGGTGTTGGTGTACCTAAAAGAACCGGTATCGCTTTGAATTGCAGCAAATATGTTTTCAGCAGTTACATAACCCAGCGGCAATCTGGCTGCCTTTATGAGCTTGAGCACCATTTCTCCCGTTGATGAACTCAAGGCGTCAACATAATTGAGGTGTCCGAAATGGTCATTTGTAACGTGATGGTCAATGTTAACGAGCGGGGAAATGCTTCTTCCATCCCGGCCCGCGATACGTTCAATGGCGCTGCAGTCGAGCGCTATGAAAACGTCGTAATCCGATCCTTCCTCCTCGCTGAATACTATATTCTCAGAGCCTCTAAGCATCCCCAGAGAGCCTTCAAGCGGGCCATCGGCCAAGCATACGGCCTTTTTGCCTGATTCCGAAATAGCCATTCCAAGAGCAAGCATGGAGCCTATGCCGTCTGCGTCAGGGTCCCTGTGGGTAAGTAATAAGAACCGTTCAGAACGATTAATAATATCAGCTATCGATTGGAGATTTTTCTCAGGATTCACTGTAGTGTATCTTTTCGAATATCTTTTCCATCTGCGCCGCCTTTTCAAGGGTGGAGTCGTGCCTGAAGCTTATTGCCGGTACATATTTAAGTTTCATCCTGGCCCCTATCTCCCGCCTTATAAACCCTGTTGCCCTTTCAAGCCCTTGCCCGGCCCGTTCGTAGTCATACCCGGGCAGCACGCTGAAGAATATCCTCGCATCCCTGAGGTCATTGCTCAAATCTATACCGGTAAGCGTCACTCCCTGAACCCTTGGATCCTTTACCCCATCACAGAGCAACTGGTTGATCTCTTTTAATATCTCGTTTCCGACCCTGATCGCCCGCCTTTTATGTTCCATGATGCCTTCCCTGCCCGTGGCGCGGCCCGTTTCACTAAACGTTTATGAATTCCATTTTGGTGTCAATAATCTCAGCAAGATATAATGAGTCAATAAAATTAAGGATATTGCTGAGTGATGAGTCAACGTGCCGTTTGTCATTGCCGACAGTGGTCAACCCCAGCTCAATAAGCTGCCATTTGTCGTTTTCTCCTACCTCTGCGATGGCCGTGTTAAATCTTGACCGAACTTTACCCACCAGGCTCTTTACGACCTTCCTTTTCTCCTTAAGTGAGTGGCCTTCTCCCAGATGCATTTGAATCTTGAGTATCCCTATTACCATGACTTATAAGTCTTTGATCACCCGCTCGAGCTGATATGCCTCTATTACGTCTCCGGCCTTAATATCCTGGAAATTCTCTATCCCAACACCGCACTCATAACCTGCCGCTACCTCCTTGGCGTCCTCTTTGAAACGCTTTAGGGATGTAAGCTTTCCGTCAAATACAACGACTTGATCCCTGAGAAGCCTGACCTTGTTACTTCTCTCCAGATGTCCGTCAGTGACATAGCATCCAGCGATAGAACCGATCTTGGGTATCTTGAATACTTCTCTTACGTCGGCATGTCCTATTACCTTTTCCTTATAGGTAGGATCGAGCATACCCGCCATAGCGAGACGAATATCCTTGGTGGCATTGTAGATGACGTCATAGTAGCGTATGTCGACTCCCTCTTTTTCGGCAAGTTCCGCCACCCTTGGATTTGCTCTGACATTGAAACCCAATATGATGGCCCCTGATGCCGAAGCAAGCATAATATCCGACTCGGCTATGCCACCTGTTCCACCGTGTATTATCTTTAACTTGACATCGTCGTTGCTGAGCTTGAGGAGGGAGTCTGCCAGCGCCTCCATCGTCCCCTGCACATCGCTTTTGACCACTATGTTGAGTTCCTTTACCTCACCGTCCTTGATCTGCTGAAAGAGATCATCCAGACTGACTAGGCCCCTTCTGGCTGCAGGCTGCTTGATGGCTTTCTGTTTCCTGTTTTCTATGACCTGCTTGGCTATTCTTTCGTCTTGGACCACTATAAATTCATCTCCGGCCATGGGCACCCCGGATATTCCGTACACCTCGACGGGCACCGAAGGGCCGGCAGTGACCATGCGCTTACCTCTATGGTTCAGCATGGCCCTTACCTTGCCGAAATGATCGCCGCAGATAAAGTGATCTCCCTGCTTGAGTGTGCCTGTCCTGACGAGCACAGAGGCTGCAGGTCCTTTGCTCTTGTCCAGTCTGGCTTCAATCACCGAACCCCTGGCAGCCTTGTTTGGATTCGCCTTGAGTTCCAGCATTTCAGCTTGAAGCAGTATGAGATTCAGCAAATCATCTACACCCTGACCGGTCTTAGCGGAGATCAGGCCGAAGATGGTATCCCCGCCCCATTCTTCAGGTACAAAATTGAGTTCGGCTAATTCCCTCTTTACTCTGTCCGGGTTTGCTTCAGGCTTGTCTATCTTGTTTATGGCTACAACTATAGGGATTGACGCTGCGCGCGCATGATTTATTGCCTCTTTTGTCTGCTGCATGACGCCGTCATCAGCGGCCACAACCAGGACTATAAGATCGGTGACCTTTGCTCCCCTGGCCCTCATTGCGGTAAAAGCCTCATGACCGGGTGTGTCCAGAAAAACAATGTCTCCGCCGTCAGTCTTTACGTAATAGGCGCCTATGTGCTGTGTTATGCCTCCGAATTCGCCACCGGCCACGTTGGAATGTCTTATATAATCAAGAAGTGAAGTCTTTCCGTGATCAACATGCCCCATTATGGTCACAACGGGTGGGCGAGGTCTTAACTCCTCCTCAGGATCGGCAATATCTCCTATCAGGCTTGACTCTTCAACGGTGTCTATTTCCAACTCATAGCCGAAATCATCAGCAAGAAGGCTGGCCGTCTCGAAATCTATGGGCTGGTTAAGGGCAGCAACAACACCCAGGGAGAGCAACTTTTTGATAAGCTCTGAACCCTTTGCGCCCATTGCCCTCGCAAGCTCTGCTACGGGTACCGCATCCCCAATTTTGATTTTTCTCTTTGCCGCCTTTGGCTGCGGCAGCTCAGTGTCAGCAAGTCTTTTCTGCATATCCCTGGGTTTTTTAAGTAATTTCTTTTCCTTCCTTCTAAGTTCTCTGCCCTCATAGAGATCCGCCTTCTCATAGACCTCTTTCTTAATGCGCCTGGCAGCTCCGCGAGGTGTCGTATCTTTGTCGTCAATCCTTTTTTTCTCTTTCTTCTTAGGTACCTTCGGTTTGGCCTCTCCTTCAACAGAAGAGGGCGCCTCAGGCACCTTAACGAACTCTTCAAGCGGCGGTAGAGAGGGTGATTCAATAACGGCATCAGGCGCCTTTTTTGCGGGAGTAATCTTGGCAGGCACTTCAGCAGGCCTGCTGATAATCTTGGCGGGCTGATCAAACCTCTTTTTCTTAACTTTCTTGGGGGTGGGCCTCGTTTCAGGCGGCTTTTTAGTCTTAGGGGGCTCCACTACCGGATGGGCCTCTTCCTCTTCGACAGGCCTCTCCTCTGCCTTCCCGTCCGGCTTATCCAAGGGTTCCTCGTGAGCCTCAGCCATATTCTCGAGAGAAGGCTCCTCTGCCGTTAAGGATGGAGTCTCAGGCATGGCGCCCGTTTTATCGGACACTCCATCCGCAATAACGACCTCCTCAAGCTTTTCTTCTTTAACTTCAGACGCCGGCGGCTCTTTAACCTCCACAGGGGTGATAGATGCATTTGCCACAGCAGCTTCGATTACCGGCTGGGGTTCATCTTCTTCAAGGCGCTTAGATTCTGGCGCTAAAGAGACAGCCTCCGATGCCTCAGCCTTGGCTTCCCCAGATGTCTCCGGCGCACTTACTTGAGGCTCCTGTTCTATCGTTATTTTTTTTCTGCGACGGATCACATTGGACTTAACTCTTTCCTCTTGAATGACCACTTTTACTGTAGCAGAGCCTTCAACTATTTCTCTAGCCCTTCTCACACTGTCTTCATCAAGCGTGCTGTTGTGATTTTTTACCGGCAGCCCTGCAGCGATTAGTTTATCCGCCAGGAGCTTGCTGTCCATGTTAAGCTGTTTGGCAAGCTCATAGACTCTTATCTTTGCCATGAAATCCCCCGATTAATCCCTTGGTACATTCCTCTTGGTGTTTCGCGTTTCTTTTCAGCGTAAAGAAAGCGGCTTCAACTGTTCCAACAAACCATTTTCGACCCTGAAAGGCCTTAGAAACGCCTTAGGTCTTCTGCATTCCCGGAGAGCGGCAATACACTCAATTTCAGGGCACACATATCTGCCTCTTCCAGGCTGCGTCCGCTCCGGATCAGGCCCCAGAAGACCCGTTTCATCAACCACCAGTCTGAGCATATCCTGTTTTTTTTGCCTTTTTCCACAAGAGATGCAAGTTCTTATGGGAATATGACCCTTAGGGCTGCTCATCGGCCGGTTCCAGCTCATCGTGATTATCCTCAATGGCAGTGCCCTCTACTGAATTATCTCCGGAGCCTGTCTCAAAGCTGACAGGGGGAGCGGCTTTGGCGGCATCTATAAGTGCTTGCGCCTTCTCTTCATTCATGCCGGCTATTACCATGAGATCCGATGCGGAGACGCCGGTGATATCTTCGGGAGACCTGAATCCATAATGATACAGATCCGAAGCAAGTTTTTCGCCTACCCCTTCAATACTCAATAGGGCGCTATAACTCTCCTTAAGTGCCTTGGTGTAATTCTTTTCGCTTACCACATCTAGTTTCCACCCGGTAAGTCGGGATGCAAGGCCTACGTTTTGGCCCCTCCTGCCGATGGCCAGAGATTGCTGATCGTCAGGGACGACCACCTCCATCGAATGGTTGGTTTCGTCAACGATAACTCTTATGATTTCTGCCGGTGCAAGTGCATTACATATTAGTTTTGCCGGGTCAGGATCCCATGCTACGATATCAATCTTCTCTCCGCGAAGTTCCTGCACCACCGCCTGAACTCGACTACCTTTTATGCCTACGCAGGAACCCACCGGATCCACGTCAGTATCTCTCGAGGCAACAGCTATCTTGCTCCTATTTCCCGGCTCCCTTGCCACCTGGATTATCTCAACTATGCCGTCTGCGATTTCAGGAACTTCGTTTTCAAACAAAGCGGCAAGGAAATTGGGATGAGTTCGGGAAAGTATTATCTGAGGACCTTTGGCGTTTCTCTTGACTTCGAGGATGTAGGCCCTCACCCTGTCACCCTGCCTGTAGCTCTCCTTTGAAATCTGCTCCTTCAGAGGCAATTCAGCCTCTGTCCTGCCTAGATTGACGATAATGGCACCCCTTTCGAAGCTTTGAACTATGCCGTTAATGATTTCACCCCTTCGATCTTTGAAATCATCATAAACCACATCGCGTTCTGCCTCTTTCAGTCGCTGCGTTATTACCTGCTTGGCAGATTGAGCCGCTATGCGGCCGAATGCTTCGGTGCTCATCTTGACACCAAGGCTGTCCCCCAATTCACAATCAGGGTCAATCTTGCGCGCATCACTAAAACCAATCTGCAGAGCAGGATTGCTGACCTCGTCAACGACCTCCTTGAACTCAAAAACCTCTATTTCGCCCATCTCCACGTCATAACTGACTTCGAGATCATAGTCAGGCCCGAACTTCTTTCTGGCTGCGGCCTTCACAGCCTCCTCCAGCGTGCTCACAAGAACCTGAGGCTCTACTCCCTTTTCCCTGCTCACCTGGTCTATAGTTCTCTTCAAATCAGAAATCATTATATTATTCTCCGGCCATAGTTATTTCAGAGCTCATCTGCCTCGTATATTAAGTTAGCCTTTTGGATAGTATCAAAAGGTATTGATATAATACCTGATTCTGTCTCCATACCCAGCCTCTTGCCGTCCTTAAACCGTAGTATCCCTTTAAAATTACGGGAGCCGCTGATGGGAATGCCGGTTCTTACTCTTATCTTCTTGCCTATCGAGTTTATGTAATCTTTTTCTCTAGTCAGTGGTCTGTCGAGTCCAGGGGAGGATACCTCGAGGACGTACCCGTGGCTAAGAGCACCGTCAACATCTAGTGCATCCCCTATTTCCCTGCCGGCTACGGCGCAATCATCCAGAGTAACTCCTCCATCCTTGTCTATAAATATCCTCAGGGTCCACCTGCCCTGGATGGATAGGTACTCAATCAGAACAAGCTCCAGGCCGAGGTCATCAAGTATCGGCCTAATAAGTGCGCCCACCCTGGCTGCCATATCGTTTCTGCTGATGTTAGCCAAGAAGAAAACTCCTATCCAAGATTAGGGCCTTCCTATTTTTCGCCGGCGGCTTCACATCAGGAACCAGCATTAAAACCGTCATATTAACACCATAGATGTTATAACAAAAAAAGCGGGCCTTTCGGCCCGCTTCCTCTTGCAGACAAAAATATTAAGCGCTTGGTTTCGCCTACATATCGGTAAGGGTACTTACCCAATCCATGTCCGCACTCGGAAGTAGACCGGCCCTGCCTTCGGCCGGGCGCAAGCAACCTCACAAGGGGTCGAGGCCACATTTTCATCCTTGAAATGGAGCGGGCAACGGGGTTCGAACCCGCGACACCAAGCTTGGGAAGCTTGTACTCTACCAACTGAGCTATGCCCGCTCAAAGAAGAACGAAGTTCTGACGGGTCGGGCCTCCTGTTAATCCCGTGTAGTGTTTCATACAGTATCCTCTTGAAGCAGTCAAGTATTTTTGTTAAATGGAATGATTTCATGCGAAAGACCTTGACAATATGTGCGCGTATCAATTAACTTTTGAATAAGATAACCCTTTAACAGCGCGTTAAAAGAACCAATGGTTACAGGGTGAAGAAAAATGCCCGGATGCATGGCCTGCTTTCATGTGACCAGCCAGGAATGCGGGGGAGCCAGTTCGAATGCATGGAGGAATCTGTAATTACGCCGAAGTGATGCGTGATGGGCAACCAAGCGGATGTTTAACAAAGCCGAATAACTCATCTTTGTAAAGAAGGGCAACCAAAAGGAGAAAAATTCTGGAATTGGAAGAAGACTCAGAAGCAGGATTCCTGAGCCCTATCAAGTCGTTTTTTAATAAGGTCATCCGAAGGAATCAACCTGTTGACATAACAAATGAACTTCACGAACTGATGCATGAAGGCATGGCCAAGGGGCTCATAACAAATGAGGAGTCCGAAATGGTTGATGCCGTGCTCGACCTCAGGGAAACCCAAGCTCATTCCGTGATGATACCGCGGACTGAAATACGATTTGCCTCAGCGATGGCCACACTAGGGGAAGTAATTAATTTGATTAACGAGTGTGGCCATACGAGAATACCAATCTACGGACAGGGAATAGACGATATAGTCGGTATTCTCCATGCGAAGGATCTGCTTAAGTTGTGGGGAAGTGGCCGCGATACTCATCTGCCCGTTTCAATATTAAGAGAACCTCATTTTGTTCCTGAAAACCAAGATATCAATGCAGTGTTTGAAGAACTCAAGGTGGCCAAGACGCACTTGGCAATAGTAATGGACGAATATGGAGGGACTGCCGGAATTATCACTGTTGAGGATATACTTGAGGAGATAGTTGGAGAGATAATGGACGAGCATGATCAGGAGGAATCCATGATCGTGAAGAATGATGACGGCAGTCTCCTTGTTGATGCCCGAGTTGAGGCTGAAAAACTGGCTGAATATCTTAAGACAGAGTTCCCGCATGGTGATTATGATTCCGTGGGAGGACTGATTATACATGTCTTGGGAAGAATACCTCAGCCTTCAGAGGAGATAGCAATAGGGGAATTTATTTTCAAAGTACAAAAGGCGGATAATCGCAGGATACACAAGACTCTCGTATCCAAGAAGCCCTGAAGACGCCTCCACACGGAAAAAAACCAAATGAAATTCAATAGATATACCCTACCCGAGGGAAAATACCGGGCAGAGGGCGCGGCAAAACCGCTGCTTCTAACCGTCTCATCAGGTCTCCTGATGAGCGCCGGCTTTCCTCCTCTAAGTCTTTCCTGGATATCGTGGTTTGCCCTTATCCCATTTCTCGTCTCTCTTAAGTATACATCGCCTGGAAAAGGCTTCCTGCTTGGAATAGTATGGGGGCTGAGCCATTTTATCTCGCTGATTTACTGGATTGTCTGGGTGGTTGGATATTACGGCGGTCTGGGCACATTAGTAGCCATTTGGCCGATGATATTATTGTGTTCTTATCTCTCCGTGTTTCCTGGTCTATTTGGCGCTATCGCAGCCCCCCTTTCTAGAAGGCCCTATCCGGCTGTAAGCCTTTCGGCGATATGGGTCTCCCTGGAATATCTTAGAGCCAATGTATTGACCGGCTTTCCGTGGTGTCTGATCGGCTACTCCCAAGGATCCTACCTCAGCCTGATTCAGATAGCTGACGTGACCGGAGTGTACGGCCTATCTTTTCTGGTTTTGATGGCAAACCTCTCCCTTACCGGTTTTTTAGCAAGGGGAGGAAGCACCGGGGTACTGGCGCGAAGTCTGGAAACGGCATTCACGGCCATCCTGATATTTTCGGCAATGGCTTACGGCCATGAAAGGCTTTCGCGTTTCCAATCGGGAACCGGAACCCCGAAGGTCATCAAGGCGGCTCTTATTCAGGGGAACATTGACCAGTCTGTTAAGTGGGAAAAGTCATATCAACTTTCAACCATTGAGAAGTATATCTCCTTGAGCAATAAGGCGCTGGCAAGTAAGCCGGAACTTATTGTATGGCCTGAAACTGCCGTCCCGTTTTTTTTGCAGGAGGAATCGGAGCTTTCCCAAAGGGTCATTTCCGCCGTTAAGATGGGCGGTGTATTTCTTGTGACAGGGTCCCCGGCCTACAGGAGAAGTGAAGCAGGCCTTTCATATCTCAACAGGGCATATCTTGTTAAGCCTGAGGAAGGTCTGAGCGATTATTATGACAAGGTTCACCTTGTTCCCTTCGGAGAGTATGTACCGCTCAAGTCTGTCCTTTCCTTCGTCAATAGACTTGTTCCGGCGGCAGGTGATTTCGAATCCGGGGCCTCTCTATCTCTGCTGGATTTAAAAGGGCTAAAGGCAGGAACGATAATATGCTTCGAAGCAATATTTCCGGATATATCAAGAAAACTAATTCATAACGGGGCTGACCTACTGCTAAACCTGACAAACGATGCCTGGTTTGGAAAGACAAGCGCTCCATATCAACACGCGGCTATGGCCCGTTTCAGGGCAATTGAAAACAGAGTTCCACTTCTAAGGGCCGCCAATACCGGGTTCAGCATGATTGTTGAGGCAACAGGAGAGATTATTGCCGCAGGAGATATTTTCACCGAGGAGATCATCGAAGGCGAGGTAGCTATTGGGTCTTATGAAAAGAGTTTCTATACAAGGTTTGGTGACATATTTATCTTTATACTGATTATTTTTGCCATTTTGAGGGTCTCTTGTCTCATGATAAGGAACAGGGTGAATAATCAACCTTGAAAAAATCCCATGTGATGTTAAGGTCCCTTTATCCCTCCCCCTCGACGGGGGAGGGCGGGGTGGGGGTGATTTTCATCCTTCGTTGTGCCCCACCAGGGCATGGGGGTTAGTGTGAAACAATATTTACCATAGATGGAGGTTTGTTATGAACGAAGTTATTGGTGCTAGAATAAGGGAGTTGAAAGAAAAGCTTCAGGGGTTGCGGAGTCATCTTTGACTTGGATACCCGCCAGAAGGAACTTGATAAAATAGAAATTGTAATGGCATCCCCCGATTTCTGGAAAAAGGAGCAGGCGGAGAGATCCGGCTTGGGACAGCAGCGGGCCGTTTTCAAAAATCAGATTAACTCGTGGAAGGAGCTTAATCAAAGGGCGGAAGACGCTGAAATGCTGGCACAACTTAGCATTGAAGAAGACGATGGCGATACCCTGAAAGAGGTGGCTAAAGACGTAACCGTTCTCGAAAAACAGATCGCTGATGTGGAGAGACAGCTTCTCCTGGGTGATCCCAATGATATAAGGAACGCGATTATTTCCATTAACTCAGGGGCGGGCGGCACTGAATCTCAGGACTGGGTTGAAATGCTTTTCAGGATGTATAGCAGATGGTGTGAAGAAAAGGCCATGAAAATGGAAATCCTGGATCATCTGCCTGGAGAGGAAGCCGGGATCAAGAACATAACCTTTTCGGTAGAGGGTTCTTATGCCTTCGGCTATCTCAAATCAGAGCATGGAATTCACAGAATGGTAAGAATATCTCCTTTTGATGCGAGCGGCAGAAGGCATACCTCTTTTGCATCTGTTTCGGTTTATCCGGAGTTGCCGACCGACATCAAGATTGAGATAGACGAAAAGGACATCCGTATAGATATCTTTCGGTCAAGCGGCCCAGGCGGTCAGCATGTCAACAAGACGAGTTCGGCTGTCAGAATAACCCACTTTCCTACCGGCATAGTTGTTCAGTGCCAGAACGAAAAGTCCCAGCATAGAAATCGCGATACGGCCTTCAAGATTCTTAAGGCAAGGATTTACAGCCTGGAGCAGGAGAAGCTGGAGAAGAAGAAACACGATCTTCACCACAATCAAAAAGAAATAGCCTGGGGAAGCCAGATAAGGTCTTATGTTTTTAACCCCTACAGGCTAGTAAAGGACCACAGGACCGGCGTCGAGATAGGAGACGTTGACAGCGTAATGAACGGCAGCCTGGATACGTTTATGGATTCATACCTCAGGTCGAGGAAGCCCGAACTCTTGATAAAGAAGGCAGCATCCTCTTGAAAGGCGGCGTTCGGGCCTGCACTAGGTAAGCGTTTCGCTCACCTTTTTAACATAATTCTCTACTGCATCACATATACCGGAGGCGACGTGATCTTGATACTCCCTGGTCGTAATTCTTTTCCGTTCAGTCTTGTTGGTAATAAACCCTATTTCAACCAAAACCGCCGGCATTGAGGCCCCTGTAAGGACGTAGAAAGGGGCCTGTTTTACTCCAAGGTCCTTTACCCTCCTATATCTTCCGGATAGACGTGAAAGAACATTCTGCTGAATCTCATGGGCCAGTTTGCTTGATTCGTTTATCTTGTTGTTTAGCATGAGATCCCTTATGATTACCTGCAGGTCGCTCATGTTCTTTTCAGTTGTAGCATTTTCCCTGGCGGCAACCGTAATGGCGCCTTGATCGGTAGCCATGTTGAGAAAATAGGTCTCAATTCCGTTGACTCGCTCATCCTTGTGCGCATTGACGTGAATGGATATAAACAAATCCGCCTTCCGCATATTTGCTATAGCAGTACGCTGTTCCAGCGAAAGAAATATATCCTTGCTGCGAGTGAGAAACACCTCAAATCCAAATTTCTCTTTCATCTGCTTTGCGAGACGCTTTGCCGCATTGAGCACCAGATCCTTTTCGTATATGCCCCCTCCCACATAACAGCCTGGATCCTTTCCCCCATGGCCGGGATCTATTACTATCCTCCTTATCCCCAATCCCAGTTGCCTTGCAAGGGAGACATCCGGTTCAGGCTCCTTGGATATTAAAATCCCATTCCTGGCCTTCCTTGTCGTGCTCTTTCTCGTTAGTTTCGTTTCCTTAATTCTGTCTTGAGGTCTCTCCACATCAAGCACTATCCTGAAGGGATCAAGAAGATGAAATATCCTGTAGTCCTTCATGCTCTCGATGTCCAGGACTACCCTCACCGTGTCGGGAGTGTTCAAGGCCGCTCTTGCCCTCTGGAGAAGACCGTCTCTTATTGGTATTTCACGCTCTATGTCTTTTTTGATATGTGTCTTATCCAGGTCAACGTATAACCGCCTCGGCCTTTCAGCCTCTGCATTCGGCTCAAGGGAGGCATGAGTGTAGTTAACGGCCCTGTCCAGATCAATCACAACTCTGGTATAGTTCTGGGAAGACCAGTATCTGATATCCGTAACTGTGGCATAATCTCCGCCTGGTTTTTCCCCTTGTACCGGGATCCTTGTGGCCTCGTTTTCACCGAGGGCAACAGCAATATCTTCAAGCATTCTCTTTGCACCAGGGACCATATCTCCATCAGGATAATTAACCTCTATCTTCAGAAAAGATCTATAGGCCTGAACCAGATCGTTCTTGTGACGGAAGTATATAATTCCAATAGAGTATTGGGCGTCATCAGCCAGGGAATGGCCGGGGTGACGTTTGACAAGCCCTTCGAAAGATTCAATAGCCTTATCCAGATCTGCCGGCCTTGCTGAGAAGCCAAAAAGGCCGACATAGAGATTCCCTACCCTGTAAAGCGACCATGCCGCATCTTCGCTGGCGGGAAATCGCCTGGTTATGTTTTCGTAGCGACCAATGCATTTCATCCAATTTTTTCTAAACTTCATATCCTTGCTTGAAGTCTCAAGCTCTTTTCTACACGCATCTGCGCTTGCGAGCATATCCGTTTTCTTATCCCGCGCCATGGCTTTCGGGGAAATCAAGAGGAGGGCAAAGATGCATACCAGAACATAGGACAATGCTCTACGAAGTCTATTAGTCGAATCTAACATCATTATTCAGCCGCAAGGTAGTCCTTCAGTTTGTTTAGTTCATTTAATGCCGCCAGCGGCGTCATGCTGCCTATATCAAGAGAGAGTATCCGATTCCTCAGCTCTTCTTCTCGGTTACTAAAAAGCGCCATCTGGGAGGGATATTGACTCCTGGACCTGGAGGGCTTGCCTTTTGACGCTGTCTTGAGCTTTCCTTCCAGCGACTCCAGGACCTCCGTGGCCCGGTTTATAACGGATTCGGGGATGCCCGCTATTCTTGCACATTGAATGCCGTAGCTTCTGCTTGCAGCACCTGAAACCATCTTTCTTAAGAAGATAATCCGATCTTTCCATTCTCTGACAGCGACGTTGTAGTTCTTAATCCTGGGTTTGGTAAATGCCAGCTCGGTAAGTTCATGGTAGTGAGTGGCAAAAAGAGTTCTCACCCCCCTACCCGACCTGTCATGAAGCGCTTCAGCCACTGCCCAGGCTATGCTCATACCGTCATAGGTACTTGTGCCTCTGCCAATTTCATCGAGGATAACAAGGCTTCTATCTGTAGCATTTCTTAGAATATTTGCCGTTTCACTCATTTCTACCATGAAGGTACTTCTTCCTCTGGCAAGATCGTCAGAGGCGCCCACCCGGGTGAAAATCCTGTCGGTTATTCCTATGGATGCCTTTGACGCGGGAACAAAACTTCCCATCTGAGCCATAATTACGCTCAAGGCGGTTTGCCTCAGAATTGTTGATTTGCCTGCCATATTAGGCCCTGTTATTATAAGAAGCTGGCTGGCGGAAGAGTCAAGATAGATGTCGTTGGGAACAAAATCTTCAGACTTAACCGTCTTCTCTATTACCGGATGACGCCCATTAGTTATTCTTATTATGTCTCCGTCATGGACCTCCGGGCATGTATAATTATTTTTTTCAGATACTACTGCAAATGACCCAAGGACGTCTATGGAGGCTACCGCGGAAGCGGTATCCTTTATCCTGCCGCTCTCCCGCGAGATGGAGCCGGCTATATCCTGGAATATCTGCATTTCAAGTAGTACCCTCCGCTCCTCGGCCTTTACTACTTTATCCTCCATTTCCTTTAGAGATTCATTAATATAGCGCTCACAGTTGACCAGAGTCTGTTTCCTGATGTAATCACTTGGAACAAGATGAGAGTTTGCCTTGGAAACCTCGATATAGTAACCGTATATCCTGTTGTACCCCACTTTCAGGCGGGGGATGCCGGTTCTTTCCTGTTCTGAGGCCGCAAAATCCGCGATCCAGCTCTTGCCGTCCCTGGTCAGATATATAAGCCTATCTAGTTCTTCATTGTACCCTTCCTTGATGAAACCCCCATTCTTCAGGTTAACAGGTGGCTCATCCTTTATCGCCCTTGATATCAGCAAGGCAATATCATCAAGCGGGTCAAGCGCGTCAGCCAGACTGGATAAAAGTGAGCTTGGCGAGGCGTTGATTCTCTCCTTTATGGACGAAACCCTTTCAAGGGAAGCCTTAAGAAGGATTAAATCCCTCGGGTTGGCTCTACCAAGTGAGATCCTGCCGTTAAGCCTTTCGATATCACCCATTCCATCCAGGGCATCTCTGATACCTTCCAGAACCACCGGAGCATCCACGAAAAAGGACACTGCTCCAAGCCTTTCTCTTATAGCATCCAGGTTCAGAAGCGGATATAGTATCCATCTCCTCAGCAGTCTGCCGCCCATCGGAGTTAATGTCTGATTGATCGTCTGATACAGAGATCCGATTTGGGCCTGACGGCGCGATGTTGAAACAAGCTCAAGGTTGGTGCAGGTTGTTTCATCCATTATCAAGGAGTCTCCGACCCTGTAGGT
>MNYJ01000225.1 GCA_001874005.1 Desulfobacteraceae bacterium CG2_30_51_40
TCCGGAAATGAGATAGTTTCGTCGAGTTCAAGGCGGGCGATAATTTTAACCACAGGAATACATAGACGTATTTCGAGGATTAAAATTTGAGCCCAACACCGAAATCGGTGAAAATAGCCATTTCCGGATGGACACTAGGTAGATTTCTGCTAAGTTCTCACGCCCTGGCGCCCACTGCCTCCCTGTAACGCATGAATCTTGAAAATATAAGCGCCGCTGTCAGCCCTGAGATAATGTGCCATACCCCCCACCACGCGACAACAATGGCCATGCCGCCGAGGCCGTGGAAGAAATTAAAGACCAGCACAAGGCCGAGGGCGGAATTCTGTATGCCCACCTCGATGGATACAGCCCTGCAGTCCGCCTCTGCGAGACCGCCTGCGCGTCCGCTCCAGTAGCCGATCATAAGGGCCATGGCATTATGGAGAAACACCGCTAACATGACCACTCCCACATATTTAACAAAATTGGCCCAGTTGGTTGCAAGGGCCCCCGCAACGATGATTATAAAAAAGAGCAAGGCGAATATCTTGAAAGGCCTTCGCACCTTTTCGGCGATCCCCGGGAATATTCTGGAAATCTGGCTTCCTATTATAAGAGGGATTCCCAAGATGACGAATATGGTAAAGAAGACATCAAAGGGGGAAAGGTGGACCCGCTGCAGGATGGCCGAAGTGGCCGGATTGAGGCTTCCCCATACAGAGAGATTGAGAGGCGTCATTATGACTGCGACGGCTGTGGATACCGCCGTCATACTTATGGAAACGGCTACATTCCCTCTGGCCAGGTAAGTGATTATATTTGAGAGGTTGCCGCCAGGGCACGCCGCCACAAGTATCATTCCCAGGGCAATGGAAGGAAGCGGGCCTATTACCAGGGTAAGGAGAAAGGTGAAGCCCGGAAGAAGGATGAACTGTGCTATAAGCCCTATAGCCGGTGCCTTAGGCGCTAACAGTATCCTCTTAAAATCCTCCAGCTTGAGATCAAGCGCCACTCCAAGCATCATGAAACCGATGGCGATGTTGATTACTAGAAGGCCTTGGGCGTTGAAATTAAGGGCAACCTGATCGATGATGGAAGGTTCCATATTCTGTCTCCATTAGCGGCAGTTATTTCTGAGTCAGACCCTGAGCCGTGGCTTCTTGGTCTTCCGAACCCATCTCTTGAAGGGCTTTTGTGTCTCAGGTTTTTTTCTTACTGTCCCCCCAATAACGCAGTTAAGCTCCCTCAACCTGCGGGCTGAGGAAAAACACCCGAACCACTCCCCGGTCCCCTATCACTTGTAGCCGCCGATACCGGCCAGGGCCATACTGCCTGGGCTTACCGTGGTCGGATCGGTCATGACGTTGATACAAACCGGCACGGAAAACGTGAAAGCCTTCTCGAGCGCGGGTCTTATTTCCTCGGGCCTTTCCACGTAAAATCCTTTCCCGCCAAGCCCTTCTACCATCTTCTCATAGGCTACCTTCCCTATCCAGGTACCTGTCTCAATGGCCTTTCCCATCCTGATCTCCTGGCTGTGCCGGATCATGCCCCAACCGAGATCGTTGGCGATTACGACCACTATATGCAGACCCTTTCGAAGCGCCGTCTCGAACTCCATGAAGTTGAACCCAACGGAGCCATCGCCTGTCACAAGCAACACCCGCTTGGCCGGATAAAGGAGCTTCGCCGCGTTTGCATAGGGAAGCCCTACTCCCAGAGATCCGTACAGGCCGTAATCCAGATAATGGCCAGCCTTTCGGACGGTCCTGGTCATCCCCATCCATGTCGTGGTATCACCACCGTCAGCCACCACGATATCATCTTCCCTGTTCATAAAATCGTCTATTTCCCGCATCAGGCGCATGGGATGGATAGGGGTGTCGTTACTCTTCCAGTTGAGGTCGGCAAACCCCTTTCCCTGAGACTTCATCAGGTTTAGATATTCAATCCAGGGCCTGAATTTCTCTTTCAAAGAGCCGCCCTTTCCCCTTCTTTCCAAGACGGCGTTACACTCCCGGACAAGCGCCCTGATATCGCTTATGATCCCAAGATCAACCGAGCGGTTTCTTCCGATTTCATCCGCCTGGATGTCCACTTGAATCAGTCTCGCAGATGGATTTATCACATCGCCGAACATGTAAAAAAGGCTGATCCTTGTCCCCAGGATTATCACAAGGTCAGTATCCGCCAAGGCTGATAAAGCAGCTCCCGGTCTTATCACGAGAGATGATTCAAAGCAGAAGTCGTGCGTGTCCGGCAGAACACCCCGGCCCGAAAGAGAAGTAAATACCGGCAAGCCTGCCCTTTCCGCAAGGGCCTTGATCTCCGTTCCCGCATCAGCATACCACGCGCCCGAGCCTGCTATTACCATCGGCTTTTGAGCTTTCTCCAGCATATCAACGAGACGGGCTGCTCCTTCAATATCCACTGGCGTGTTCATTACGGAAGTATTGTAGTGCCTGACCGAATCACTCTCAACCGAAGCGTTAAGGACATCCACCGGCAGTTCCAGATACACGGGTCCCGGCCGACCGGATACGGCTGTTCTGAATGCCATATCCACATACTCCGGAATACGTTCGGTCTTGAGGCATACAAATGCCTTTTTGACCATGGGCTCGATGGTGGCAGCCTGGCGCATATCCTGCAGATCGAGTTTTTCCCGCGCATTAAGCCCCACGCACCCCGCTATCATAACCAAGGGCGTATTTGAAAAGGAGGCACTCGCGACCCCTGTGAGAGAATTGGTAAACCCGGGTCCGGCCGTTACCATGGCCACTCCCGGTCTTCTGGTGAGCTTGCCCCAGGCCTCGGCCATGAAAAGGGCGGACTGCTCGTGCCGGGTATCGAACATGGTAATGGAAGTGTTTACAAGGTATTGATAGATAGGCGTGATGTGACCGCCGCTCAGAGTGAAGATATGGGATACACCCCTTTTCTCAAGTGCCTCAGCAGCAAGCCGGCCGCCGGTGATCTGACCCATGATGATCCTCCAAAGATGATATATTGATAACTGGGTGGTTCCAGGCCGCTGACAGTCCGGATCTTACGGCCTGAAAAAAGTTAAAGCTCCATAAGCTGCCCGCCGCAGACGTTCAATGCCTGCCCGGTAATATATGAGGAGGCATCTGAGGCAAGAAACGCTACCAGGGCGGCCACCTCGCCGGTCTCTCCTATCCTTCCAAGGGGGATAGTTTTGCACATCTCATCCACACGGTCCTGAAAGGTCTGACTGAACCATTTGGCCTCAAGCTCGAAGCGCCACTTTTCTATGTCGGTCATGATCTGCCCCGGACAGATCGCGTTAACCCGGATGCCTGCGCCGGCAAGCTCCCTGGCCATTACCTTTGTAAGCATAATAACGCCTGCCTTTGCCACGGCATAAGCCCCATTGAAGATAGGGGGCACCTTACCGGCCCTGGATGCGGTATTGATGATACTGGCAGGCCTTCCGGCCTTCATAAGAGGCAGCATCGCGCGAGAGACCCTGAAGACACCGTGGAGGTTTACGTCTATGGTTTTCATCCAGGCCGCCTCATCATAATATTCGACTCCGTTTGGAACCCCGAATGATGCCCCGGCATTGTTGCAGAGGATATCCACGGAGCCGAATCCTTCCCTGACGGCATCCGACATGGCGAGAACGGATTGACCGTCGGTAACGTCAAGGCAGACGGCCATGGTCTTCACGCCAAAGGCCTCCTTGAGTTCGGAGGCTATAGCGTCCATCTCCTCAGAACCGGCGACCCTGACCTGCCCTTCTTCCACCCCGCGCCGTCCTCCAAGATCAGCAATAACTATGTTGCAACCGTCTGAAGCCAGGGTTTTGGCAATGGCGAAACCAATGCCTGTCCTTTTCCCGGAACCCGTTATTACTGCTGTCTTTCCTTTGAGATCGTTATACATGATAACTCCGAGGGCAGAAGATAATCTAAGCAATTCAGTTTCTGAGCGCCATTCTAAAAAAAATTGGTATTCTAGAATTGCATTAATGTCAAGGAGATTTTTTCATCCACCATTCCTCCCCCGTCGAGGGTGAGGAATATAGGAAGACGACATGGATTCCGGATCGAGTCCGGGATGACAATCGGCATTTTCATGCTTCGTTGTACCCCAAGAAGGCATGGCGGTTTATATGAAAATGCCCCTTCGCTGCGCTCCTCCCCCTTGACGGGGGAGGGAAGGGTGGGGGTGATTTTCATCTTTCGTTGTGCCCCTTTCAGGGCATGACCGTTAGTACAAGCATTGCGGCAAGCGCTTTTTCATGCTCCGCCCCAAGCCCTGGTCTGCCCGGAGCGCATCAACTCCGGCCTGCCTTTGTTCTGAGGTATTGATCTACGGCGTGTCCGGCCGCACCTAGAAGAGCAGATTTGGGGTTAAGGATAACGTTTACAGGAATCTTCTCAAGCAGATTCGACATCCTGCCCTTGTTCACAAAGGCTTTGAGAAAACTCCCTGCCTTAAGGACCGGGATGATACGGGGCGGGATCCCTCCACCCAGGTAAACGCCTCCTGAGGCCACTATCTTGAGGGCCATATTCCCCGCCTCAGCGCCCAGCACGTCTGCAAATATCTCAAGTGTCTCCTGACAGAGCGGACATGGCATTTTCTCATCCATCGCCGCCTTGACGATTATAGGGGTACGATCTTTTGAGAGCGCAAGCTTCTCGGTCAACCAATCAGGCTCATGCCCATAGCCGTTTTCTTTCAAAAAATCGTATATGTTCACAAGACCACTGCCGGAACATACCCGCTCATAGCTTACGTGCCCGTATTTGTTTCGCAGGTAATCAAGCAGGGCTGATTGCTTAGAATCGGCGGGAGCGAAATCAGAGTGCCCTCCCTCCGATGGATGGGCCTGATATTTTATCCCTTCCCAGGTAAGAAATGCCTCACCCAGTCCTGTACCGGGAGCGATTACTGCCAGGGAGCCGCCCTTGAAGGCGCTGCCGTTTTTTAGCAGATGGAGATCCTTTTCGGATAAAAGCGTCAGGGCATGGGCGAGGGCAAGAACATCGTTTATGAGACGCACCGACTTGAGGTCCAGGGCTTGGGCAAGCCCCACCTCATCCATGGTCCAGGGGAGGTTAGTGATCTTTGCCGTGCCGTTTACGACCGGGCCTGCCACACCGAAACCCGCGTAGTGAACATGATACTCGATCCCTCTCAAAAACTCCTTCACAAGTGTCTCGAGGTCGGGATAATCACAGCTTGGAAAGGTCCCCTCCGCTATTGCAGGTCCTGGCCAGGATTCGGCGTCAAAGAGCGCCAGGTTCGTTTTTGTTCCCCCGATATCTCCTGCAAGTATTGCAGAGCTTTTTCCGATAGATTTGCCTTTCAATGGATATCAGCCCTGTTCGATTTCATTGAGTCCGAATCATGATCCAATCGTACTGCCCTTGGCGCCTTCTCCCCTTACCTTCTTTATTATCCTAGGAATGAAAAATGAGAAGATGAACAGGCCTATAGAGAAAAACACCTTGAAGGATATAAGCTCAAACCAGTTTCCCGATACCCACACCTCTTTTGCGGTTCCTATGAAGAAGGTGAATATGAAGGTTCCGACTATAATCCCCAGGCCTGTTCCGAGAAAATAATCCATAAATTTCACTTTGGTAAGTCCCATGCCGAAATTCATTGGAGTAAAAGGAAAATAAACAAGGCGAAGGTAGAGCACCGTAGCAAAACCGTTCTTCTCAATCGCCTCATCGTATCTCCTGAGGCGATCCCCTATAATGGATGACGCAAACTCCCTGCCAAGGGTGCGGCCTATGAGGAAGGCTGCGCTTGACCCGATCATTGCTCCTATCCACACATATAGAAAACCCCAGTAAGGGCCGAATATGGCTGCCCCCAGACCTGTAAGCACCGTGCCGGGAAGAAAGATACATACGCCCGCGGCATATACAAACATATAGGCAACGGGAGCCCATATACCTGCCCTGTCCAGAAGCCGTCCGAGCGCGTCCGCGGTGACAAACTCCCTCACCTGCGTGAATCTGACCACGTAAATCGCTGCGAGAATAAAGCAAAGAAATACAACCGCCTTAATAACGGCCTTCCGCTTGCTGCTCCCATGTGTTTGTTTTTCATTCGTAGCCACTTTATTTCCTTTTCTTTGCCTGAACTCAGGAGCTGATGGCCCCGCCTCAAGTGAAACCCTGGCCCGCCGTGCAGGTAAAGCAATGATCAGCCACCGCTATGGGGCTTCCTTCAAGAGGGGGGCCACTCATCTCGGATAAGTGAGTCCTGCGTTTGCCCATAAAGAGCCCCCTTGCCTGATTGAAATCACAGTCATAGAGGTAACCATCCCAGGAAACGGACACAAGGGATCTGCACATGAGCCCTTCAACCGAGCAGGGGTTGAAACTGGAGGCAAGCCTCTCAATATAAGCCGCAAGGGTTTCCTTTTCCTCAAGCCATGTCCTGAAGCGACCCAAGGGGACATTGGCGAAGGCAAAAAGCTGGTTAAAGGAAATTTCCCACTTTTTCAGTAGCGTTTGGCGAAAGCGCTTTTCAACCTCCTTTTGCGGCGCTGGCAGAAACGCCCCAGTGGGATTACACACAAGGTCCAGTTCAAGCCCGGAGCCTTCCAGGCCGTAGCCAAGGGCGTTTAGTCTTTGAAGGGCAGCGAGGCTCTTTTGAAAGATGCCGTTCCCCCTCTGGCTGTCTGCCTGGGCCTCGTTAATGGACGGGAAGGAAGCAACTATGGCCACCCTTCTCTTTTTCAGCAGGTCTATGAGACGAGAGCGCTTTCCTTCACTTATGACGCTCAGGTTAGAACGAAACATAAGTCTCGATGCATAGGGAAAGACTCCCTCGATGAGCCTTTCTATGTGAGGATTTAACTCAGGCGCCCCTCCCGTTATATCAATGGTGTGAAATCCTCCCCTGGCTGCATAGGCAATGACCGCCTCAACCGTATCTAAGTCCATGATCTCCCTTCTCTCAGGCCCGGCGCTCAGGTGACAATGAAGGCATCTCTGGTTACAGAGAAGCCCCACATTGATCTGAAGGGTGACGGTCTTCCCCCGTCGCAGGCTCAGACCATGCTTCGAGAGAGCAAGTGGAAACGGCTCAAGAGACCTTTC
>MNYJ01000216.1 GCA_001874005.1 Desulfobacteraceae bacterium CG2_30_51_40
GGCTTGTCAAGAAGTGTCTCAAAGTACTGCCGACCGCGTCCCAAATCACACTATCTTTTCGATAAAGCCTGATAAGGTTCTTGCCCTATGAACATCGAGGGTTAAAATATCTTGCCAAAACTGCGCCCGCTCTTTATATTAGATACACTTCGCTCGGGGCGTGGCGCAGACTGGTAGCGCACCTGCTTTGGGAGCAGGGTGTCGGAGGTTCAAATCCTCTCGCCCCGACCAACCCGTAACGAAATCTCCGAGCCCGGTCAGGGGGAAACCGGTTTCTTGTGCTCTTCCTAGGCGATTAAAGCCTCAACCGCCCCAATGGATTTCCCCCTTAGCGCCTGCTTTCACGGAAGGCTGCCGCGGTTTCAGGGCCTGTCTGAGGCGCATGATCAACGGCCTTTTTTCTCCAGCCTGGCAACGCTCTCCACGTGATGAGTGTGAGGGAACATGTCCACAGGCTGAATTTCGCATATTTCATAACCTTTTGAAAGCAGGGCTAGATCGCGGGCCAGTGTGGCCGGATTGCACGAGACATAGACGATTCTTCCTGGCGCTGTCTCAAGGAGATTTTCAGTGACATCCTTGTGCATCCCTGATCTGGGCGGATCTGCCACGACCACTTCGGCCGTTGCCTTTCCCTCTTTAAGAAGCTCCCTTATATCCCCGACTATGAAGCTGCAGTTTTGAACCCCGTTGATCTCACAGTTGACTCTGGCATCCATGACCGCCTGCTCATTAAGTTCCATACCGGTTACCGCGAGGGCTTCTTTGGATAAGTAAATAGGTATAGTGCCGGTACCGC
Source organism: Desulfobacteraceae bacterium CG2_30_51_40 (assembly GCA_001874005.1). Classification (GTDB taxonomy): domain Bacteria; phylum Desulfobacterota; class DSM-4660; order Desulfatiglandales; family Desulfatiglandaceae; genus CG2-30-51-40. The sequence continues at coordinate 800 of MNYJ01000216.1, forward strand.
TGTATAAATCTAGCACTTGTTCGCTTCCTCTAAGAGCCGCAAATTTCGCAATAGTATCATAAAGCCTCGATGCTCCAAGCGAATTTGTCTGAAAAAAGGAAGATGCAGATATCCTGAATTTCCATGGGCCTATGGTGTCCAGAAGAAAGCCCTGGCCCATAAGACTACTTTCCTTTTCGCCGGCTGCTATCGCGGCCTTCCTGCTATTAACAGTGTGGACAAAGCCCGATATTGAGGGAAATTCTTTGCAGAGCCTCTCAGCAACGGCCGGCAGTACCCCTCTTTTCTCATCCGATGTTATAATGTTCACCAGCCACCCCTTCGAAACGGCTGAATACCGCAGCGTCAAAAACCGCCAGTAACCGCTGTGGCTCTTGAGCCCATAGACAGGCACGCTGGTATCTTGCAACAGGGCTTTGGCAGAGCGCAGAATCTCGCTTCCCTCTTCGGGTAGGAGGAGGCATTCCTCAATGTCAATAACCTTGTTAAAGGTACCCGGGACATGCAGGCCAAGGGTGAAAGGGAATTCGGACAATGGCTTGTCAAGCCGGGGAACCCATCTCCTGTCTGAAAAAGAAAATTCCATCTTGTTTCGGTACCTGAACTCCTTGGGCGATGGAATTACAGGATGAACCGGCGTTCCTATAAGCCCCCCTATCCTCTCTACACATTCCTTGACAATGTCTTGCTTGAAGGAAAGCTGTGCACCATAGTCAATATGCTGCCACTGGCACCCGCCGCAAAACTCGGCATGCGGGCATGACGGGTTTATTCTGAGGGGTGACGGGGCAAGGATTTCAATGATTCTAGCCTCTGCGTACTCCTTTTTCTTCCTTGACACCATCACCCTCACGGTGTCGCCGGACACCGAACCGGGAACGAATACAACCATACCCTCATGCCTGGCTATCCCATTACCACCGTTTGCCATCTTTTCAATTCGAATATCGAGTAGTTCTGACCGACGAAGCGCCATGCGATTCTCCTTTTGAGACTTTCTCCCCTAAACAGCTGTTGTCTTCTTACCGATTGTATCATACTAAGCCGGCTATTCGTTATACCGGATTTGATGAATAATCCGGAAGACTCTGGGGCCTGGTGGTTGCATTCATAACCATTCAATCCAGGCTCAGTCCGGCCTATCCCGGATTTTCTGCTCCGGATGCCAGGGATGGTCCGGCGTTATTAGACAGCGCCTTTATAAATGGACATCGGATATTCGGTATAAGTAAAATTATCTATCATGTATAAAATAATTTTACATCTTGGATACCAGATTATTATTTCTGTTATATCTTATTAACCCGGATTTATGCTAAATTATAATCCAAATCAGGCATGGGAATTGCTTGTATTTGCTTGATGATTAGGTGTCCAATAATGTCAAAGGCTTTGGAAGAAATGCATGAGGCGGATCAAAAGGGATTCACCCTGGTTGAGGTGGTGGTTACCATCGCCATTATTGCCATACTTGCGGCGGTTGCTACCCCTGTAATACTGAGGTGGCTCCCGGATTACAGGCTGAGGATGGCCGCGAGAGATCTTTTCTCCAACATGCAGCTTGCCAAGATGACGGCGGTAAAGTCAAACACCAATGTCGCGGTGGTATTCAACCAGGCGGTCGGCGGGACTGTTTTTGACTATGCGGTCTTTGTGGATTCGAACAACAATGTGGAATACGACGCCGGGGAGTTGCTGGTCGCAGGGGTCCGCCTCTCAAATTACCAGGGTGTCCAATTCGATCCTGCGCAGGGGGGGGGAAACGGCCTGACCTTTACAAACAATGACGATGGACTTCCCGCGATCGCCTTTCGCGGAAACGGCCTCACGCGAAATAACGCGGGAGGCTTTGGGGCCGGGACGGCGTTTTTCAGCAATACAAACGCCAGGACCCTTAGCGTTGTAGTAACTGCAGCCGGCAATATAAGGATCAATTAGCTCTTCAGGCTTACGATATGACACACATAGAAAGATCAAAAGGTTTCACGCTTGTTGAACTCATGGTGGCAATGGTGATTGCAGGGCTGGTGGCCGGGGCCATGTTCATGTCCTATCGTTCTCAGCAGGATTCCTATGTAGCTCAGCAGGAGGTATCCTCCATGCAGCAAAACCTGAGGGCCGCGCTTTTCTTTATGGAGCGTGATCTCCGCCTGGCAGGATATGACCCTCGTGACAGCGGCAACTTCGGCATAACGGATGTAACGCGGAGAAACATCAACGATGCTGCCGATTTGAACGGCAATTCCTGTGTAGAGATGACAATAGACAGGCCCCCTGAAGACGGAATTTTGGGAGGCGGTGATGAAACAGTCTATTACTGCATCTACGATAGCCCTGTGGCAGCCCCGGACGGGAATCTCGACCTTGCCCGAAGGGTAGGGCCACGGGTGGGCGGAGGAGGAAGACAGCTTCTTTCGCAGAATATTATAGCCATGGGTCTGGCCTATGCTTTTGACAACAACGGGGACAAGATTCCTGATGTTAGTGCGGGAGGAAACATCATCTGGGCCTTTGACAGCAATAACGATAACCTCCTTGATAGCAGCCTGGATACCAATGACGATGGTAACATTGATCTCCTCGATAACCCCGCGGGAACAGCACTCCCATCACCAGTTGCCTTGAACAGGATAGTCGCAGTGAGGATATGGCTCCTTGCAAGAAGCGACAGGCAGGACCAGAAACATCTGGATAACACCACATACGTTGTCGGAAACAGAAGAATAACGCCAAACAACGGCTTCAGGCACAGGCTCTTGACCTCCATCGTCAGGTGCAGGAACCTGCTTATCTGAAACAGGTTAACAAGGGAAACCTAGGCAATGAAAAGAATATCCGTCCGCAACGCCGAAAAAGTTGATTGCGAAGGTTTTACACTGGTTGAGGTAATGCTCGCCGTGGCAATATTTGCAATAGGAATCCTTGCCATAGCATCCATGCAGATAGGCGCCACAAACGCCAATTCGTCCGCCTATCGTCTGACAGAGCGCATATCCCTCGCCGAGGCCAGAATTGAATCTCTTCTTTCCCTCCCCTATGGCCACCCGGATCTGGCGCAGGGAAATCACCAAGACCCTAGGCCTCCCGCGGGATATGTCATCACATGGAACGTTGTTGATAATGCCCCTGTTGCCAACTCAAAGACGCTCAGCGTTTCATCCTCATATCAGGGAAGGGATGGAGTTGCGAGGATAATCACACTAACATACGTTAAACCAAGTATTTAGATTATTATGACAAGACAGACAGCTAAGGCGGAGAAAAGTATGAAATGGAAGGCTTTGCTTCAGGATAGAGGCGGATCAGTCCTGGTTCTAGGGATGCTCATGCTGGTGCTTTTATCCATTCTTGGTATTGCAGTAGTAAATACCTCGACAATAGAGGTGCAGGTGGCCTCCAATGAAAGATCCTATAAGGAAAACCTCTACGAGGCGGAGGCAGGCGCCATTGAGGCGGCACAGTCACTTCAAAACTCCGATCTTGCTAACGTTGCCCCCGGCTGGTTGCAGGGTATAGGAGGGATAAATGAAGCAAACGACATGTTCAGGGACACATTTTGGAATAACACCGCAGTGCCGTCTGCCGGTCTTCCAGGTGCAAGGCTAAGCGCAGCCTTTCAAGGTTTCGCTCCTGGAAGCTCTCTGTCTGTATCCAGTTCGCGGATACATCTCTACTCGGTCTATGGGAGATCAAATAGAAATAACGGCAATGCCATAGTAAGGGTTCAATACAGAAAGGCCTTTTGACGGAGTATAGGCACGAGGGAGGCATGTAAAGGAGATCACGATGATGAAAACCAGGCATATCGGCGGGTTGATCGCCTTATTGTTGGTGATGTTTTTGTTCCTGATCCCGAAAAGCGTTTCGGCCGATGATCATGGTAACGATTGCGCCTCTGCGACCGCCGTGGGAAGCACAAGCACTAGTTCTGGAAACATAGAGACGGCGGGAGATATTGATTTCTTTAGATTGGATTTGTCGCCCAACGGCTACCTGGTCCTGCAGTCAACCGGCAACACAGATACCTTCGGAATCCTTTATGATTCCGAATGCAGCGAGCTTACATCGGATGACGATGCAGGCGCCGGACGCAATTTCAGGATAAGGCTGGATGTAGCCGCAGGGACCTATTATGTCGGAGTCCGCCATTATTATTCAGACAGGACAGGAGCGTACCAGCTCTCAGTCCAATTCCAGCCTGACGACCACGGAAACGACTGCGCAACCGCAACCGCTGTGGCCTGCGGGAGCACTACCGCCGGGAATATCTTCAGGCCGGGAGACGTGGATTATTTCAGGATAGATCTTTCCGGTAATTCCCTGCTTAATGTCCATTCAGAAGGCGGCACCAATACCTTCGGCACCCTTCTTAACGGGGCATGCCAGACCATAGCCTCAGACAACAACAGCGGCCCAAGCACCAACTTTCTTATAGAAAGAAACCTCTCTCCGGGGGCCTATTATGTGGCGGTAAGGCACTATAACGCCAGCTCGACAGGCACCTACAGCTTTGTAACGGAATGCACCGTATATCACAACATAAGCGCCTCGGCTGAGATAGGAGGAAGCATAAACCCGGCCGGAACCATAGTCGTGAGGGAGGGAGACAGCCAGAGCTTTGCCATAACTCCCTTTGCCGGAAACTCCATCCAGGATGTCATCGTTGATGGGGTCTCAGTAGGCCCCGTATCAAGCTATACATTCACCGGCATAACAGCGGATCATTCAATCCTTGCAACCTTTCTGGTTCCCCCAGGGGCCTGCCTCGACATCGCAGACTATCCAATTGATGCCAGGGTGGTTGCTGCGCCCGCAAATATCATGTTTGTGCTAGACGACTCAGGCAGCATGGACTGGGAGATGCTCGCGCCCGAGCAGGACGGTCTTTTCCAGGGCCATTCCTATGTCTTTGATGACCCTGGAGATAATGTCTATAAAACAGGCACCTACTCGCAGATATTGAGCGGAACCAACCGTATGCTCTGGAAATCCCAGTGGCACGGCTATAACCGCATGTACTACGACCCGGCAGTCAACTATGAGCCGTGGCCCACGATGCCGGCGGCCAATCCCGACAATCCGAGGTCTCATCCAAGCGCGGCGACCCCTACATTCAATCTCAACAACACCTATTACTCGCTGGATGCAGGGATCATAATAGACAATCAGGATACGGCCTTCACAATGACAGGGGCCTGGTCTTCCGCGACCAACACACAGTCCTATAATAATCATTACTGGTGGACGCCATCGGATGGCCCTTACACCGCCACATGGACACCCGGCCTTCCACCCGGATCATACCAGGTCTATGCCAGGTGGACCGCCAACAACTATAGATCCACTGCCGTCACCTACAACGTATCCCATGTAAGCGGGAACACACCGGTCACGGTAAACCAGAGGTTGAACGGAGGACTTTGGAACCTCCTGGGTACATTCACACTGGACCCGAGCACCGGCGTCGTTTCACTATCCTTCACCAGGACGGGTGACTCTGACAGGGTATGCGCCGATGCGATAAAGTTTGTGCCTGCTTCCGGCCCCACCATAGCCATTAAAAACGCCCACTACTACGCATGGTCCGCCTCTGCAGGAAGACCATATCTTGTTGTGCTGGATGGTGATGTAAAATACTACGAGATTAACGACAGGGACGGAGACGACCGCGTGGAGGAGGGAGAACTCCTCCCGACAACCGCCCCCCCCGGAGATGTAGTCACCTCAAGGAGCTACGCGGAGGAAAAGCAGAACTTCGCTAACTGGTATTCTTTTTACAGAAGAAGAGAGCTTACAGCGACAGCCGCCATTTCAAAGACCATAGTAAATCTGAGGGGTGTCAGGGTAGGCATCAGAAGCATAAACGGCTATCTGATCCAGCCCGTCCTTAACGTCATGGTTGGAGAAACCGATGAGTCCGTGGAACTTCTAAATAAAATATATACACTTGGAATCGTCCTGCGGGCCGTGGGTACCCCCCTCAGAAAGGGTCTGAAATATGTGGGCCAGTACTTCCACACGACCGACGGACAAAACGGCGGAGTTGGGCCTTCCCCCATCTCAAGTGCGGAAGAGGGGGGAGAGTGCCAGCAGAATTTCGCGATTGTGATGACCGACGGTTATTACAACGGCAGTGATCCCGGTTTCGGCAATGTGGATGGGGATAACGGCGCTCCTTATGCGGATACATATTCCAACACGCTGGCGGATGTGGCCATGTATTATTACGAAAACGACCTTGCTAGCGGGCTCAATAACCTTGTTCCCGTCAATGAATTTGACAGCGCTACACACCAGCATATGGTTACAT
>MNYJ01000011.1 GCA_001874005.1 Desulfobacteraceae bacterium CG2_30_51_40
TCAAAAAGGAAACCTAACTAGTGTCCATCCGGAAATGAGATAGTTTCGTCGAGTTCAAGGCGGGCGATAATTTTAACCACAGGAATACATTGACGTATTTCGAGGATTAAAATTTGAGCCCAACGCCGAAATCGGTGAAAATAGCCATTTCCGGATGGGCACTAACTACCGAGCCGGGACTAACTTGACATTAAAGTTAGAAGACTCTTTTCTTGTCAAGAACAATTAAAGAGACAGCATGGCAGTATCTTGAGAAGAAAAGGGGAATAGACCCTCAGAAGATAGTGGTCTTAGGCCGGACCATGGGTGGTACGATTGCCGCCTGGACAAGCCAGGCTCACAGACCTGGGGATGAATGAAAGGGCACTATGCCATGAGACCAGTCTCACTGTCATAGCGTCGGGAGAAGGCCGCCGCCTTTCCTGAAAAGATGTTGCAATGGGTCAGGACGTATTCAGCCACAGCCTGCCTCTGTGATTCGAGCAAGTCATTGAAGTTTTCAGTCAACACCTCTTCATCATCTATGGCGGAGAGAATATCCCAGATATCCTTCGCAGGCGTCTCAGGGCCAATCCGAAGCCCTGCTGAAGACGATTGCGATTTAAAGAGTCTCCGGGCCTTCTGCTCTATTTGTTCCAGTGCATCATTCAGGGTCTGAAACTCCTTCTCAAATGTCTCGTATGAGTCACAAAGCCTGGATACAGGGCACAGGACCTCATTGCCTGCTATCTTCAGGCGTATGCCCAGACGAACCATAGCCTTGCCGTCGTCTTTCTCTTTTGTGATCATCAATTCAAAAAGCTCTTCCATGGATCTTTCTCCTCCACTAACCCCCATGCCCTATTGGGGCACAAAGAAACATGAAAATCACCCCCACCCCTCCCTCTTCCGTCGAGGGAGAGGAGGAAAGGCGAGGGGCATTTTCATATAAATTGGCCAGGCAGTGACCTCCGGCCTACTTCCACCTCAAGACCACGTCCGCCTCTCGCAACACCAATGGTCCCGCTCTTAACGAAAGCGTCTAAATTGGATATTGAACAATTCAAAACAAGTAATAATATCAAATAATTTTGTCAATATTATTTTATTATAAGATTGACAAGCTCAAAACTCCTTGATATTGGAAGGAAACTATTCAATATATTGTTCCAGGCGGCTACATCCAGCCGCGATTGGCACCAAACAGAAGCGCGATTGAAGGCCTATGGTGTGTCCTCCCTTGCACCCGTCGTATCCAACGATACAGAGGAAGGAAAGGCTAAGAATCGCCGGGTGGAATTGGTCAAACAGTGAAAGTGCCAACACTCCACTTCCACTGACGATCAAAGAACCAGCCCGCCGCTGAGCTTGTGGGTTTATTGCTTCATAGAGAAAAATGGAGATGAAAAACATATCGATAGTATTGGTGTTTTTCTTGATGGGGTGTGTTGGGATACCCGAAAATGTGCACCCTGTTGATAACTTCGAGATAGAAAAATATCTGGGTAAGTGGTACGAAATTGCGAGGCTGGATCATTCATTTGAGCGAGGGTTGACACGAATAACAGCAGATTACAGTTTGAGGGATGACGGTGGTATCAGAGTATTAAATCGCGGTTACTCTGCTGAGAAAAATTCATGGAAAGAGGTCGAGGGAAAGGCTTATTTTGTGAAAGGAACGGATAAGGGTTACCTGAAGGTTTCTTTCTTTGGCCCTTTCTATGGTTCTTATATCGTTTTCGGTCTTGACCATGAAAATTATCAATATTCACTGGTATGCGGCCCAGACAAATCCTATTTATGGATTCTGGCCAGAAGCCCAACGATAAGAAATGACATAAAAAGTATTCTCGTAGAAAAAGCAGCGACATCAGGTTTTGATACGAGCAAATTGATATTTCTAGATTAAGACAAATCGCCTAATCGGGTAAAGGGGAGTGATTACCTCCCCCTCCCCCCACCACACCTTTAGCCGGTGTCCATCCGGAAATGAGATAGTTTCATCGAGTTCAAGGCGGGCGATAATTTTAACCACAGGAATACATGGACGTATTTTGAGGATTAAAGAATCCGCACCCGAAGGGCGCGGCTTTCAAATTGCCCCCCATAGGGGGGCTTAACTCAGTCAGTATATGAGCGCTATTCCTGGCCCAAGCTTTTGTGCTGGTTCAGGCTTAGCGACGGCAGCTAACTACCAGTAACGGCCTAAATATGCCAAAAAGGGCGCTCTCAAAATAGCAGGCAATCGGCCTAACAAGCCATTCCCATCCGGGACCGGCATAGCCAGTCCCCTTAACCCCACCCGTAGGGTGGGGATTTCTACGCCGGATTAAATACATGTAGCTAGGTGATTTGCCCTCCCCGGCAATTGGATTGCGGCGCTGATACAAAACCATCCGAGGAGGACAGTCCTAAGTATTTTTGTGAAGTATTACTCGCATTCCAACCCTTCAGGGGTTCCACAATTGGAGCATTCCAGGTTTGTCCAAGGGATGGCTCCATGGCCTTTGGTCCCACCCTGGTTTTCTACCATTGCCTTGACCCAATCAACAAAGGGAACACCTCCGGATTCCTCGGTATAGAAAAGCGGACTCATCAACAAGGCAAATATCAACCCACCATCTTGGCTCGCCGTCAATAGGCAGCTTGATTTTAAAGCCATACTTATACCAATTCATGGTTTTGATCCCCCCTTTACGATTGAACTGTTGCAGTGGAGCTTTTTTTCCGTCCGCACCAGTGATTTGCTAGTAATTCATATTACCTGCTTAATGCTTTATATAGGCCATTAGCAGCCATTGATAGATCATACGGAGAACAAACCTTACGCGGAAACAATCTGATATTATGCCTGCAACAATAGCATTTTCGCAGCAGCCAACTCAGTAGTCTTTTCGGTTCCATCAACTGGGCGCCGACTTAAACCCGGCGGCTATTGTTCCTGTATTAAAGATTGGCCTGCAAAGATTTGATGCCCCCAACAACCTTACTGTTGGTGCCGCAAGAAGTAACCCTGCTTAAGACCATCACTTATAAAAGTCACCTCAAAGGCCTTGCACGGCCGATACTTCTGGAGGCGGTTTGCAAAGGTAAAGGCATCGTTCATTTCATAGTGCTGGAAGATATCCAGGCCGCGATCCAGCGAAATCTTCCATCCATGATCGGTAACTATGTGGCGGGCATGGATTGCCCCTGGTTCCTCAAACTCCCAGGTGAAGTCAAGCCCCACAGCACTGCTGGACTCCTTAATCCTCTCGAAATACTCTTTCTGCTGTTCTCCCTTGAACTCATCTTTCGCTGTCACCAGATGAACGGCCACTTCTTCGTCCTGGGCTTTATGTTTCACAACGGTTTCAAGGAATTCCATTAAGTTGCGAACCTGGTAGAACAGTCGGATGTAAGGGTCTGTGATCGTGATCTTGGTCGCTCCCTTGAGATATGGGCCTAGCAGGGTATCAAAAGAAATGCCCTTTTGGTTTTCCTGAAACGTAAGGTGCTGCGCCTTCAGCGACTGATCAGTGGCCGGCGGCAATGTTTCAGTTGCTTCTTTCTGAATGCCGACTTCCGACGGCTGATTACTGTCCACTGTTTTGTTGTAGTAGTTAGGGTACTCCTCCTCTTCCAGCGTGGTGACTGACTTTGCTAGCTGAGAAGCATCCAGATAGGCAAAGCTTACATTTCCATAGGTTGAGTCAATCCGCATCAGTTGGTCCTTGACGCGCTTGCGCCCTTCGATCGCGAACCGAAGCAGTTCTTCGATATCTTCCCTGGATGCGCCGCCATGCGGGAACACGATCTTCATAAGGCCTGAAAATGTCTTATTGATACCGTCCCGATCGCGGGTTGAAATATCAGAGGAAAGGGAAAAAAGCCCTTTGTAGCGATCCGAGTAATCGTGGTTCCGGAGTGACCGTAGAATCTCGGCGAGGTAATCCACTACGAAGCCATAACCGTTTGAGAACATCTCTCCACGGATGATGTCCACCTCCCATCCGGGAATGTAGAAATGAATGCGGTCGAGAAACGCGGAGTCATAGAATTTCTCCGGCAGTTCATCGAACAGATCAGCATGCTTGAGCATGTAAGGGACGGTGTGCTTGGTGTTGCCCACAAAAACCATTGATGCCTCAGCGCCCAGGGTTTCAATGCCTCGCGAGAAGGACTTGTTGGCCATGTAGTTCTTCATGATGTCAACAAGGGCATTGTCCGCCCGCTTTTGCTTCCCCGCGAATTCGTCAAATGCAACGACATCCCAGTAGCCGACAAGGCCGATCTTTCCTGTCGAGTTGTTCACGAAGAGCTTTGGCACGGTCACCTCGCCCCCTGAGATCAGGATGCCGTGAGGCGAAAACTCCGAGTAGAGGTGGGATTTGCCGGTTCCCTTGGGGCCCAGTTCAATCAGGTTGTAGTTGCGCTCGCAGAACGGAATAAGGCGGATCAGCATGATGAGCTTACTGCGTTTGCCGAATAGCTCCGGGTTGAACCCCATGCTCTGGATTAGCAAGTCAATCCATTCCTCTTTTGTCATTTGCTTACGGGCTTCGAGATAGTTTTCAAAATCAAAATGAGAGAGCTGAATAGGTTTTAGCGTGGACAAGATCCAGGGAGAGGCACTCTTCTCTTCGCTGAATTCATATTCTATATCGGCAATGCACCATACGCCGCTCACAAGCAGCTTGGGATGGGTCTTGACTGTTCCTGAATCAACCAGCACTCTCTTTATTCCGAGATTGGAGAACTCCGCCTCATAGACATCTGCCTTTTCATTCAGGGCGACACTTATCTTGTCTATGACCTTGTAACGGCCTTTTTCCTTAATGTTTGAGCGAACCAGGCCCGCTTCATTGCGGTGCACATAGTGCTTGCGAAGGATCTCTTTAACAGTCTCTATCCCGGTCTGAATTGTGGCCTCATCGCTCGTGGCGCAATACTGGCCCAGCAGGTATTCCAGCACGTAGGAGGGAACTATGGCGTTTCCCTTGACAGTTCTTACGAGATCCTTCCGGACAACGAGTCCTGGAAAATGTGTGTTTATTTTCTGGTCTAGGGGAGTCATAAGTAATCAGCCTTCAGTATTCAGTTGTTTTTCGACCGAGTTGATAAAGCCGACCAACATGGCGGAGATTTCTCGGGTTTCGTTTAGCCACTCTTTACCCTGGGTCTGCTCGATGTAGCCAATATCTATGCCAATATAAATTTGTGTTCTCAGCTCACCGCACGACCCCTTTGCATACTTCATAAACCGAATGAAGTCCTTTTTCGAACTTCTCTCCGAGCCCTCTGCAATATTGCTCGGAATGGATAACCCTGAGCGCGTGATCTGATCTCTGAAACCAAAATCTTTGCAGTCAGAAAATGACTTGTACAACTCCGCTGAAAGCCTCGCCGACCGTTTCCAGATTTCCATATCTTCAAATTTCATCATCTCTTCCTTTACTGATTACTAAAAACTGACGGCTGATAACTCAAAAGTCAAAATCGCTGGTAAATGATCTCCGCATCAAATACCTTAGCGACCTATACTCCTTGTAATGCGAAGTTTCGGCATGTTTTTCCTCAAGCTTAAGGGTGACCTCCTTGCCGTTTGCTTCGTCGGCCCTGCGGGTCAGCACGAAGCGTACCTGTAGCTCTCTTTCCCGGGGGTTTTCTGATGTCAAATCGAAGGTCAGGTCATGGCAGTCCGATATCGGATCTCCTTCTTCAGTGTAAATACCAGCCCTCAGAGTTCTTGGCTTAATCTTTTCCGTGACCGGACTCGCCTGATACAGCGTGACGGCCAATTGGCCTGAAGTGATCAGCGAGCTTGCACCCCGCAGGATATCAACCTCCACGCTTGTGACATCGCTCTGCCGCTTCTTGTTGATCTTGAGCACCGGGATCACCACTTCCTGCAGCGACGCGCCTCCATGAACAAAGCGGCTGCCTGAGCCCTTCAGGCGCAGGCGGTTGATGGATTTGGGGATCAGTACCTCCACCTCGCCTGCAAGACCGAGCTGTTTAGAGGTAAACTTTCGCAGGCTTGAATGCCCACCCAGATTCTTGCCGAGAATAAAACGCCGATCTAAATAGTGGAAAGTGGGAAGTGGAAAGTGGGGAGAGTCACTTCCTTTATGCTTTCCACTCTCCACTGTCCACTCCCCACTGACAAAATCGCTCTCCTCTATGGCGCGGTTCTGATAGATGAAGCCATGATCAGATGTCACCAGCAAGTTGTTGGCGTTGGCTCCGGTAAGCTTCTTTATGAGACGTATAAGCCCCTGCAGCGTCTCTTCCACTGCCTCGAAAACATGTTCTTCTGATTCCCGTTTGCCGCCTGTTGCATCTATACGGTTATGATAGACATAGATCACATCGTGGTCACGCAGCAGCGCCCGGCAGTCATCCCCTTTCATCGCCATCAGTTCTTCGGCCCTGCACGCCGTCGCCCGTTGGCTGCCGGCCTGGCCCAGAATTTTGATGCGGTTGGCCGTACCTTGGGAGCTTTGCCCATCCACCAGCACGGTGCCCGTGTCGCTTTCGGCAATCGCCAGTTCCCTGTTGGGCAAGAGAGCCGCCATGCCGAGTTGGGTATAGCTCGGCAGCATTGAAAGCGCAGGTTCCAGTTCACCGCTATAGCGGTCTTCCTGGCGGATGAGGCTTAGCAGTTCATCGCCGATCTCGTAACGCATGGCGTCTGAGATGATCACGCATACCTTATTATCTTTTCGCAGGAACGGCCGGACCCAGTGCTCAAAGAAGTTCTTCTGAGGGGCAACAGGCGGGGCCTCCCAAAGGTTTGCTTCATCCACAAAAGACTGAAAGCGGTCATTGACCTTAAGCAGATAGCTGTTGGAGTATAGGTTCTCGATCCGGTCGGTCAACTCGCTCATTAATGAGGCCTGACCCGACATGCGCACGTGGTAGGTGAACTTGCGGTAGAGCTGATCCAACTGATACCAGAAGCGGCTGTAACGCTGCACGCCATCAACAAGGCTGTTCATCTCAAGTTTAGCCTCGCGAAGGGCGCTTGTGAACTTCGAAGCGAAATCAATGGCCTCGTAAAGATGCCGGTATTCCCTGTACCAATGCCCCTGCCTCCGCTGGCGCACCCAAAGCGCAACATCTCCGCTTGATACTGTCCGTGAGACCACGGCCCTCACCAGGTCGCTTATGATCTTCTGGTCTATTAGGCGGAAGTAATCAAGCTCGATCAGTTCACGTAAATCCCGCTTGGCCAGATCCTGTTCGATTCCGAGCACCACGGCGCATTCACCGGACAGGTTTTCAAACCCGGACTCGAACTGGCGGCTGTCCTTCCATCGTTTGAGAAACACCAGGGCATCTGAGGATAAGTGGGAAGTGGAGAGTGGAGAGTGGGAAGCAAAATTCTGGAAATGGCAGTCTTTGAAAAGCTGGACGACGAAATCTCGGATACTGGGATCTGAAGAGGTGTAGCCATAATGTCTTTTCATCTGCTCCCATAAATACCCGTCCAATTTGCAGCGCAGAATGAGCCTGAATTTCTCCCCGAGGATATCAACTAAAGTCTGAGTACTTACAACTGACAATTCCTCCAGTAACTGCTCGACTATGGCATCCATGTGCGGCTCACTGCCTGCGCACACTGCCAGCATCTTGAGGCGGATCAGCCCGATAGTATCGTCGGGCTTCAGCATCTTCTTAAGGGCCTCTTTGCGCTTGATTGCCTGGAAAAACTCCGCGTGGTCTTGCACCACATCGGCAAACTCCAGACCGAGTTCAAGCTCCGAAAGCCATATTGCCGCCTGATCCGTGCGGAACTCGCCATGGGCCAACTGCACATCGAGCAACCAGTTTTCCAGGTCAGCAGGCTGCTGCCCCTCGCGGTATAGCAGGAACTTCTGTCCCGGCTGCTCACGCAATATCCTGTATTTGATCCCATATTCATTATTCGTGAGTTCCACTTTTTCCACGCCGGGAAGGGACAGCCCCTCAAACTCATCGCGCAAATCTTGCTTTTCATCGTACCAGAAGACAATCCGGTGGCGTTCGAAGAGTTTGGTGAGGGCTTGGGCTATACGGTCATTCATTCCTCGATACCCTCCAGCAAATGGACGATTTCCTCTGGTGAGGGCAGTTGGCCCTGCAGAGCTTTCGGCAGCTTCTTTCTTATCTGATAGGTAGCTACCCCCATCGGCTTACGGGCGTCTCGCAGGGCATATTCCACAATCGTTCGGCTTTTATCCTTGCAGAGTATTATGCCTATGGAAGGGTTTTCCTCCTTTTGCCGTACCTGCATATCCAACGCAGTCAGATAGAATTGCATCTTACCTATGAATTCGGGCTGAAACTCGCCAATCTTCAGGTCAATCGCTATCAGGCATCTCAGATGGCGATGGAAGAGGAGCAAATCTATGAAATACTCCCTTTGATCCACTTCCAAACGGTACTGGCTGCCCATGAAAGCGAACATCCCTCCCATGGCCCTAAGGAAATCCTCGATCTTGGCGATCAGGGCCCGCTCAAGTTCCCGCTCGCTGTGTTTCTCTCCAAGTTCCAGAAAGTCAAAGGTATATTCGTCCTTCACAGCAAGCTTGGCCTGGGCTCGCAGCTCCGGTGTCAATGCCTGAGCGAAGTTGTTCTGGCCGAGCAGGGATTTTTCATAGCTCTGGTTTTCGATTTGGTGGATGAGCACATTTTTGGACCAACCGAACTTGCGGGTCATGCGGATATAAAATTCCCGTTCCAAGGATTCCTGGCATCTTTCCATAATGACAATGTTATGGCTCCAGGCAATTTCTCGCACCAATGGTGCGAGTTTTTCGATGCTCTGATAACTCTCGAAGAAACTCTTCATTCGCCATAGATTTGATGCGGAAAAGCCGCCTATGCCTGGGAACTCACACTGTAAATCTCCAGCCAGTTGTTGGACAATCGCTTTACCCCAGGTTGCTCCTTCCTGCCGCTCAACGATCATCCGGCCTATGTCCCAGTAAAGTCCGACCAGCTCTCTGTTTACCGCCTTGAGTGCAGCGTACTGAGCTGCCCTGACTCGCTCCTTGACATCCAGCAAGAGCTGGGCGTAGTCAGGCATGGGCAGCGATGCGTTCGTCCTATCCGTTTTACCCGCCATCAATCCTCCTCCTTCGCATCCAGACCGACGATTTTCTTCAGCGCCTTGCCCAATTTAGGATAGTTGACCTT
>MNYJ01000197.1 GCA_001874005.1 Desulfobacteraceae bacterium CG2_30_51_40
CAGCGATTGTTCGAAAGGCCGCCTCCGGCGGCCTGTAGGACAGGCGCTGGAGCGAAGCTCAGCTCGCCCATTCGCGGCGCGCCGGAGGCGTGCCGCGAACAGGGTGATAGGCTATGCCTACCTTGGGAGAGAAGCTTTCCTCGTGCTGGGTATCATATTGGTTCTTGTAGGCGGGGACTCCTCCCTCAGGCTTGGTGTCCCAGATTGCGCCGTCGGAAGTCGAAATAAAGTCATAACGTGCTCCGGCAGTCAGGATAAGGCTGTCATCAAATAACCTGAAATCCGCGTTCAGGAATGGAGAGATGAACTGCTGAACCCCCTCTGCCCCCGCGTCCCTGGTGGTTCCCGGGAAATCTTCGTCATAGTCCCAGTTTGCCTCCTTGAAGGCGGCTCCCAGCGTCAGGTTCGCACCTTTCCAAAGCGCATAGTTTCCCTGCAAATCGACTCCCCATGTATATGCCTTGGGGTGCTCATCACGATAGGGAGCTGTGTAGTTGTTGTTTGCGTTATCCTGATAGGCGGTCTTGTCGGCCCGATTCAGATAGACAAGCCCTTTGAGCCCCAGCTTTTCCCCCTTGCGGGAATAATTGAGCCAGTACTGGTCGAGTGTAAGGTCGGTGTGGAAAAACTCCCTTCCCTGTCCGCCGTCCAGATCATAGTAAAGGCCTGAAAGGGTTATGTCGGAGTTTTCAGCTATATCATAGGAGACCTTCCCCAGGGCCTTCCCCGCCCTACGGTATTTCTTGGTAGTGTAGCTCTGCACATCCTCTCTCATGTAAAATCCGTCGCTATCGTCGTAACCCCCGGCGGCCATCAAACCGAAACCATCAAACTTCTGGCTGTGAAAAAGGGCGCCGCCGTAAGTATTGGCAGTCCCGGCCTCACCCCTTATTGAGGTCTTCCGGGTCTTGGAAGCCTTTTTGGTGATGATATGTATGACGCCTCCAAGACCCTCTGAACCGTAGAGTGCTGATGTGGGCCCCCTCACTATTTCGATCCTCTATATGGTCTCCTTTGGTATGTGGCCCCAGGCGATCCATGCGATGGCGTTGTTGAAGTTGTCGTTCTGGGGAACCCCGTCCAAAAGGAGAAGTACCCTGTTTTTCCCGACCCCCCTCATTATGAGCGGGCTCACGATACCGTTTGTCTGCATGCCGTAATGCCTGAAATTGTATATGCCCGCCACGCTTCGCACTATGTCCTCTATCCTTTCAAAGGGAGAGGATGCGATTTCCTCACTTGTTATTACAGTCACCGCCTGGGGGGCGTCAAATACCGACATCTCGCTCCTGGTAGCCGAAACTACCACTGAATCAAGGCGATGCACCTCCTCCTTCTTATCCTCGCCCGACACCAAGGCCGGAAATGCGAGCAAGATGGCCATCAAAAAAGACCCGATACATTTTACTACTCTCATCTGTCTCCTCCTAAGATCGCTTTTTTTTACCTTCCTTGATTTATTACAAATCCTTTAGATAAAGCGCCCAAGAGGAGAAACGGGCCCTCACAAAATGAAAAGGCCAGGAAGGCGCGCAAACCCCTTATGGGCGGGCGTTGGGCCTTCTTGGCCTTTTTTGATGCTTTCTTGAACAGAACCCCGCATGGAGCTCTGTTAGTTTGGAGTTTCAGTTATGACTGCAAGAGGGCCGGGGCCTTCCAGGCCGCCTTTGAGACCCTTTTATAGCTTCCTATTGCTCGAACAGGATCTTGTGGTTGACGAGATTCATGGACTTGATCCTTCCATTGACGATCTTCTGATCGCCGAATATGCCCATGATCCTCCAGCCGTTTTCGCCTTCAGGCTCAATCAGATCAACCGACTCCATGATCAGTTCTTCCTGACCGTCCTTTACCAGATAGGCATTCGCTTCACACACCTTTAATCACCTCCTTTATCTTTCCTTCAATCATTGCCTGGACCAGGTGGGGAAGGGGCTCCTTCATCACCCCAACTATCTCGCATCGCTCCTGCGATAGAGGAATGAGGAACTTAACCGCCATACTGGTCATAACAGACTCGGCCATTCTCGCTGTTACCTCTCCCATCATTGAATTGGGCCACGTGATGGCAATTGGCCCAACGACAAGGTCGCACTCATTGGACATTCGGCAGATGGCGTTTTCGCCCGAAGCCCCCCTGTTTGCCCCGGCCTTTAACATCTGGGACGTTGCAATCGCGTTTGTGCCCAGGGCGATCAGCTCCACTCTCTCACCAAAGCTCTCCTTAAGATACTTAATGATGGTTGCGCCTATGCCCCCGCCCTGGCCGTCTATCACACAAATCTTCTTGATCAATTGTCATACCTCGCTTCCAGTAGAACTCGCGACATTAGTGCCTTATTCCAAAGCGTTCTGTCACAAAAAACAAGAAAATTTCGGCATCCTTTATCTGAAATTTTAACCTCCCGTCATTCCGGCACTGTTTTGGCCGGAATCCAGGTGTAAAAGACTGGATACCGGCCTGCGCCGGAATGACGGGACTGCAAACTGGGATTTGGGTTGCGGGCATAGCCCGCCTTAGAGATCACTTTATTGTCACATGAGTTCAAAGACAATACTTATCTCCACACGCACAGGACCGTTAAAAAGCTTTGCCGTAGGTCTTGGAAATGGTGATGCCGCCTTTACGGCCTCAAGGGCCGCATCATCAAGCAACCGATAGCGGCTGGGCTGCCTCACCTCCAGGCCGCTTATTGTGCCGTCGGAGGCTATGGTGAATCTCACTGCAACCCGCCCCTGCATCTGCTGTTTCATTGCCGCTGCAGGATATTTCTTCCGGCTTTCGATCTTCATCCTCACCATGCTGAAATAATCTTCGCGGGCGCCGTATGGAAGAGGACCTGAAGGAGCGGCCGAAGAAGGCGGCACCCAGTTCATTGCATCAAGCCTGGCAGCATCCGGTTTCTCGGGCACGTCTATCGGCTCAACAATGCTCTTTGAGGCTTTGGCAGGCACCTGCTGACGCGGCGGCTGAACAGCCTTCATTGGGACAGGAATTACATCTCTCACCTGGGGCGTCTCCGCATCAGGAGGCCTTCGCCTCTCAGGAGGCCTTGGAATGTTTCTGACTGCCGGGTTCTTTTTTTCCTCAAGGCTGAGTTCTATATAAGTCAGGGCTTTCGAATTATAGAGGCCCGCGATATGCCCCAGAATCCAGGCGTGGAAGGTAATGGAGCCAACAAGAAATCCCGCAAGTATCCAGTTTGGCCTTCTTCTCTTCCCCTCCACCCCTGACCAGCCTTTCGTCATAGACCCTTCTCTGTCGCCAAAACAAGCCTCCCGGCGCCTGCGGCCTTGGCCACATCCATCACCTGCACCGCCTTGTTGAGAATGACGGAGCGGTCGGCCCTTATGACCACAAGTCTGTCGCCGGAATCTCTTATCATCTCCTTTAGCCGCTTGAAGAGCTGATCGAGAGCGACCTCTCTGTTTTCGATAAACGATCTACCCTGCGCATCAACATACACGGTTATCTCCTGATCTGTCTGGGGCCTTGCGGCCTGGGCCTGAGGGAGCTTAATATCTATCCCCTCATCCACCATGAAATTGGTTGTAAGAAGAAAATAGACAAGCAGGAGAAAGACTATGTCTATTAGGGAGGCCAGGGGAAACTGTACCCCGTATCTGGGTCTTCTGGTTCTGTGGACAAGCATTTCCTATTTTCCTCTGTATTTTCCAAGGCTCTTTATGAATCGCACTGTGCCATCCTGCAGCCTTGCCTCATACCGGTCCACCCGGTGAGTGAGCCAACTGTGCGCGACCATCGTGGGAAGGGCGACCGCAAGCCCCAGGGCCGTTGTGAGCATTGCCTCCCAGATTCCTCCTGCAAGTACCGCAGCATTGACCTTTCCTCCCATCTGCTGGATGACCATGAATGCCTTTATCATGCCGGTTACGGTACCGAGGAGCCCCAGAAGAGGCGCAATATTGGCAATGGTAGCAAGGGCCTGGAGGTATCTTGACAGCTCTGTTACCTCCTCCTCGGTTGCGTGGGCAAGCACCGTCTCCAGTATCTCCCTGTCCTGATCCATAACATCGAGGCCCTGTGCCAAAATCCTCCCCATGGGCGAACGGCTGTTCATCGCGGCCTCCTTAGCTCCCTTTTCATCTCCCTTTTCAATGAAATCGGAGACCCTTCCCGCAACGAGTCTTCCCCTTCTTCCGAGGACCGCAAAGCGTATGGCCCTTTCCGCAAATATTGTAAGAGCAAAAACGGAGCAAAGAAGGATCGGGATTACGAGCACCCCGCCCTTGCTTAAAAAATCTATCATTTCATCCTCCTTCAAAAAGCGTTCAAAGGACTTGCGCACAGGTGTTTTTCTCAGCCTGACGACAGCCTTTATCTTCGATAGGCCGCCCGGTTGCCGAGGTCAAGCCCCTTGAGCATTCCTAGCGATCACATTTTCTTTTCTATGTCTGCCTTTCCGTCGAAATCCAGATCCTCCATCCTCGATGTCATGGCCTCGGATTCGTCATAGTGCTCCCACAGATCAGGTCTGCCGTCCTGGTTCCGATCCTCCTCCACCATTGAAAGGCGTCCCTTTTCATAATAGAACCAGGTATCCGTCCGGCCGTCCCCGTCGGAGTCCTTCTCACCAAGAAAGGCCCTCTCTTCCGCGTCGTAGTGCCAGGTGAGATCGTATCCGGCCTTGCCATCCGAAGATTCCCTTGAAATCACGAGCCTTCCCTTGCCGTTATATTCCTCGATGGAGACCCATCTATCGCGGACTCCGGAGAAGACCTCCTTGACCCTCATGGCATCCTTAATATAGCGATATCGCTCATCAAACTTTCCATCGCCGTCTGTGTCAACCTCGGTCACCATTGTCCAACCCGGTTCATTCAAGATCTGCCTGGTTTCGAAATGACCGTCCCCGTCCCTGTCCAGGAGAACTCTTATCATCCGGCCCTTGTCATATTCCATGACGGAATCTATCCTTCCGTCGTGGTTTCTGTCCTGCTCCGCCTTTACCATGTCACCGGACTTGTAGTGCTGCCATGTGTCCATACGGCCGTCGCGGTTTGAGTCCGTCTCAGCCAGCAGGATAATCCCGGCCTTGTCAAATGTGATGCGCTGTTCGATCCTGCCGTCGTCGTCCTGGTCAACAGTCTGGAGTACGGGTTTTTCCTTCTCGAAGGTTGTAACCGTCTTTTTCCCGTCCTCAACCTGTTCAAGACTTGTCATTATCCCTTTCATGAAACGGCTGATCCTGTTTTTCTCTCTGATAAGGGCGGGCCTGCCGTCTTCGTCGAAATCCGTGAAGCGGTCGGGCTTGCCGTCATGATCAGTGTCCTCTTTCTTATGTACCGGCCTTCCCTTTACAAGCTTAAGCTCCGTATCAAATGATCCGTCCAGGTTCGTATCCATCATCTCCTTTACAGGCAGGGAGTCCCTGTATTCGATCACATGAAATGGTGTCTCGCTCCCATTCCGCCTCTTTTCCTGCCTGGATATCTCGCCCTTCTCATAAAGGCGAAGGGTTTCCATGAAGCCGTCCTTGTCCGTGTCGTTCAATGTCCTTGCAACAGCTCCCTCCTGATCGTAATAAACCACCTGTTCCAAACGGCCGTCTCCGTCCCTGTCGGCCTTCTGTTCGACGGGTTTTTCATCCTTGAATTTCTGCCAAAAATTTGCCTTCCCGCCGCCTGTGGTATCCTTTGTAACAAGGGTCAAGGCCCCGTTTTCGTAATGATGGATTGTATCAAACCTGCCGTCTCCTGTGGTATCCCTCTCCCATCTCAATGGCCTCTCCTGCTCATCAAAGCGGATGGCCCCGACTGGTCGGCCCAGGGTGTCCAGCTTTTCATGGAGCGTGCGCTTTCCCTTCTCTAGGATATCCTTTTCATCAACATTGCCGTCTGCATCGGAGTCCTTTTCAACTCGCATGAGCACACCCTTCTCGTAATACTGGAACGTGTCCATCCGGCCGTCCCCATCCCTGTCAGCTTCAAGCTTAACTAAGTTTCCGGTTGGGTCCAGATGAGCGATCCTGTCAATCCTTCCATCCTTATCAGTATCCTCTTTTATGACTTTCACACCCTGTGCCGCGGCATTAAAAGGGCCAATACTGTGAAACGCGAGCCCCAGCATAAAGATCAGAGAGTTCAGAAACACAGGGTTAAGGATCATTTTCCACTTAGACATATTATTAACCTCATTCACGCCTGCCCCCGGGCCGGTTCAAGCCGGAAAAACGCATAAGCTCGCCTCTCCAAAAAAATAGGCCAGGGAAGCGACTATTCACAACGCTAACCCCGGCCTTCATGACCTTGTTATAACACCTTAATTAATACTTCTTTGACACCTTCTTGGCATCATTTTAATTATGAATGATAATTCACAAAAGTCCCGGATGTCAACAAAAAAGCTCCGCCCGCTTCAAGTCTTATCGCATGATTCCATAGAGTTAAACTATAGTATAGGGCAAAACCAATTGCACTCTTTTCCCCATGCCTGGTTGACTTGCAATCCAGATTGAGGTAACTACCGCATCTGATGAAACATGCTTATGCCTGAATTCTTTTTGGAGGAGGTCATTTCTTATGCCGATTGCCGACTCACCTACAAGCAGAGCAATGCGGATTGCAGCATTTATTTTCGTTATTTTGTCAATCACAATTCCGTTCATCTTCAACGCTTTTCCCTCTGAAGCAGCCTGCTGGGAATGCTGGGGGCCGGGACTCCCCGACCCGTGCCGGAATACCCTTTACAGCGTTGCAATGGTTCCAGGTTCAGCGGGGAATGATGTCTGGACCGTAGGCGCTAAGGGCACCATCCTTCACTGGAACGGTACTGCCTGGAGCAAGGTCGCAAGCCCTACTACAGAAATTCTGAGGTCGGTTGCAATGGCCAAGAATAATCTTGGATTTGCCGTCGGCCATGGGGGCTGGGTGCTCAAGTGGAACGGAACATCCTGGACAAAGTCTGATGCCAAGACCACCAACTGGTTTCGCACTGTGGGATTTACGCCAGGGACTAACGGCAATCAGGCATGGGCAGCCAATGACTACGCAGGTGTCGGATACTACTTGAACTGGAACGGCTCTCAGTGGGACTACAAATATGGAGGCCAGAATCAGAGCCATGGATTCACCATCTGGGGTCTTTCCATGATAGACACAAGCAACGGATGGGCTGTGGGGGATGCCTTGCATCAGGTCTCCTAAAATCAATTGACGATGAAGGGGCAGATAACTCGTTTTACCGGCTCTTGGGGAAATACTGATTATCCGGTTGAAACGGAAGGCAAGCTTTATGCTGTAAAGATGCTATCCAATAACGACGGCTGGCTTGTAGGAGAAAAAGGCATCATAGCGCGCTGGAATGGCACCACGTGGACCCAGATTGCCGCAAGCCCGACAGCAAATGACCTCAGGGCCGTTGACCTGCGGACTGCTAGCGACGGATGGGCCGTAGGGGAAGACGGGGCAATCCTTCGATGGAACGGCACTGCCTGGACCCAGGTAAACTCACCGACGATCCTCGATTTGTATGGCGTGGTATCAGTATCCGCAACCGATGCGTGGGCAGTAGGCGAATTCGGGATAATACTCAGATGGGACGGAGTCAGATGGAATATAGTGTTTGGGCCAACTGTCCGAAAGCTTGAAGACATTTCCATTGTTCCGGGGACAAACGGATCAGATATCTGGGCCGTGGGAAGCAGCAATAAGACGATGCATTGGAACGGAAGCGATTGGGGGCCTGTCCAGGGGCCGGCTTCGTCATACTATGCTGTTGGTATGGCTTCCGCAAACGACGGTTGGGCACCCGCTGCCGGGGCCAGGTTCTACCGTTGGGACGGCTCCACATGGGCACTTGCAGGCACATGGTTATCCGCCTACGAGTTAGTGATGCTTTCAGCCAATAACGGATGGGCCGTGGGATGGAACGGAAAGATCCAGCACTGGAACGGCACCAGTTGGTCATCAGTGACATCGCCGACTGCTACAATGCTTCAGGCCATCTCCGCTGTTGGACCAAACGAATTATGGGCTGTAGGATACAATGGAACAGTAGTGCGTTACAACGGCACAGCCTGGTCTATTGTCAATACACCCGATACCACCGGATTGAACGATGTGAGCATGGTCTCCTCATCAGACGGCTGGGCGGTCGGATATGCTCACTATGCAGATTTCAAGACCGATAGTCCTTTCCTGAGGTGGAATGGAACCTCCTGGACAAGGCCCCTATACAGCCAGGTATCAAAGACGCTTTATGGAGTCTCTCTGGTCCAAACCCCTTCAGGGGCTACGGGTTGGGCCGTGGGAGAGGCAGGAGAGGTCTATCAGCTCAAAAACGGCACCTGGACGGCAGGATGCACTTACACGTCCAACAACCTCTTCGGGATCGCGATGGCTTCGCGGTATGAAGCATGGGCAGTTGGGGATGGAGGGGTGATCCTCCACTGGCTCGATCCTAACAGGCCCGCCACCATTCCGACGGTAACAACATCAGGCATTTCGGCCATAACCTCCAACAGCGCCTCAGGAGGCGGGAATGTTACCTCCGACGGCAAGTCCCCGGTAACTTCAAGGGGTATCTGCTGGGCGACATCTCCCAACCCCACAAAAGCCGACACATGCGCAGCGGGAGGTTCAGGCACAGGAACATTCACAGGAAACATAACCGGCCTTAACCCCGGAACTATCTATAATGTGCGGGCCTACGCCACAAACGCCGTCGGCACTGCCTATGGTTCAAACACGTCATTTACAACTGGCCTTCCCAACAGGATCTACGTTGATTCCGCGGGCATTTGCGGAGGGCGGGCGCCATGCTACAACAAGGTTCAAAACGGCATGGGCGCGGCCGGGGAGGGTTCAACCGTTCTTGTGATGCAGGGCAGCTATCCTGAATCAGTAACCATAAGTGAGTCATTCAAAATGGATTGCGGTTACAACAGTGATTATTCCTCTCTTGTGTCCAGCTCCGAGATCGCCCATTTGACTCTGAGCGGCGGACCTCTGACCGTTGGCGGCCAACTGAGCATTGGGGGATCAGCGGCAATGGCGGGCATTGCTGGTTCACAAATCAACGCTGAACTGGGTCCGGTTGAAACCAATGGCAGTCCATCTATTCAAAAGAGCAGGCCTGTTTTCAAGCCCCGCCTCGGAAGTCCCGAAAAGGACCTCCTGGACCTACTAGTGACAAGATCTTCCTCACGAGCTGAAAAGGATTACCCGGCTTCTTTCCCGGATGAGAGGGAAGCCTTGAAAAGGCTGACCCTGCACCTCTATCTGACAGCCCTTGGCAGGGCTCCGGAGCAATGGGGCATGAATCTCTGGATTGATAGTTATCTTAGTTACTACATGTACTTAGGGATTGGTTTAGGCCAGGCCGCAGCGCAAATGGGGAGGATGATCTTCCTATCCGCGGAATACGGACAACGTGGACGCACCGATTCCGAGTTCCTGCGCGACTGTGCCGATGCCTTTCGGCTGGGAGTCGAGTATCAAGAAAATGCGGAGTGGACAACCGGTTTGACCAGAGAGCAGGTCGTCACGATTGCTTCATCATCAGAGCAGTTCAGCAACTGGGTATCAACCATGCTTCCAGGTTTTCCAGGTGAGCAGACAAGGAACTTCGTTTCACATCTCTACGCAGGACTTCTGGATCGGCTGCCCTGGGAGGCAGAGATCGAATACTGGGTGTCGTTAGTTGAAGCGCGCGGCCCAGAGGATGTCTCCATGTTAATGGGCAACACTCTGACGGCCTCCCATGAGTTCAAAAATGCCTTTCCATCTTACCCCGAGCAGGTAGA
Organism: Desulfobacteraceae bacterium CG2_30_51_40; assembly: GCA_001874005.1. GTDB lineage: Bacteria > Desulfobacterota > DSM-4660 > Desulfatiglandales > Desulfatiglandaceae > CG2-30-51-40. The sequence continues at coordinate 9,768 of MNYJ01000197.1, forward strand.
AAGACTCTTTCGCGCTTTTGCCGGACGTTTTGCCTCGACGGATGAGACGGTGTATTGGACTCTTTTACTTGAGTCAGGAGAGGCAGCAATTGCGGATATAGTGGAAGGATTTGCCGAAGGAGAGGATTTCAGCAAATAAACTTAGGGGCCAGGATGCGTCGCTCTTTTTTTAAGAAAAGGGTTTGATCGTTGACAGCGCTTAAGGTGTGGGCGTAGGGTTTTTTCAAAATCCATGAAAGGAGGATTTGAACTATGAAGCGATTTATTAACGTGTTGCTTTCGGTCATCTCTTTGATCATTGGGTTAACCGCCATTCCTCTAATGGCCCAGATTGAGTTGGCAGACGGATGTACAAATGGAACACAGTCAAGCGGAGCAATCTATCGTATCTGCATGCCGCAGGAATGGAACCACGACCTTGTGGTATTCGCCCACGGGTACGTATCTCCATATGAGCCGGTCGGGATTCCTGAGGATCAGCTCGTCTTGCCGGACGGGACATCCGTGCCAGGCATAGTCAACAGCCTCGGATACGCCTTTGCCGTCACAAGCTACAGCAAGAACGGCCTTGCGGTGAAAGAGGGCATTTCCGATGTAGTTGATCTCGTAACCATCTTCAAGTCAGATCATCCCTTAACTGACAAGGTCTATCTTGTGGGCGCCTCAGAGGGTGGACTTATAACGACCCTGGCAACCGAGACTCACCCTGATGTCTTTAGCGGGGCAATGGCCATCTGCGGACCGATCGGGAACTTCTGCAAGCAGGTAAATTACTGGGGAGATTTCAAGGTGGTATTCGATTATTTCTTTCCAGGCGTCCTGCCTGGGACCCCGGCTGGTGTGCCTGATGATGTGGTTTCAAACTGGGAGACCTACCAGAAAGCCATCGTTTCCGCCATCCTTAAAAGGCCCCATGCAACAGAGCAGTTGCTCATGGTGACCAGAGCGCCGATTGATCCAAACGATTCCGATTCCGTAATTGAAACCGTGCTTGGTATTTTGTGGTACAATAGCTTCGCCACCAATGACGCAATCAACGAACTGAACGGATCTCCCTATGACAATAAAGGCCGGATCTATACCGGCTCTGATAACGACTTCAGGTTGAATCTTCTGGTAAAGCGCTTTAAAGCTGATAAAGCGGCTTTGGTGAATATAGCCGCCGGATATCAGACAAGCGGGAACTTGTCTGTCCCGCTCGTAACCGTTCACAACACAGGCGATCCCATTGTTCCCTACTGGCATGAGCCCATCTACCGCCTCAAGGTCTTTTCGAGCGGAGCAAGCCTGTTGCACAACAATATTCCCCTGTTCCGGTACGGCCATTGCAATGCGAAGGCATCCGAGGTTCTGGCAGCATTCGCCATCATGGTAATCAAGGCTGAATTGTGGGATCTTTAACATGCCGGTACAGAGCTGACAAATGCTACCAAAAAGGCTTTCAAGGAAAATATCGCTATTGCGGCAAAGGTAGGGGGGGTTGGTAACCGAGGTTTCCGCAGCCTCCAGCGAGCAGGCCCAGGGTATAGCTCAGATCAGCAAGGCCGTTGAAGAAATGGATAGAGTAGTCCAGCATGTGGCTGACAGATGAAAGACCCGCTTCTGTCAAAGGGACTCCTGGTGCTAGAGAGGTTAAGCCTCAGCAGGTAATCCCGCTGGACGACAAGGAATTGGAAGAGTTTTAGTGCAGTATGCGCCTCCGCCCCAATGACCATGGGAGCGGGGAATATTTCGTGCCGATCACTTCCAAAAAATCCAGACTAACCTCAATTCCTTTTTATGAGGGACTAAGGGTTTTCCGTTGCCTTTATCACTGAGCGCACTATGTTTTTCATGCTCACGTTGCCGAAGCACAGCCATTTGATCTTTCTGTCTTCCTTGAGTTCGAGGGCCCTCATTATCTGTGAGGCGTTTAAGCCCTTAGAAGAAAGCTTAGCCACTGCGCCGTAAAGATCCTCCAGATACTGGAGCTTGGCCGCTATGAAGGTCTTGCCTTTTGAAGGCCTTGGATGGTGGGCGCAGAAAAGGGCATCAAAGTCCAGCCCCATGACAAGCTTGAGCGACCGGATCTGATCCACTATGCTCTCATCTGCCCTGAAGTATTTTATCCGGCTTGAAAGATACAGGTCCCCGGAAAAGAGCCATCCCTCGCTCGCCACGAAGTAAGAAAGGTGGTCCTTTGAATGGCCCGGGGTATGGATGGGCTCAAAGGTAAGACCGTTATCCCGGAAGTCCCCATTCAATACCTCCACCTCGACCGGCGTTGCGGGTCCCCACATGAGTTTCTGGTAGGGGAAAATCTTGTAGGGCCTTGAAAGCTTCTCTCTGGTCAGGGGATGTCCGTAAACCTTAACATCAAGCTCGGAGCTTATGGCCGCCGCGTTTCCGCTGTGATCCTCGTGATAATGGGTCAGAAGGATTTGCCTGATCCCTTCGCTTCGGGCCATGGCCAAAACCTCCTGCCTGTTGTGCGAAGGGCCCGTGTCAATCATGACAGATCCCACTCTGTAGCAGATGGCGGTCATCATGGGGCGCCCCACCGGCGACCAGCCGAACTCCCATCCCCTTACCTTTCCGAAATCGTGCCTTTCGACAATCTTCACAAAAACGCCTTTCCCGATTCAACAGTCAGTATCCACAAGCCGCCGGCGCTTTGTTGCATATCAGAACGAGAGGGGAATCGCAATAGACCTATCTCTTTGACATTTAACGCATCCTCGTCACCTCAAGCCTCCAAAAATAGCCCAAGGCCTTCACGAAGAGCTTTCAGTGCTTAACTTGTTACCTCAAATATTTTGAAATTAGTTCGGAGCTAAAGTTTCTCATAGTGCGGCTTCGTCACAACACCTTAGGAATATGCAGAAATCGGAAATCGGCAATAAGATAACAGATAAGGTGATTTCCATAAGGGGGGCGCGCGAGCACAACCTCAAGGGGATTGACCTCGACATTCCCCTCAATAATCTTACCGTCATTACGGGCGTAAGCGGGGCAGGGAAATCATCTCTTGCCTTCGACACCCTGTACGCGGAAGGCCAGCGAAGGTACGTGGAGACATTTTCTCCATACGCGCGCCAGTTTCTTGACCGCATGGAAAGGCCGAAGGCCGACTGCATAAAGGGGATTCCGCCCGGTATTGCCATTGACCGCAAGGACCCGGTGCGCACCTCGAGATCAACTGTTGGCACCATGACGGAGATAACTGACTATGCAAAGCTTCTATTTGCAAAGGCGGGAAGGCTCCATTGTGAAAAGTGCGGAAGACCCGTCATACAGGAAGGCCCGGCGGACGCTTGGAAGGTCTTGGCAGAACCAGGTGCCCCGCAGGGAGGTGAAATCATCATAACCTTCCCATCCGAGGGAAAGGATGAGTCGGTCAAGGCCCTCCTGCAGGCCGGATTCAGCCGAAGTTTTACAGGCTGGAGACTTGAAGACCTTGATAAGGCCGAAGGAGCTACGATCCATGTGGTCATGGACAGACTTCCCGGGGGTCCGCGCGACCGAAAGAGGATATTCGACTCCCTTGAGCAGGCATTTGTGGCAGGCAAGGGAAAGGTGGATATCTGGATCAGGCCTGATTTTCACCGTTCCTTCAGCGCGAGGCTTGAGTGCCCTGAGTGCGGAATATCCTACGACAAACCCTCCGCCAATCTCTTTTCATTCAATAGCCCCATAGGCGCCTGCCCCCAATGCCGCGGTTTCGGAAGGATAATAGAGATAGACATGGACCTTGTGATCCCGGACAGGCGGCTTTCTCTCGAAGAGGGCGCTATAAAGCCCTGGGGCGCAAAGAGGGAAGGCAGGATGGAATACAAGGACCTGGAAGAATTCTGTCTGAAAGAAGGCATAGACATGTCCTTGCCTTACATGAGCCTTCCTGCAGTTCAAAGGCGGGCCTTGGAAGACGGGACTTCATCCTATTACGGTATCAAGGGTTTTTTCGACTGGCTTGAGACAAAGACCTACAAGATGCATGTGAGGGTCTATCTTTCAAGGTACAGGTCATACGGGATCTGCCCCATGTGCGCGGGGAGCCGTTTCAAGAAGGATGCTCTTCTTTACCTGATAGGCGGTACAAACATAGCCCAGTTCTACCAGATGGACGTTTTAAGGGCACGCAGGTTTGCGGAAGGCCTTGGATACGCGGATGAGGCTATCATCCTGATACTTCAGGAGATTAAAAGCAGACTTAGCTTTCTGGACGAGGTGGGCCTCGGCTATCTTACCCTTGACCGCCAGTCAAGGACGCTTTCCGGAGGGGAGGTCGCAAGGGTGGCCATGGCATCCGCCCTGGGGTCCTCCATAGTTGACAGCCTCTACGTGCTTGACGAGCCGAGCATCGGACTTCACCCGAGAGACATCAGCCGCCTTATGAACATTATAAAAGGAATAAGGGATCTTCCCAACACGGTGGTTGTGGTGGAACACGATCCATCGGTCATAGTCGCGGCCGACCACGTGGTGGAGCTTGGACCCGCAGCCGGTGCATCAGGCGGAAGTGTCATTTATGAAGGGCATCCTTCAGGGATAAAGGATTCCTTGACCGGAAGGTATATCAGGGGAGCGACCGGTATCCAGGTGCCCGCCCGGAGAAAGGCGCCTGAGGAATTCCTTGTGATAAGGGGCGCCTCCGCCCATAACCTCAAAAATATTGATGTGGAGATACCGCTTGGACTTTTTGTGTGCGTCACAGGGGTTTCAGGCTCAGGAAAATCCACCCTGACGGAGGGAATTCTCTTCAGGGCCTTAAAGCGTATTAGGGGAGATCAGCAGGAAAAACCAGGCCCCCACAGGTCAATTGAAGGCGCGGAACTAGTGGAGGATGTAGTAATGGTGGACCAGAGGCCCATCGGAAGGACCCCCAGGGCCAATCTTCTCACTTACACGGGCGCCATGCCCTATATTAGAAGGCTATTGGCCGAAACACCCGCGGCCGTTAAGCTGGGTTTGACCGCCTCTGAGTTTTCCTTTAACAGCGGTGAGGGAAGGTGCCCGGTATGCAAAGGCCAGGGCTATCAGAGGCTTGAGATGCAGTTTCTCTCGGATGTGGACCTGCCCTGTCCCGAGTGCGGCGGGAGGCGCTTCAAGCCCTTTGTCCTGGATGTGAGGCTTAAGGGAAAAAACATCCACGAGATACTCTCAATGACTGCTGAGGAGGCATGCGAATTCTTTTCCGGCTCAAAGGCCATCCTGAGAGCGCTAGAACCTGTAAGATCAGTGGGACTGGGGTACATGGAACTGGGCCAGCCGCTGAATACGCTTTCGGGAGGGGAGGCCCAGAGACTTAAACTTTCAAGGCACATGGAGGAAAGGAAAAAAGGAGGGGTTCTCTTCATATTCGATGAGCCCACTACAGGTCTTCACCTTGCAGACACAGACCTTCTCCTCAAGGCCCTTTTTGCCCTGAGAGACAGGGGCAACACCATAATTGTGGTGGAACATAACATGGAGGTGGTCAAGACAGCCGACTGGGTGATTGACCTGGGACCTGAAGGAGGCGATGCAGGGGGAGAGCTTGTAGCCTTCGGAATGCCGGAGCGTGTCGCCTTGAGCAAAGGCTCGGTAACGGCCTCTTTTCTAAAGAAGGCTCTGGAGCAAGGCGGATGGAAGGCTGAAGATGCAGGCTCGGAATCATGGAAGGTAAGTGAAAAGGAACAGGCTGCATGGCAGTCCCGGGAGGCGATCGTCATAAGAGGGGCAAGAGAGCATAATCTCAAGGACCTTACTCTGTTCATACCGCGAAGGGAACTGGTTGTGATAACGGGTGTTTCAGGCTCGGGGAAATCCACCCTTGCCTTTGATGTGCTCTTTGCCGAGGGCCAGAGAAGATATCTTGAGACCCTTGCGCCTTACGTGCGGCAATACATGAGAATCCTTCAGAGGCCTGATGTGGACGCGGTTACAGGCATTCCTCCAACGGTAGCCATAGAGCAGAGGATCAGCCATGCAAGCAGGCGCTCTACCGTCGCGACCCTGACCGAGATATATCATTTCCTCAGGCTTCTTTTCAGCAAGCTGGCAGTTCCAAACTGTCTGCAGTGCGGAAGAAGCCTCGAGGCAGGGAGCAAGGATGAAATTGCTGGAATAATAGTTGAAAGACACACGGGATCAGACGCCTTGCTTCTTGCCCCCAAGATATACGGAAGAAAGGGCTTTCACAAAAAGCTCCTCGCCGAGGGCCTGAAAAAAGGCATAACCCGAGCGCGCATTGATGGAGTTCTAACACCCATCGTCAAAGATATGTCCCTTGAAAGATACGCCGAACACACAATCGAGTTTTTGATAGGAAGACTCAGCGCGGGTGAGGGGCCCGATATCGCGAAAAGGGCTATCGAGGAGGGAGACGGCACCGTGATAGTCTCAGAGGAAGGCAGGACTGATAGGACCTACAGCCTGACCGGGATATGCCCTGAATGCGGAATAGGAGCGCCTGAGCCTGATCCGAGGCTATTTTCCTTCAACTCTTCGAAGGGGTCGTGCCGGAAGTGCGGAGGAACCGGGCTAGCCGGGGAAGACAGCACGGCTATATGCCCTGAATGCGGCGGCAGCAGACTCAGGAAGGAGTCACTCGCTTTCAGGATCGCCGGCCTGACCATCTGGGACTTCGTGAGCCTTTCAGCAGGCGATCTTCTTGCAGCAATAAGCGGGCTTTCATTTGATTCGGTCTTTCAAAGGATCGCAGAACCGCTCATTTCTGAGATAACGGAAAGACTGCGTCTCATGGGGAGGCTCGGTCTTTCTTACCTGGAGCTTAACCGGAGCGGAGACACCCTTTCAGGGGGAGAGGCACAGAGGGTGAGGCTTTCCGCTCAGTTGGGCTCCAATCTGACCGGGGTCTGCTATGTGCTTGATGAACCCACCATAGGGCTTCACCCCCGTGACTCAGGTGCCATGATTGCAGCCTTACGGGAGCTGAGAGACAGGGGAAACTCCGTGGTGGTGGTAGAGCACGACGAGGAGACGATCAGAAGTGCGGATCGTATCATTGATATTGGCCCTGGCGCGGGAGATGAAGGCGGCAGGCTTGTGGCCGAAGGCACGCCGAAAATGATCGAGCGGAGCGGCCACTCCATAACCGGAAGATACCTGCAGCCAGGCAAGGGAAGGCTCGGATCAAGGCTCAGGCCATACGGGGAACGGGAAAAACTTTCGATCCAAGGGGCCTTCCTCCATAATCTCAAGGAGATTGACGTTGATTTCCCCCTGGGCTGCCTTATATGTGTAACCGGAGTTTCAGGCTCAGGAAAAAGCACACTCCTGAGGGAGGTGGTTTTCGAATCTGTAAAGACCATGCTTTCCGGACGCTCCGGCGGCCCTTCAGGCTGCAGGGCCGTTAGTGGATGGCAGAACATCAGGCGCATCCTAGAGGTGGACCACAGCCCCATCGGCCGCACGACCCGCTCGGTGCCGGCATCATACGTGGGTTTTCTTCAGCGCATAAGAGAGCTTTTCTCTCTGGTGCCCGAGGCGAGGGCGCGCGGTTACAGGCCTGGAAGGTTTTCATTCAATGTCGCGGGCGGAAGATGCGAGGCATGCAAGGGGCACGGAAGCATCAAGGTCTCCATGGGTTTTCTCCCTGATGTGTATGTCAGGTGCGAGACATGCGAGGGAAAAAGATTCAACACTGAAACCCTTGAAATAAAATACAAGGGAAAGGCAATATCCGAGGTGATGGAGATGACCTTTGATGAGTGCGTAAGGTTCTTTGCGGCTCATACGGAGATCAGGAGGGCGGCTTCCCTTGTCTCTTCCATAGGTCTTGGTTATCTGAGACTGGGGCAGCCTAGCCCAACACTCTCGGGAGGCGAGGCCCAGAGGATAAAGCTTGCCGAGGAGCTATCCAAAAGGACTGACGGCCGCACCTTCTACGTCCTTGATGAGCCCACCACCGGTCTTCACATGGCTGACACGGAACGTCTGATTGAGGTCCTACAGGCCCTTGTGGATGCCGGAAACACTGTCGCTGTGATAGAGCATAATCTCGGAATCATAGGGGCCTCCGATTACATAATTGATCTGGGGCCAGAGGGAGGGCATGGCGGCGGGAAAGTGGTAGCGGCAGGCTCCCCGAGTGAGGTTGCCGCAACAGGGCAGATGTCACATACCGCGAGATACCTTTCCTGAAGTGATGCGGGCAAGGGCAGCAGGATTGCTCTGTTGCATGTAAGAGGCTTAGCCTATAGTATGTCCGGCATCATGTACTAACGGTCATGCCCTGAAAGGGGCACAACGAAAGATGAAAATCACCCCCACCCCTCCCTCCACCGTCAAGGGGGAGGAATAAAGGCAAGGGGCATTTTCATATAAACCAAAGGGCCTACGGATGGCCTTTTATGGATACGGAATTTCACTACTGGGTTACAGGGATCATAGCCAGGGAGGCGGGCTTTTCTGAAAGGGAGGCCTCAATTATCGCTTACAGCTCAGAGTACGTGGATGAAAACGATATATGTTACAGCGTAGAGGATCGCGCAACGGGTGAGATATACAGGAACTTCGTAAGTCAGACCATGAACATACTCAAGCCCAAGAGCGACCTTATGAGGATATACCCTATCTTTCATTTCGTGCCGGGTGATCCCTTTGCTGAAAGCACAAGGAGAAGGGATGGGAAGATGCATATCCTCAACACAACGCCACAAGGGCCCTATGCACAGGAGATGCTCAAGGCAGCCTTCAATGCATCTGAGAGGACAAGGCTATACAGGATAGGAATCGCCTGCCACGCCTATGCAGACACCTGGGCGCACCAGAACTTTGTCGGATGGTATGACTCCTTTAACCACATGGATCTGGATATCAAGCCGAATATCGGGCATGCGGACGCAGAACATCATCCTGACTGGATGGCGCATCTCTGGACCGACAACAGGCTTGTGGAAAAGGATGTGGACAACAGAAGGAGGTTTCTTTCGGCAGCCTCCTGTCTCTTCAGGCATTTTTGCCGTTACCTGGCCTCACTGGGAAGACAAAACCACTCGGGAAACTGGGAAGGCCTTGAGTCGCTTTTCAAGTCCTTCAACGATCCGCCTTTCACCGGCAGCAAGAACTATTACAGGAAGGAGCGCATGGCCAAATGCAAGGAAGCCGCCCCATGGCTGGAAGATTTTGACGAAAGAAGATGGTTCTCGGAGGCGATTGAAACCGAAGTCCACGGGCTTCCCGACAGTTCCCATGAGCTGGTTCCAACCATCTTTGAAGACAAGTACTTCTGGAAGAGGGATGTAAACAGGGATGTAAACAAGGAAGAGAAGGGCTGGTACCTCTTCCAGGGGGCTGTAAAGGCCCATGAAAGGTTTTCCATAAAGCTTCTGTCTCCGATTTTTGAAAAGATGGGCTATCAGCTTTCCTCTGTTTAGCCGCTTAAGCGGCCCTGGGTAAGTGCAATTCCCTATATGCTCAGGAATGAAACGAGGGATTTTCTTGTTTCGTTGTGCCCGTCCAGGGCCTGGACGGTTTGGAGAATCCGTGATAAGGAAAAAAATAGATGAATGAAACCATAAGATCAATACTTTGCCCAAGCTGCAGAAGGCTTATCTCAAGCGATGAGAAGAACTGCCCTTACTGCGGCATGAAGAATCCGGGCTCCGGTTTGAAAGGACTTGCCTTGTCATGGATGAGCGGCGGAGAGGACAGCGCTTTAAAGATTATTATCGCGGCTAATGTCGCTTTCTTTCTTTTTTCCATACTAATCGGCGCCAGAACCACCTCTTTTTCCATGCACCCGTTCTCTTTTCTTTCTCCCGGCAACAAGTCCCTCATTCTCCTCGGGGCAACAGGTGTATTTCCCATAGATTCTCTGCACAGATGGTGGACTATAATATCTGCCAACTACCTCCATGGAGGCTTGCTTCATCTTGTCTTCAACATGCTAGCCCTTTCACAGCTCGGGCGTCTTGCGGCAAGGGAATATGGTGTGGCAAGGATGCTTTCCATATACACCCTGGGAGGGGCCTTTGGTTTCTTTGTCTCTTACCTGGCAGGCGTTACACTGACAATCGGTGCTTCAGCGGCCGTGTGTTCCCTGATAGGCGCCATGCTCTACTACGGAAAGAGCAGGGGAGGGCTATATGGAGACCTCCTCTATAAGCGAATAGGCGGTTGGGCAGTCGGGATATTTCTATTCGGTCTCCTGGTACCGGGGATAAACAACTGGGGACACGGCGGTGGTCTTGGCGCCGGTATAGCGCTCGGGTATCTTCTTTCATATACGGAAAAGAGGCCCGAGTCATCCATTCACAGAACCGTTGGGGCTGCATGCGCTTTGGCCACTGCCGCCGTTCTTCTATGGGCGGCAGGCTCGTCCGTTTACTACATGGGAGTTTAATAACTTCTTAAAAATCCGCTGTTCAACGGCTTAAAGAAATGTGGTAACCGTTCACGGTTTCAAAGGTTGAGATGTTCAATGTTGCGTTTTTGACCGCTAATCCGATCTTTGGGCGGTATTTTGCGTGAGAATTCCCCGGCTCCGCCGTTTGAGACCAGGAGATGGACACCCGATCCAGCGCTATTTGGCAAAGTTAACAGGGTTTATCAGCCGATCACGGCTTCAGTTCTATCCCTGTCCCTAACCCTGAACGTTGAACCCAGAACCTGTGAACCCTTACGAAATGTGTTACCAAATGCAAGGCCCGAGTTTGAGGGTGCCTGCCCGATGGATTGAGAGTCGGAGCCAAGGCGAGGACAAATGCCTGCAAATGGGGTCTGACCACAAGTACGTCGCATTTACCCGTCTGCGGTGCCGCGCCCAGGCAGGCGAGGGGTGAGCGAAACGCCGTGCATCGGGGTTTTAGAATCAATCGTCAAGGAGGGTTAATTGAGCAGGAAAGGCATGAGACACGGTTTTAACAGAAGGCCGAGGGCTTCTGTGGAACCGCCGGAGATAATGGAAAAGAGCAGATCGCAGATAAAAAGGGAGATGCTTGCCCTGCAGAAGCTCGGTGATGAGATGTCCTGCCTCTCATCCCGCCTGCTGCCGGAGCTGGGCCTTCCTGAGGAAATCCTGGAGGCTATTGCGGGCCTAAGGGCCTTGCCACCGGGAGGCGCCCGGAAAAGGCAGGTCAAGTTCCTCGGAGGCCTTCTTCGATGTATTGCCCCTGACAAACTTACTGAAGTCGAAAGGCAATTCAGGATGATAAAAAAAGTGGGAATCACAAAGACCAGTAAAGAAAAGACCTGTGATTCCCTTCACTGACTTCCTTATATGAACATCGGCAGCCCCCTCCAGGCCTCGTGGCATTTAGGGAAGCGTGATTCAAGATGCCGCCAATGGGAAAAAACTGATGTTCATGCGCGGGGCTATCTAAACCCTTCATGGATGTTTGAGTGATGTCTTTTTTGGCCGTATGATAGGAATGGGACCAGTGAATATTTTGTAGTTTGTAAAGAGATATCGAGCAAGGGAAAGAAGGGTGATAAAGGTAGTCAGGAGCATCAGGTAATAAGGGAGAAAGGATGAAAGGGAAAAGATGAGGTCTCCTCCTTCACCCTGGAGAAAGGCTGTGAGATTGTTGAACGCGACGTTCCATCTCCCTGCTCCGCTGAGGATGGCATCCTGATAATTCAAATTGATCAAGGCCCTCTCCTTGACGTTAAGCACCATGAAACTCATTAGAATTATGATGATACTAAACATCTGGAAAGCGGTTTTTACCTTTGCAAGCCTCGAAGTTCTAAGTACCGCCCCCTGGTACTGGGAGAGATGGCGAAGAAGGGTGATGAATATATCCCTTGCAAGGATGCACAGAACCATCCATATAGGTATCTGATCGGATAAGAATATAAAGGTTATAAAGGCCCCCAGTACTAGAAACTTGTCGGCCAGGGGATCAAGGAACTTTCCCAGGTTGGTCTCTTGATTGAGACGTCGCGCCAGGTATCCGTCAACAAGATCCGTTAGAGAGGCAAGCGAGAATATTACGAAGGCGGCTATACGGTTGGCCTGGGAGTGCTGGAATATCAAATAGACAAATAAGGGAAGCAGAATGACCCTGAGTGCGGTGATCCCGTTTGGTATGTTAAAATCCGTTCCGTTCATTAACGTGCGTGCGCCTCTATATGAATATCCTGTATGGTTTTTAAACCGTCCTTAGCCGCGGTTTTATCCGCGCTGCCTGGCGATCATTTTCATTGCTTGTTGTGCCCGCCGAGTGTAGGGGGTCGGAATGAAAGGGCCTCACAGCTTTTTTTGTGCGTCAAGGCCTTTTGGGACACCCTGTTTTGTCAAAGTTAATGTTAACATTCATCCCTTGCAAAAGAAAAGTGTAGAAGTTCAAAAAAAACGGTCAGGAGTACACAATGACATTAAGATTTACTGCTACTTGCGCCTTTGGACTGGAGCGGCTGGTCGAGGAGGAACTAAAGACTTTCGGGGCCGCGGAGGTTGACCGCGAGAAGGGCGCGGTTCACTTCTCCGGAAAACTCGGCGTCTCATATAGGGCGTGTCTATGGTCCCGTTTTTCAAGCCGTGTGCTCCTAGACCTTGGAGGCTTTGAGGTCCCGGATGAAAAGAGCCTTTATGATGGGGTAAGAGCGATAGACTGGAGCGGGCATATTTCTCCCTCGGGAACTATTGCGGTTGAGACCGTTCAGAAGAGAAAGTCGTCTTTCCCCGGCTACTACGCAAGCCTCAAGACAAAGGACGCGATTGTGGACCAAATAAGAGACCGATTCGGAACAAGGCCTTCTGTCCGTGTTGAGAGGCCGGAGGTTCTTATCCATCTTTTCCTGGACGGAGACAAGGCGAAAGTTTTCATAGACCTCTCCGGAGAGGGACTGCACAGAAGGGGTTACAGAAGCTCGGGCGGAACCGCGCCCTTGAAAGAGTCGCTAGCGGCTGCGATCCTGAGGATGACCGGATTTCCGGCAGATACTGAAGCAGGGACCGCATTGGTTGATCCCATGTGCGGTTCCGGTACCTTTCTTGTCGAAGCAGCGCTTATGGCCGCAGATTGCGCGCCGGGGCTCGGCAGGGACTATTTCGGCTTTACTGGCTGGCTCGGGCATGACCCGGGATTGTGGGCGGATTTAATAGCGGATGCCTCAGACAGGAAAAGAAGGGGACTCGCAGGTAAAAAAACCGCTATAATCGGATACGATTCGACCTCCCTGAGTGAGTGCCGAAAAAACATCAGGACGGCCGGGCTTGAAGGCATTGTAATGATTGAGCAAAGGGATATTGCCCATTTAAAGAGCCCGATCCTCGCTAACCAATTCGATACGCGTATCCTGGTGGCCAATCCCCCTTATGGAGAGAGGCTTGAAAGCCCCTTGACCGCCTCATTTATTCAAAGGTGCCTGATCAGGAAACTCAAGGAGGAATTTGCGGGATGGAGGGCAGGAATCTTGATTGCATCTGCTTGCCGCTTTGATGGGGGCGAGGAAGACATAAAAAGGACAAAACTTTTTAACGGCCCTCTGCCTTGCGAACTGAATGTTTTTGAGGTTTCCGGGTCAGGCACCGCCGACAATGCCTCAATACGAAGGATGTATAAACCGGCGCTACCAAGATCAGACGATTTTTCCAATAGGCTCAGGAAGAACTTGAAAAACATCATTCCATGGGCTGAAAGGGAGATAATTGATTGCTTCAGGATCTACGATTCAGACATACCGGAATACAATGTTGCAGTGGACATATTCGATGGCTATGTAAGGGTGGTTGAATATCCGCGTCCCCAGACGGTTCCGGCGGATGCTGCAGGCCGGAGGCTCAGATACTGCGCAGACGCAGCATCTGAGGTCATGGGAGTTCCCCGCCCATTGATCCACGCCATCTCCTGGGGAGAAAAGAGAAGAAGCAGGAGCGATAAGACCGATGAATGGTTCAGGAATCTCAAGGAGGTCAGTGAAGCCGGCATGCGTTTTCTTGTTGACCTTGAGGCAGCAAGGAACTGCGGCCTTCCGCTCAGACAGAGACTTGTAAGGCGCTTCATAAGGGATAACGCAAAAGGATCAAGATTCCTCTGCCTTTTCTGCGGCTCAGGATCAGCGACGGTATCCGCGGCTGAGGGAGGGGCCTTAAAGAGCCTCTCCCTCGACCCTTCTACCGCAAATATCACCTGGTCCCGCTGCAACATAGCGGTCAACGGATTCAGTTCCGAGTCCCACCGGGTGATGGCCCTTGATGAACCTGAGGCTTTGAGAGACCTGAGGGAGAGTTTTGATCTCATATTTGTTGACATGCCCGATCCTTTTCGCCGCAAAGCGATAAACGCCGAATCGCTTCTAAAGGCAGCCGTTGAAAGACTTTCGGATCGGGGCAGACTTCTGTGTTTTATGGATGCGAAGATGCCTTTGCCGGCCCCCCTGATATCGGCCAAGGATATTACAGCCCATATAGTTCCCCGGGATCTCAAACGGGGATGGAGGGCCGGAAGATGCCTTATCCTTCCGGGGGATCAACTGCAGGTGTAACTATCTTACCCTCGCGCCCCCTTAGAAAGCGTACTGCCAGGTAAGTAAAAGGTGTGGCCGCGGCCTCATAAGCGCACTTGACCACCCACTGAGTTATTGCCGTTACCACAAGCCCAGCCGGAGGGATAACTCCGCTAAAGGCTATTAAGATAAATATGAATGAATCAATCCCCTGTCCTATCAGGGTGGAACCTACCGTACGCGTCCAGAGCCATCTTCCTTTTGTTGCGACCTTCATTCTGGCCATGATATAGGCGTTAGCAATCTCTCCTGCAAGATAGGCGATGAAGGATGCCGCAAGAAGACGAGGGGCGAATAGGAGAATCTTTTCATAGGCACCCTGTCCATCCCAGAAGGAGGCCGGAGGAAGGATGCCTCCGGCCCAGACGGCTCCAACCATCATGAGATTGCAGAAAAACCCGAGCCATATTACCTTTCTTGCCTTACGATAACCGTAGATCTCAGTCAATACATCCCCTGCTATATAGCTTATCGGAAAAACAACGATCCCTGCCGGCAGTATCAGGCGGCCAAAAGAGGCGAGCTTCACGGATATGATATTGGCGGTAAGAAGCGCGGTGACAAATATCGCGGTAGTTATTACAAACCAGATGGAGTAGCTATAATCAGACCTATCTTCAAATTTGCTCATTGTCTCCATAGTCCCGAATCAACCTCTAACTGCCATGCCCTGTCGGGGCACAGCGAAGCAATGCTGCGTGTCATTTCGTACTCGCCGGAATCCAGTTCGTCATTCCGGTAAATCGTTTCTGTGGGCTGGTCGCAGTAGATCGTTAACGGTCTTTACAGGGTTAAAGGTCGAGGCCGGGACTTCTAAAAATATGGTTATCCAGCCTGCCATAGCCCCGTTCCAAAGCCCCGGCAGCTCCAGGGCCTTGAGGTCTCTTCCCTGATAGGATTTTCTTGCAATGAACACGGCTTCGGGATCAACGAATCTCTTGAGATCAAACTTGACCCCTTTATGGTCTTTCAGGCTGCAGACTATATCAACGGGGTTAAAGTGGGTTGAGGCCTCAAAAAGCTCCTTCTGGTCGGGGGCGCTCATATCTACCTGAGCCTTTTCCACTATCTGCAGGGTGACTGTTCCTGTCTTGTCCTTTACCCAGAAAGGACCTCCCCCGGGCTCTCCCTGGTTCTTGACCATGCCGCAAACCCTGATCGGGCGATTCAATAGAGTCATGATTTTTTCCTTATGCAGCCTGCCTGAGATATTGGCGGGAGACTTCGATATGGGTAGGTGAAGCACATCGGCCGCAAAGGACTCAGACTCTGCGATAATAGTTTCAGAAGGATCGGCCTTGGAAAGCCGCTCCAGATAATGAAAGGCCCTTTCCCTAATACGAAAGAGATAACCCCCAATGATCTTTTTCCATCTGACAACTTCCGGCTTGAGCCTGTCGGGCACCACATTGTCAATGTTGGTTATAAACGCCAGGTCGCTATCTAGTTCATTAAGATTGTCTATGAGTGCCCCATGCCCTCCCGGCCTGAATAGAATTTTACCGTCTTCAGTTCTGAAAGGGCTGTTTTCAGGCCCCACGGCGATGGTATCGGTTGTATTTTTCTGCACGGAAAACTTGACCTCAAAACTGACTCCAAGTCTTCTTTCAAGAGGCGCCTTGACCCGCCTCAAAAGGGCCTCAAAGCGTGAAAGATGCTCGGGCGAAACAGTCATTGAAAGACGGCAGACGCCTTCATCACCTTTTAGATAGTGGCTTATCTCCACCAGGTGCTCCTCAAATGAAGTTCTGGGGCCTTCAGGATACCTGTGAAAGGCGATAAGACCCTTTGGAAGCTCCGCGTAATTAAGGCCCCCGGATGACAGGAGCGCATCGAAGATATCACTGAAATGTCCATCCCGGATCAACTGCCCTGCGTCTAACCCGGCTCTTTTCAGGATGCCTTCAAGGTGTTCAAAAAAAGCGAAGTCTCTTATACCGTCCATAAACGCCAGAGCGTCTTTAATCTCTTTAGTGCCTATTCGGGCTTGCGCGGCAACTGCATCACGCGTCAAATGTCTCTCCTCCGACCAAACGGTAAGAAGCGCCTTGAACATCCTGGTGGCGGCGCCGGAGGCAGGTACAAATTTGGCTGCATCCATGAGACCCGCTTCCTTATCGAAAAGACCTATAAGCTCCTCCCGGGTCTGCCGGCCCAGGCGCTCTATACCGTCTCCGGCGGTGGCTGGACGCTCTATTTCGGTTAGCGGCGGCGGCCCGGAGAAAAGATTCATCTGTGCAAGTGCCTGTTCCATGGTCAGACCGTGAGACCGGATCTGTTCAAGGTCTCGTGGTGTAAAATTTGCAAAATTCATAAAGGCCATCTTTCCTTATTTATGAAACTCACCTTCACCACTCTCTATCTAGTGTCCATCCGGAAATGAAATAGTTTCGTCGAGTTCAAGGCGGGCGATAATTTTAACCACAGGAATACATAGACGTATTTCGAGGATTAAAATTTGAGCCCAACGCCGAAATCGGTGAAAATAGCCGTTTCCGGATGGACACTATCTACCGTTGAGGGTGCGAAGTATGGGAATAGGGGAGATTTTCATTCTTCGTTTTGCCCCATTGGTACATGAGGGTTAAAAGCTATAGTATTATACCATCCCATCGCCACTGTGTATAGCTTCCATAAGCATCGGGGTCTGTATAGGATGATGAACAAAAGAAAGAGGCATCTGCAAGACTGAAAGTACTAAGAAACCGGATGCCCCCTTTTTTTTATAGAAATTAGAAAAAAACTATCTATAATAACATCAAAACTTAGGAAAGTTTTTATTGAAATACTTTTCTAGATTAATAGGTATTTTTGGAGGTTTTCACGCATTGAGTCCCTTTTATAAAAATCTCGCCCTTTGGCTTGTAATATCGCTTATGATGGTGATGCTGTTTCAAATTTTTAAACAGCCCTCCAGAGGAAGCGCCGCCATAAATTACAGTGACTTTCTGGAGATGGTTGAATCCGGGGGTGTGCTTCAGATTACCATCCAAGGTGATCTGATAACCGGCATAGCGGGCCAGGGCCAGTTCAAGACCTATGCCCCCAAAGATGCTGAGCTTATTCAACTGCTGCGCAGCAAGGGAGTCAAGATCGCAGTAAAACCACCAGAGGACACCTCATGGTTCCAGATGATCCTTTCGTGGGTTCCCATGCTTCTCCTGATAGGTGTGTGGGTCTTTTTCATGCGGCAGATGCAGGTTGGGGGAGGCAAGGCCCTTTCCTTTGGTAAAAGCAAGGCCCGTCTCATATCTGAAAACCAGGAAAAGGTAACCTTCCAGGATGTTGCAGGCATCGAAGAGGCCAAAGGCGAGCTGGAGGAGATAGTTCAATTTCTGAGGGACCCGAAGAAATTTACTCGTCTTGGAGGCAGGATACCCAAGGGTGTTCTGTTGGTAGGCTCACCGGGAACAGGAAAGACTTTACTTGCCCGGGCCATAGCCGGCGAGGCAGGGGTCCCTTTTTTCAGCATAAGCGGCTCGGATTTTGTGGAGATGTTTGTCGGGGTAGGGGCCTCCAGGGTAAGAGACCTTTTCATGCAGGGGAAGAAGAACGCTCCCTGCATTATTTTTATTGACGAGATTGACGCTGTCGGCCGCCACAGGGGTGCCGGGCTCGGCGGAGGCCATGACGAACGGGAACAGACCCTGAATCAGCTCCTGGTGGAGATGGACGGTTTTGAATCAAACGAGGGAGTCATTCTTATATCGGCGACCAACAGACCAGATGTCCTTGATCCGGCGCTCTTGAGGCCCGGTCGCTTTGATCGTCAGGTGGTGGTCCCGGTTCCGGACATCAAGGGGAGAGAAGGCATTCTCAAGGTGCATCTCAAGAAAAAGACCGTCAGCCAGGATGTGGATGTTTCTATTCTGGCGAGGGGAACGCCCGGGTTTACAGGGGCTGACATAGAAAATATGGTGAACGAGGCGGCCCTCATGGCTGCCAAGCACGACAAGGATAAGATAGAGATGACGGACTTTGAGGACGCAAAGGATAAGGTCCTCATGGGCACCGAACGAAAGAGCATGATAATAAGTGAAAAAGAGCGAAAGATTACGGCCTACCATGAAGCGGGCCACACACTTGTAACCAGGCTTCTGCCTAATACCGACCCAATTCATAAGGTCACCATAATCCCGAGGGGAAGGGCGCTGGGGCTTACCCAGGCTCTTCCAATGGATGAGAAGCACACCTATCCGAAGGATTACCTCCTCAGCAATTTAGCCATTCTGATGGCCGGAAGGGCCTCCGAGGAGATAGTGCTTGATATGAAGACCACAGGGGCCGGCAATGACATTGAGCGCGCGACGGAACTGGCCCGCAGGATGGTATGTGAATACGGCATGAGCGACGCTATGGGCCCTCTTACCTTCGGCAGGGGCGATGAACAGATCTTCCTCGGCAGAGAGATAGCCAAGCACAGGGACTACAGCGAACTTACGGCCCAGCAGATAGACGCTGAGGTCAGACAACTTGTGACCGGAGCATACGAAAAGGCGCTCGAACTTATAAGGGGCAACATTGATCTTCTGCATAAAATGGCGCAGGCGCTCCTTGAAAAGGAGACGCTTGACAGTCGTGATCTGGATCAGATCTGCCCCATTGCTCCTCCAGGACAGGCCGACGCCGAAGTGCCCGCGGAGGCCAGAGGATAATACTGTCCATGTCGTGTCTTCTCAAATGGCAGGCTCGCGTCCTTGACCTGTCCAAAAGGACCCATGTCATGGGCGTCCTTAATGTAACGCCGGATTCCTTCTCAGACGGCGGGCGTTATTTCTCCCTTTCAAAGGCGGTTGAGCACGGAATCCTTATGGCGGAACAAGGGGCGGACATTATTGATGTGGGCGGGGAGTCAACTAGGCCCTTCTCCGGGAGGATTCCAAGCTCTGAGGAGATTGAAAGGACGATACCCGTAATTGAATCACTGGCAGCCCTGATAGATATCCCGATAAGCATTGACACAACAAAGGCGGATGTGGCCGCAGAGGCATTGAGGGCCGGGGCTTCGATAATAAACGACATAAGCGCTCTTCGCCAGGACCAGGCTATGGCTTCCATTGCGGCTGAAGCAGGAGTCCCCGTAATCCTCATGCACATGAGGGGAAGTCCTGAGGACATGCAGGCAAATCCCACCTATGGCGACGTAGTAGGCGAGGTGATCTCTTTCCTGCAGGAGAGGACGGCATTTGCCGTGTCCCAGGGGATCAAGAAGGAGTTGATAGTCATTGATCCCGGCATAGGATTCGGAAAGACTTTCGATCATAACCTCACCCTGATTAGGGAACTCAGGGCCTTTAAGAGACTGGGGCAGGCTATTCTGCTCGGGACCTCCAACAAGTCCTTCATAGGTCATATACTTAAGAAAGGCCCATCCGAGAGACTCACCGGCTCAATGGCAACAGTAGCGGCCGGGGTGATGAACGGGGCCGATATCGTAAGGGTTCACAATGTCCTGGAGGCGGTTGAAACAACCCGTATCATAGATGCGGTTTTGAGGGGCTTGAATTGACTTTTTTTTGCGGGGGCCGGGTCAATGTTGCTTTGCATAGATATAGGTAACACCAACGTGGTAGTAGGTGTTGCCCAGGGCGAAACGATACTGAAAAACTGGAGAGTAAGGACCGAGAGAGAGATAACCAAAGATGAGCTGGCTATAGTTTTTTCGAGTCTTTTTACTTCTTCCGGATTGTCCGAAAGCGAGATAACTGAAGCCGTCATATCCTGTGTCGTCCCCCCCCTTCTTAACACCTTCGAGGAGTTCTGCCGAAACAGGTACGGGATAAAGCCATTGATTATCGGGCCCGGCACAAAGACCGGGATGCCCATACTCTATGATAATCCTAAAGAAGTGGGGGCGGATCGTATTGTAAACGCTGTGGCAGCTTATGAGAAATACCATAAGGCGCTTGTCGTGGTGGATTTCGGAACTGCAACAACGTTTGACTGCATCTCCGCCGGAGGGGCGTACCTCGGAGGCGCCATAGCCCCAGGGATTCTTATATCCGCAGAGGCTCTATTTCAAAAGGCGTCCAAGCTTCCAAGGGTAGAGATATTTGCCAGGCCCAAGACCGTCATTGCGCGAGATACCATCTCCAGCATGAACGCGGGGATTATTTTCGGATACGCCGGGCTGGTTGACGGTATAGTAAACAGGATCAGGAGGGAATCGGCGGAAGATATGACTGCTATCGCCACAGGCGGCCTGGCTCCGGTGATATTTGAGGTTTCCGAGACTCTTGACCATGTTGAAGAACAATTGACATTGCTGGGTCTTATGGTCATATTCAGCCGCAACAGATAGTCCCGGTTCTTTAGCGTCCCACACCGAAGCAGATAAATCTTCTCACTTTCATGACGCTTGGTGCAGTCATGGGCGGGATTTTTTGTAACTACTCAAGTTCGAAGTTAAGGGGTTTACGCCTCAAGGTTATATAAAAATCTCCCCTACCCCTCCCTTCCATGTCGAGGGTGAGGGATACAGGCAGGGGAGCATTTTCATATGGAATTTCTCAGGAGTATTTCTTGACTGCTGTATTACACAAGAATCCATATAGAACGGCCCTGAACAAGGCCATCGAGGAAGGCAAGACGCCGATCAGGGTGGCTGGGCTGGCCCGGGAGGCCCAGTCATATTTTACCTCCGAGCTGTTTTCTTCTATCACAAGGCCCTGTCTCCTGGTACTTCCAGGGAGAAAAGAAGCCGTGAGGTTTTTTGAGGGCCTTCGCTTTTTCCTCGGTGAATCGGATAACCCAAACAGCCATGGAAGGCTCTACGAGTTTCCCCCCTATGACATGTCACCCCTTTCCGGACTCAGCCCCAACAGGGATGTACTGAGAAGACGCCTTGCCGCGCTTTTTGCCCTTGTCAATGAAAAATCCCCTGTTGTTGTGACATGCCCCGAGGCTATTTGTTACAGACTCCTGCCCAAAAAGATCTTCTCCGATTCCCTAGACTACCTTGAGACCGAAGAGGAGGTGGACAGGGAACTGCTTGTGGCGCGGCTTGAAAAATCCGGTTATCAGCGCACGTCTCTGGTGGAGGAGGTGGGAGATTACGCAGTAAGGGGAGGGGTCATGGACATCTTCTCCCCCCTTTACGAAACTCCCATGAGGATCGAATTCTGGGATGAGCGCATCGAATCCATCAGAAAATTCGATCCCATGAGCCAGAGATCATTGGAACATGTCAAGGAGGTGATTGTCCTTCCATCAAGCGAGGTAATCCTTGGAGAGGAGCAGGTCGAAAGAGCGAGATCAATGGGAAGACTCCCCGCCGGGGCCGAGGCCGGCGCCGGATTTCCCGGGCAGGAGGCATGGCTTAACCACTTCTACGAGCATCTTGACGGCATCTTTGAATACATGCCGGGGGAATCCCTGAACATCATCTTTTCTCCAAACCGGATCAAGGCAGCTTGTCAGAGGATAGCTGAGAGATTTGCTTCCGATGTCGAGCGTTTTCGAAACGAGGCGGCTCAGCGCCGCAGTCCATTCCCTGAAACCGATGGTCTTGTGCTGTCCTTTTCCGATATCCGGGATGGGCTTTACAGGCATCAGAGTGTGGAGATCGAAGAGCTGGATTTGGTTCAGCCGGCGGAAGAGGGAGAAATCATAAGGATCGAGAGCCGGTTTGAAAAGGACTTTGACCTTGAAGTACTTAGTCCCACAGGCGCCAGGGTGTCCATGGCTCCTATGGCCCAAAGCATTGAGAACTGGATCGCTCAAGGGATGGCGGTCGTTTTGGTTGGTCGTACCGACCAGCAGGCAAGGCGAATACAGGAGATACTGGCAAACTACAGCGTTGATGCGCCGCTTGTTGTGTCCGGATGGGCCGAGGTTCCGGAAGGAACAGGCCTTACCATATGCATAGGAAGACTTGCCCGCGGCTTTATCTGGAAGGACATCGGCCTGTGCATTATAAGTGAGGATGATATCTTCGGGCCTAAATCAGGCAGGTCACGACCCGTCAAAGAGGTGCGACATGCCGCCATAGTCTGGTCAAGCTTGAGCCAGATCAAGACAGGGGATCTCATGGTCCACGAGGAGCATGGGATAGGGCGTTATGCCGGGCTTATCACAATGGAGATAGACGGTAAGATAAATGACTTTCTGCTCATAGAATACGCTGCCGGAGGCAAACTCTACATACCGGCTCACAGGATAGAGGTTCTTCAGAAATACGCGGGAGCCGAAGATGGTGAACCAAAGCTTGACCAGCTTGGTAGCCGCTCATGGAATACCGCCAAGCAGAGGGCCGGAGGCTCCGTCCGTAAGATAGCCCAGCAACTGGTAGAAATATATGCGCTCCGCGCGCACAAGAAGGGTTTCCAGTTTTCTCCCCCGGATCCCCTCTTCAGGGAGTTTGAGGCCGCCTTTGAACATGAAGAGACCTCAGACCAAATCAAGGCCATAGAAGATGTCCTAAGCGACATGATGTCCGAAAGACCCATGGACCGCCTGGTATGCGGTGACGTCGGATTTGGAAAGACAGAGGTAGCCGTAAGAAGCTCCTTCAAGGCGATTATGGACGGAAGGCAGGTTGCGGTACTTGTTCCCACCACGGTCCTGGCGGAACAGCATTTCGAAACCTTCAGAAAGAGAATGGAGCCTTATTCAGTTAGGATAGGTGTCTTGAGCAGGTTTAAGTCCAGAAAGGAACAGGCGGAAACTCTAGCCGGCCTCAGAGCAGGGAAGCTGGATCTTGTGATAGGGACGCACAGACTGCTCCAGAAGGATGTTCAGTTCCGGGACCTCGGGCTGGTAATTGTGGACGAGGAACAAAGGTTCGGCGTTAAGCAAAAGGAGGCCTTAAAGAAGTTCAGGGCCATGGTGGACGTCCTGGCAATGACCGCAACCCCGATTCCGCGCACTTTTCAGATGTCTCTTATGGGCATCAGGGACCTAAGTGTCATAGAGACCCCTCCCGAGGAGAGATTTGCCATAGAAACCTACCTCTCCCCTTATGACGAAGCCCTTATTGACAGGGCTGTAAGATTTGAGATCGAAAGGGGGGGCCAGGTCTTTTTCGTCCACAATAAGGTAAGAACCATAGAGACCATGGCGGAAATACTGATGGGTCTGATTCCATCGGCCCGGATAGCTATAGCCCACGGGCAGATGAAGGAAGGGGATTTGGAGGGCACCATGCTCAGGTTCCTTAGAAAAGAAGTGGACGTCCTTGTCTGCTCAACCATCATTGAATCCGGGTTGGACATCCCATCGGCCAATACCATCATAATAAACGAGGCGGACAGGTTCGGCCTCGCCCAGATATATCAACTCAGGGGGAGAGTGGGAAGGGCCAAAGAAAAGGCCTATGCTTATCTTCTCGTTTCCGAAGGAACGCAATTAACAAGGGACGCGGAAAAGAGGCTCAAGGCCCTCATGGATTTTTCCAGACTGGGAGCCGGGGTTCATCTTGCCATGCATGACCTGAAGATAAGAGGGGGAGGAAACATACTTGGATTTGCCCAGGCAGGGCATATAAATGCGATCGGCTACGAGCTGTATTTAAAGCTCATAGAGCAGGCGGTCGCCGAACTCAAAGGCGAAGAATGGGAGGAGGAGGTAAACCCAGAGATATCAATAAAGGTTTCGGCTTATCTCCCGGAGGGATACGTGGCTGATACCGATATGAGACTGAACCTTTACAGGAGACTTTCGACGGTTAGGGACGAGGCCGAACTATACGGTATCGCGGATGAGATAAAGGATAGATTCGGGCCACACCCTGCGCCGGTCAATAATCTTATCCGTATCATGTCCATAAGACTTTGCCTTAAGCGGATGGGCATAGTGAAGGTTGAGGCGGCAGCGGCAAGACTGAGGCTGACGATAAGACCCCCCGGCCATTCAATCTTACCGGGACAAACCCTCTTAGCAAGGGATGAGGCTTCCGGAAGATCAGCAAGGATTCGATCAGGGCTTACGGCGGACCGGATAGTAAGGCTGCTTGCCGGAGAGCCGAGAAAATACAGATTCCTTAAAGGAGACATCCTTGAAATACTCGGCACCTCATTTGAAAACGACCCGGCAGAGGTTGAAAAGGCCGTAAGGCTGCTGGAGAAAAACTCTTGCATTTTCCCGTGAGCTTGTTAGCGTTATTAATTTTTGTTAACATTATCAATTTTGTGATACTACCCGCTTAATAGCGGGGTGGCCTGATGATTGCTCAAGAGAGTCATCAACGCGTAATATTGGACAGGGATTCGATTCGTAGCACCGTGAATTGACAACCTGAGCAGTTACAATAAAACAATGAGATGGAAGGGAGGGATATCGAATGAAAAGGTTTTTCCCTCGATTTATCGTTATATCGGCTTTGATTATTTTTACCTTTAACGGAGTTTTATGGGCTGATATATGTAATAGAATAGTAGCCTTTGTTAATAATGATATTATCACTTCCTATGAGCTTGAAAACAGAATGCAAAAGCTCGTTGGAACTTCTTTGGATCAGTTTAAGGAAAAAGACCCTCAGGGTTATTCTGATGCCAGAAGACAGATATTGAACATGCTCATTGATGAGAAGATAGCCCAGGAAAGAATAAAGGAACTAGGAATAAATATCTCTGCCAAGGAAATTGATCAGGCGATAGAGCGATTAAAAGAGGACAATCATTGGACCCATGAGGATTTGCTCCTGCGACTTAAAGACCAAAAGGTAAGCTTATACGAGTACAAGGAAGCCATGAAAACCGAGCTTGAGCGTGTGAGGCTTATCAATCATGAGGTCAAATCGAAGATAATCGTTCGCGATGAAGATATTGGTGAATATTACAAGCGCCACCAGGATGAGTTCAGTTCGCCTTCCCGGGTCAGGCTTTCTGCCATATTTATAAAGGCAGCTTCCGATTCGGGTGGAGGAGAAACTAAGTCCGCTAGAGAGTCGGCCAAGGAAATCCTTTCCAGATTGAAGGCTGGCGAGGACTTTTCAGAGTTGGCAAGGGCTTTTTCGCAGGGACCGGGGGCTTCCAATGGAGGTGACCTGGGATTTTTTAAAGTCTCCCAGCTCGATAAGGAGCTTCAAGAGGTAGTTACCGAGATATCTGAAGGAGGAATCAGCGAACCCATACCCAGGGCCGGGGGTCTTCAGATAATAAAAATAACTCAGAAGGAAAAGGGAGGCACCAGAAATCTGCAGGAGGTCAGAGACGCGATCTTTAACCGGCTTTACAAGGAAGAGGTGAACAGAAGATATGTTAAGTGGCTGGGTGAATTAAGAAAAAAGGCATATACCAAGATAATATATTGATATAATTACGTATATTGGCTATATCAAGGATGGGCAATGGAAGGCACAAATGAGGAGACCTTGAAGGAATATTGGGCTCAAGATGTAACCAGTCTGGGCTCGATGCTTGTCTCTGAGCGACAAAAGAGGGGGCTCTCACTTGAAGATATCTCCGAAAAAACCAGGATAAGATTCGAGATCCTCAAGGCAATTGAAACAGAGGCCTGGGTAGGTCTTCCTGAGCCGGCATACATAAGGGGCTTTTTGGTCAGCTATGCGAGGGCGCTGGGAATGAATCCAGACGCGGTTCTTGACCTTTACAATAGAGGTACTCACATCGCAAGGCCCCTGAAACCTTTGAGAAAGAAAGCACGATCAGGCAAGACTTTCTATCTGGTCATTCTTCCTCTGATTATAGTTTTTTGTGCCGGCGTTTATATATTTGGAAAGGATCTGTTGGAGAGGTCTAAAGTCATAGCAAGGGATCTGTTCTCCTGGGACATAACCACCGAAAGACCTACAGCAATGCCGAATCAAGAGGCCGTTTCCACCGTCCCTGAAAAGGCCGAACATCCGGATGAGGAAGCCGCGGCTCATAACATTCGGATTCCGGAGACCGCAGATGAAGAGGCACCGGATGCCGACCGGCAGCAAGATGAGGCTCTAATACAGGAATTGAAGCCGCCTCCTGAGAAAGAACCACCTGAGCGGAAGGCCGAAGAAGGAGATATTGTCTTGAAGGCAACCGCCTTGAAAAGGACGTGGCTGAGAGTAGTTGCGGACGGAGGCGAACCGATGGAATATATGCTCACCGCAGGCATGGAGCGAGAATTTTATGCGAAGGAGGGTTTTGAACTTCTGATCGGAAATGCCGGAGGCATAGTCCTTGAATTCAACGGAGAAAAGATGCAGAATCTGGGTTCACCAGGTGAGGTATTAAGACTGAGCCTGCCCTGGGATATCAAAGCGAGAGGGGAAACGCGCTAAAGTGGAAAATGTGTTTGAGATATTTGAACAAAGAGGATTTATCGAACAGGTTACGGACAGAACCATGCTTGAAGATCTTCTCAGAGAGCCAGTCACCTGTTATATCGGCTTTGATCCTACTGCAAAGAGCCTTCATGCTGGCAGCCTTCTTCCCATAATGTCGCTCATGCACATGCAGAGGCAGGGGCACAGACCCATTGCGATAGTGGGCGGAGGGACCGCCCTTGTAGGGGATCCAAGCGGCAAGACCGAGATGCGGCCCATAATGACCAGAGATCAGATAGATGAAAACGCCGCATCCATTAAGGCCCAGCTTTCAAGATTTCTAGATTTCTCAGATGGAAAGGCCTTTCTCGTCAATAATGCGGATTGGCTTACTGAACTAAGCTATATAGAGTTTTTGAGGGATATAGGAAAACATTTCAGCGTCAACCGCATGCTTACCGCCGAAAGCTACAGGACAAGACTCGAGACAGGCCTGAACTTTATTGAGTTTAACTACATGCTCCTTCAGGCCTATGATTTCTTGCATCTTTTCAAACACTACGGTTGCCGTCTCCAGATGGGTGGAAATGACCAATGGGGAAACATCCTTGCAGGCGCTGACCTTATCCGTCGGCTGGAAGGCGAAATAGTCCACGGTTTAACGCTGCCGCTTCTCACTACCTCAACAGGAATAAAGATGGGGAAGACTCACAAGGGGGCAATATGGCTAGATCCTGAGCTGACCTCATCCTATGAGTATTATCAGTACTGGATAAACCAGGCCGATGCAGACATTAAGCGATTTCTCGCTCTCTTCACATTTCTCCCCATGGGAGAAGTGAAAAGGTTAGGGGCGCTTGAAGGCTCTGAGTTGAACCATGCCAAGGAAATCCTTGCCTTTGAAGCCACAAGAATATGCCATGGCGAAAAGGAGGCCGAAAAGGCCAGGAATGCATCCAGATCTCTGTTTGGAGGTGGAGAAGGAGATGTCTCTTCCGATACCCCCACCTTCAGCCTCGATGCCGGCGAACTCGCATACGGGATAGAGGCATTCATTCTTTTCAGTAATTGCGGCCTCTGCAAGACAAGGGCAGAGGCCCGCAGGCTAATTTCCCAGGGTGGAGCCTATCTCAACGGAATAAAGGTCGAAAGCGCCGAGACCAGGGTAAACTCAGATCATCTCAAAAACGGCGCCATTCTACTTAGAGCGGGCAAGAAGCGCTACATGCGAATTTTAGCAAAGCCTGAAGGCGTGAAGGAATAATGGAAGACAGCGAAGACATTCTGGTCCTTGATGACGAAATAGAAGAGGAACCTCTTGATACTGTTGCGGAATCGGAGCTTGTTCCGGCGATCCCGCTTGAAAAGTCGAGGGCGGTAGTCCCCTATGATCCTCTGCAGATATATCTCATGGAGATAAAACGCTATAAACTGCTCACTCGTGAGGAGGAACTGGAGCTTGCCGTAAGGGCCGCAGAGGAGAAGGACGAAAAGGCGATTTATGCCCTGGTCACCTCCAACCTGCGCCTCGTAGTGAAGATCGCCATGGATTTTCATCGCTACTGGACGCAAAACCTATTAGATCTTATACAAGAGGGCAATCTTGGACTCCTTCAGGCGGTTCGGAAGTTCGATCCTTACAGAGGCATAAAATTCTCCTATTATGCATCCTTTTGGATAAAGGCGTATCTTCTTAAGTTTATAATGGATAATTGGAAGCTGGTTAAAATTGGAACCACTCAGAGCCAAAGAAAGCTCTTTTTCAACCTCGCAAAAGAAAGGGAAAATCTCATATCCAAAGGCTTTGAGCCGGAACCACGTCTGCTTGCCGAAAGGCTGGATGTAAAGGAAGCGGAAGTCGTTGAAATGAGCCAGCGACTTGGCGGATGGGAGATATCACTTAGTTCTCCACTGGGTGATGAGTCCAAGGAGACATACGGCGCATTCCTTCCCGACACCGGTACCAGCGTTGATGAAGAACTATCAGAGGACGAGAGCCGAAGGCTCCTTGCAGGAAAGCTTAGGGAGTTCCGCAAGACCCTCATGGGGAAAGAGGCTGACATATTCGACAGCCGCATCATGGCGGAAAAACCCCTGACCCTCAGGGAACTAGGCGAAAAATATAACATCTCCAGGGAAAGGGTGCGACAGCTTCAGGAAAAGATAGTGGACAACATAAGGAAATGGCTGGAGCACGAGATCCCCAACTTCAAACAGCAATACATGGACATGTTGAAATAGATTAAGGAGGCCCGGGGACATATAATCGGCTCCCCCCACATTTTACTATGCTAAGACATCGTTATCTTACCATAATTGCTTTCTGCGGCAGGGGCCGGATGAGTCTATTATTCCTGCTCTTGATGCTGACTTCAGCCTCCTGCGGGCAATTGTCCCATTTGAGCGCAGAGAAGGAGGGAAAGGCTGTTATTGAGCCTGCTTCTCCTCTTTCCGAGCGCCTGAACGATCCCTATGCACTTTTCCTTTATGCAACCCTGGCAGAAGCTGATGGAGATTACGTATCGGCCCACAGTTATCTGGCCAAGGCCGTGAGCATTGACCCTCGCTCGGCCTATCTCCATGCCAAGATGGCCTATCTCCTCAAGGAAAAAAAGGAATTCGGCGAGGCCATAAAGCATGCTCTTGTCTGCATAGAGCTGGAACCCTCCGATCCGGAATACAAGGTCCTCGCGGGTGATCTGCACGCGGCGATGGGTGAGGACGATAAGGCCATTGAGCAATACGAACAGGCATCCAAGCTAACCGGGGGAGATCCCAGAATCAGGATGCTTTTGTCAACAATGCTTATAAGGAAAGGCAGATTCGAAGAGGCACTGAAACACCTCGAAAGAGTCATTGAGGCCAACCCTCAGCTTATAATAGCACATTACTACCGTGGCAGGGTGAATTTCGAACTCAAGCGTATTCCGCAGGCAGAGGAAGCCTTTCTTCAGGCCCTTGAGTTGAATGAAAGGCTTGAACCCGCACTTTACGATCTAGGGACCCTTTATCAAATGGCCGGTAGGGACGTTGACGCGATCGAAACTTACGAGCGCCTCCTGAGTTTCCATCCCCAAAATCTGGCCGTAAGGGAGAGGCTCGTAAGCCTTTATATGAAGACAGGGCTTAAGGACAAAGCTGAAAGGGAGATAGATGCCATAAAAGGCCTTTCCCAGCCCGGAGGCATCAACAGACAGGCGCTGGGGCTTGCCTACCTGAGGCAGGGAAGGCTGGATGAATCCATAGAGGAATTGAGTATGATAGTATCGGCTTGGCCCAGGGACTACAAGAGCAGATACTATCTGGCCATAGCTTATGAGGAAAAGGGAGATGGAGAAAAGGCCATAGAGAACTTTTCAACTATTGTGCCTGAATCGGACTATTATTTTAACGCAAGAATCCACATGGCCTACCTGCTGGAAGCCGAAAAGAAGATAGACGAGGCCATCAGGACCATCCAGGAGGCCCTCGAAGAGAAAAAGGATAAAGTTGAACTTTATCTGGCCCTTGGTTCTCTCTATGAGAGTAGCAAGAACTATGCGAAGGCGAAGGAGGCCCTCCGGCAGGGTCTTGAAATTGATAAGGAAAATACCGATTTAATGTTCAGGCTAGCCGTCATTCTTGATAAGGACAATGACAAGCATGGCTGCATAGAGCTGATGAAACGGGTGGTTGCATTGAACCCGGAGCATGCCGAGGCCCTTAATTACATAGGTTATACCTATTCAGAGCAGGGAGTGAATCTTGAAGAAGCGCTGGCTCTCGTAAACAGGGCACTGAAGATCAAGCCTGAAAGCGGCTACATAATTGACAGTCTGGGTTGGATCTATTATCAAAAAGCCCAGTATGCTCAAGCAATTAAACATCTTGAAAAGGCCGCTGATCTGATGCCGGAAGACCCGACCATAAGTGAGCACCTCGGAGACGCATATTCAAAGGCCGGCCGATACAAGGATGCGCTTGGGCGTTACAATAAGGCCATGTCCCTGGAACCATCTAATCCCGAAAAATTAAAGGAAAAGATATCAGAGATGGAAAAGCGCCTTGAAAAGGTTAAATAAATCTTGTGAAATCAACCTTATTCCTATTGAGCCTGTATGTTTTTTCCCTTTCCCTTCAATCCTGCGCTTCCATAGGTTTAGCGCCAGGCAAAAAGCCCTTAAGCGACCAAGAGATAAGTGATGCTTTCTCGCACCTTTCGCGGGAAGACCTCAAGGCAGAAACCTTCTTTGGAACCGGGCAATTGATAGTTGAAGGTCGTGATTCATATTCGAAAGCGCCCATCCTTTTTATTGGAAGACGCCATCCCCTAGAACTGAGGATCGAGATCACCCATCCCTGGGGAAAGCCATTGGCAAACATGCTCGTAAGAAAGAACGGTTTTCTCTTGGTTGCCTTTCAGGAGTCAAAGTATTACGTGGGAGACGGGGCCGCAATGTCGAGACAGGGGCTCCTGCCGCTCCAGCTTTCACCAGTTGAGCTTTGGGGGGTAGCACGGGGATATCCATTTCTTGAGGGATTCAAACCTGTCTTTGATGGAATTCCTGATGGGATTGGGCTTAAAGGAGAGTATGGTAAAGTGATCCGCCTTGACGGCTTAAACCCCGTCTCAGCCTTACTGCCTGAAAAGGAAGTAGAGATAGCTTACGACGGCCTCGCATCAGGAGTGGGTGTAGCCTTTGCGAAAGAAATCAGGATAACAAGCATTAGAGACGGCTTAACAGTGACCGTAAAAAGGGAGCAGATGGAGGTAAACACCGCGCTTTCCGATGATATCTTTCGGATAGAGATACCTGAGGGTTACGAAAAGGTTAACATAAGAAACTCTGCCGGAAAACCCGACAGCCCCAGGCCGGATGATTCAGACGGCCTCTGAAGTTTGCTATCGCGGGGGTGATTTTCATATGAGGGGAAAAGGATACCGGGGTAGATCATGAAATGGATCAAGACACACTGCTCCAGAATGGATCACGGCGGATGCGGGATACTCGTAGGTGTTGAAAATAACCGGATAGAGTCCATAAAGCCTGATCCCGAAGGATTCCTGAACCACGGCTTCATCTGCCCGAAAGGTGTTCATGGCGCGGAAAAGCTATATCATCCCAAGAGGTTGAAAGAGCCTCTCGTGAGAGTAGGAGAGCGGGGAGAAGGAAAGTGGCGGGAGATTTCTTGGAAAGAGGCCCTGCTATTGATAAGCAAGAGGTTTATTGCCGTCAAGGATAAATTCGGGGCCAGGGCGGTCGCCTTCTGCCAGGGCATGCCAAAGGGTATGGAGCACTTTGTTCTTATCCGGCTGGCCAATCTGTTCGGCTCCCCCAATGTGGTTGCAACGCAGGATGTCTGTCACGCTCCCAGAGAAATAACAGGGCTCCATACCTGCGGTTTTTATCCTGTGGCTGATCTCCACAGCCGGCCCCCCCTGGTAGTCCTGTGGGGAAGCAATATCACCGCCACCAATGAAGAAGGAGAGATATCAACCCTTTTGACTGAAGCAATGAAAAAGGGGACGAGGATAATTCTGGTTGACCCCAGAAAGACCGCGCTCGCGGACAAAGCCCTCATGGTTCTTCAGCTAAGACCAGGGACCGACCTCGCCCTGGCCCTCGGTTTTCTTAAAGTTATAATTGATGAAAAACTCTATGATCAAGGCTTTGTTGACAAATGGGCCTATGGTTTCGATGCCCTTTCAAGGCATCTTGAAGGCTTTTCACTGGATGCCGCATCAGAGATAACCGGGGTGGAGGCGCAACTCATTCGAGCGGCAGCAAGGGTCTATGCCGTGACTAAACCGGCCGCCATACAGGTGGGTAACGCCATTGAACATCACCCTTCTACCTTTGATTCAGCTAGGTCTATCATATCTCTTATGGCCCTGTGCGGTAATCTCGATACCGCCGGTGGAAACATAGCGCCCGATGAACCGGATATACTTGGGCTGGGAAAGTTTGTAAAGGCGGATCAGCTTCCATCCAAGCCCAAAGAGATGATAGGATTTGCCCACAAGACCATACCAAGGCTTATGACCGTACCGCCGGCCTATTTCCGCTCAGCGGTAATCGGGGGCCGTCCTTATCCGGTAAAGGCCGCATATATGCAGTGCACCAATCCTCTTGTAACATACGCGGAAAGCCCCATGACCCGCGAAGCGCTTAATGCACTGGATTTCCTTGTCGTCTCTGACGGTTTCATGACCCCTACGGCCTCTTTTGCCGATATCGTGCTCCCCGCAGCATTCAATTTTGAATTCAATGATATTGGTCACTACGGCCTCGGGCACGGATACATACTTGCCAGGCCTAAGGCCGTTGATCCCCCGGGTAATTGCCGCTCTGATATCAGTATCCTGAACGAGCTTGGCAAAATGATGACCGACGCAGCCAACTGGTATGATGATCCGGATCTGCTCCTGGAAGAAGTGCTCAAGCCGGCCGGAATGACCTTTAAGGATTTCTCAGAGGCGGGATTTTTAAAGGGCAGGCAGCGTTATAGAAAATATGAGGCTAAGGGCTTTAAAACCCCGACAGGAAAGGTTGAATTGCTTCTAAGCACGGCGGAGAAATACGGCCTGGCCCCTTTACCTGAAATCCCCGCCATGCAGACGCCAGAAGCGGATTTCCCACTTATCATGACAAGCGCCAAGAGCCCTTATTATCTGCACTCCTCCTACCGTTGGGTCGATTGCCTGCGAGAACGAGAACCTTATCCATTTGTTGAGATTAACACAGAAACAGCAGTATCACTGGGCTTAAAAGACAAGGATGAAGTAATTATAGAGACCCGTCACGGAAAGATTACCCAGAAGGCAAGAATAACCGACCGAATCAGGCCTGATGTTGTATGCGCGTCTTACGGATGGTGGTTTCCCGAAGGAGACGCCTCGGCCCAGTTTGAATGGAAAAAGGCAAATTACAACATGCTTACTTCCGCATCCCATGTGGGAAAAGAATTTGGTACCCCGCTTCTTAAGGGGATTCCTTGCAGAATAAGCAGGAAATGAACAAATGAATGAAGTTAAGGAAAAGATATCAATTAGCAGGGTCATGCCCGATTACTGCCAGGAGCGATTCAAGGCTCACAGGAACCTCGCGCGCAAGATCGCCCCATTCATGGAGGTAAACGATATACTGGAGATTATCAGGTCTGAGCTGAGGACCGCCATACCCCATGCCATGGAGGCCTGCGTACTGCTTCTTGACCCTGACGCTAAGCAATATACGAGGCCTATGCAGTGCGCTCTTTACGACCGTCCCGTCAACTGCCTCATGTGCAAACGAAGCAGGCCCGCCGTCAAGAAGGCGATAAGGGAGAAGAAGGCAGTCATATTCCGGGCAAGCAGCCCGGTGCTTCGTCATGATGCGTCATTGGTAGAGATCGGCCCTGAGGCGGCCATGCCTGTTCTCCTCGGTGAAGAGGTAATTGCGGTCGTCAGCCTTGTCTCAGCACCCGGCGGGGATTTTCCCAGAAGGGATTTTCTCTTTCTCAAGGATTTTTCCGAAACGCTTGCAAACGTTATAATAACAGCCAGAAGACACTGGGAGACCACAAAAGAAAAGATACGCATCAGTAAGATGCTCGATCACCTTTCCTCATTTGTGCCTCAGTCCGTCAGGGTGATGGTTGAAAAGAATCCTGAACTCCTTACACAGGAAAAACAATTAAAGGAAGTGAGCATCCTGTTTCTCGATTTAGAGGGATATACAGCTCTCAGCCAGAGCTATTCCGAGGTGGAAGTAAATCGTCTTGTAGAAAGGCTTTTTTCAAGCTTTGTTGACCCGATACAGCGCTCAAAGGGCGATATCAACGAGACCGCAGGCGATGGGCTTATGATAATCTTTAAGGAAGACGACGCCCTGACCAACGCTATTAACTCCGTCAAGGCAGCCTTTGAGATTCACGAAAGGGTTACCGAGCTTAACGCCGCGCTTGACACCGGCATCAGGTCTATGCATGTGAAGATAGGAATAAATTCAGGGCAGGCGCTCCTGGGTATGACCAGGTTCAAGGGATCTCTCGATACCCGCATGACATTCACCGCAAGCGGACCGGTAACCAATATGGCAGCTCGTCTTGCAGCCCTGGCAAAAGGCGGGGAGATTCTTATCGGAGAAGAAACCATGCGCCTTATTAGAGAACTCTGGCCTGTCTATGAGATCGGCGAGGCAAAGCTCAAGGGCTTCGATGGCCATGTGAAGGTATTCTCCCTTACAAAGCCGGCCGCCTGAAAAACCAAGTTTAAACCCTCTTTTTTTTAATATACCGTTATTTTAACGTAACCTGACGGAGACATCAAAGGATTTTTCCCTGGGATATCCCGAATTTTGTTTGATCTGGGAAGAGGATAGGCGCATTCTAGCGGGATTGACCGGCAAACGGGTATTGACACCGTTTGATGGGATATCGAGTAGCTCACGAGGCTCGAACCGGCTGCCCGCCTTTTTTCTGTCCGGATGGAAGGCGCAGGCGGCGTTTTATGACGGAGGAGGGTGACATGAAGAGGTGGATGTGGATTACGGTGATTGTGGTGGTGTGCATCCTGGCTGCTATCTCGGGTGGCGGGTATCTGTGGCTTCAGTGGCGGCTTTCAAAAGAACTCCCCCAGATAAACGGTGAAATCGCGCTCAATGGCATAAGAGAGAATATTGAGATCATCAGGGATGAATGGGGAGTACCCCATATATACGCGCAAAACGAAAAGGATCTATATTTCGCCTTCGGTTATGCCATGGCCCAGGACCGCCTGTGGCAGATGGATTTTCATCGAAGGCTTGGAAAGGGTGCGCTTTCCGAGATACTGGGTAAGAAGTTCATTGCTGTTGACCGCTATTTCAGGACCATTGCCGCTGCCGGCGCGGATACCAGTGTATCCGAGAAGATCGCCCCTCTCCTTGATGCCTTCTCAGAGGGCATAAACGCCTTCATGGATTCCCACAAGGGCAGGCTCCCGATAGAATTTACCATTCTCGGTTTCAGGCCTTCTCCCTGGACGCCTGAGGACTATATCGCCGTCCTCAAGGTGGTCAACTGGGCGCTCAGCAGCGGCTGGCGCGTGGATATGACTGCCCGCAGAATGCTTGAAAAGGTGGGCGAGGAGCGTCTCAAGGAAGCCTTCCCGGGGTGGCCTGGCGACGCTCCGATCGTGATAAAGAATGAAAAACTCCTTAAAGCCGGCATTGATAGGACACAGGAGGTCCTGGCTCTCTTAGACGGGATATTTCCTCTGGGCGGTTCAGGGGCAAGCAACAACTGGGTTGTCTCAGGGGATAAGTCCTTATCCTGTAAACCCATCCTGGCAAATGATCCCCATGTCTCTCTCACAAATCCTTCATTCTGGTGGGAGGTGCATCTGAGCTGCCCAACCATAGATGTGACGGGTTTTGCGGTTACGGGTGTGCCCGGCATTCCGGTAGGTCACACAGGGTCAACCGCATGGGGCGTAACCAATGTGATGACTGATGACGTGGACTTCTACGTCGAAAAGATCAATTCCAAAAATGCCGGGCAGTATCTCTTTAACGGAAAGTGGGAGGATATGAAGGTCATAAAGGAGACCATCGCCGTAAAGGGCGAGGCGCCCGTCGTGGAGGAGATATTTCTCACAAGGCATGGGCCTGTCATTGAAAGACCCGATGCGGAGACTGCCATATCGGCCAGATGGGCCTTTTCAGAGAGGCCCCAGCCTGCCGACCCGGGCTATCTCCTCATAAAGGCAAAGACAGTCCAAGAGATAGGAATGGCGCTCAGCCGCTGGGAGCTTCCTGGACAGAACTTCGTCTTTGCGGATGCAGGAGGTGGAATAGGATACTGGTGCTGCTCCCCGGTGGTGATAAGGGCAAAGGGAGAAGGCCTTCTTCCGGTACCGGGCTGGACGGATGAATACGAATGGAAGGGCTATGTCCCCCATGAGGAAAAGCCCCATGTAATCAATCCCGTAAACGGGGTCATCTTCACCGCCAACAACAGGCTCGCGGGCGAGGATTACCCTTATCAGATAACCACCTATTGGGAGCCAGCCGATAGATCCCTGAGGATCAAGGAGCTTCTGGGGGCAAAGGAAAAATTCGCGCCTTCGGATTTTATGGCCATACAGATGGATGTCCTATCGGTTCTCGCAAGGCGGATTAATCCCTTGATGACTGAAGCCGTTAAAGATGCATTTCCCGATCAGAAGGCATCCGAACTTAAGGCGATACTTTCTTCCTGGGACTGCAGGATGGAAAAGGAGAGTGTAGCGGCCTCGATCTTTGAGGTTTTCTTCATCCATCTGCTTGACGCGGTATTCAAGGACGAACTGGGAGATGAGTTGTATGCTGCCTACCTTAAGACGGTCTCCTTTCCGGCCAGGGCCATCGAGGCCATGGCGGAGGCGGATAAGTGTTTGTTCTGTGACGACATCTCGACCCCGGTAAAAGAGACCTTCAGAGACGCTGCTGCAAAGGCCCTGAAAAACGCGGTTACGGAGATTGAAGGGAAATTGGGCAGTGACATGAAGAAGTGGTACTGGGGTAGCCTTCACGCGCTTACCTTTGAGCATCCACTGGGGAAGAAAAGGCCGCTTGATCTC
>MNYJ01000145.1 GCA_001874005.1 Desulfobacteraceae bacterium CG2_30_51_40
GAAATTCCTTGTCGGGTAAGTTCCGACCTGCACGAATGGCGTAACGACTTCCCTACTGTCTCGACCAGAGGCTCGGTGAAATTGAAGTCGCTGTGAAGATGCAGCGTACCCGCGAAAAGACGGAAAGACCCCGTGAACCTTTACTATAGCTTGACATTGGACTTTGAACTGGTATGTGTAGGATAGGTGGGAGACTGTGAAATCCCGACGCTAGTCGGGAGGGAGTCAACCTTGAAATACCACCCTTAGCAGTTTAGGGTTCTAACCGTGACCCGTTATCCGGGCCCGGGACATTGTCTGGTGGGTAGTTTGACTGGGGCGGTCGCCTCCCAAAGAGTAACGGAGGCGCGCGAAGGTTCCCTCAGGCTGATTGGAAACCAGCCGTAGAGTGTAAAGGCATAAGGGAGCTTGACTGCGAGAGAGACATCTCGAGCAGATACGAAAGTAGGTCTTAGTGATCCGGCGGTTCCTCATGGAAGGGCCGTCGCTCAACGGATAAAAGGTACTCCGGGGATAACAGGCTAATCGCGTCCAAGAGTTCACATCGACGACGCGGTTTGGCACCTCGATGTCGGCTCATCGCATCCTGGGGCTGGAGTAGGTCCCAAGGGTTTGGCTGTTCGCCAATTAAAGCGGTACGTGAGCTGGGTTTAGAACGTCGTGAGACAGTTCGGTCCCTATCTTTCGTGGGCGTAGGATATTTGAGAGGATCTGTCCCTAGTACGAGAGGACCGGGATGGACGAACCGCTAGTGTGCCAGTTGTCGCGCCAGCGGCATAGCTGGGTAGCTACGTTCGGAATGGATAACCGCTGAAAGCATCTAAGCGGGAAACCAACCTCAAGATTAGATATCCCTCTACTTCGGTAGACTAAAGACCCCTTGTAGACTACAAGGTTGATAGGCCGGATGTGTAAGTGCGGTGACGCATTTAGCTAACCGGTACTAATCGGTCGTGCGACTTGGCCATTATCATCCTTCATTCAAAGCCTTTGAGTGCAAAATCCTGTATTGGTTTTAATATTGTCAGTTTTTCGGTGGCAATAGCGAGGAGGAAACACCCGTTCCCATTTCGAACACGGCAGTTAAGCTCCTCAGCGCCGATGGTACTGCGTGGGTAACTGCGTGGGAGAGTAGGTCGCCGCCGAATCCTTTTAAAAAGGGCCCTCTTTTTTGGAGGGCCTTTTTTTTTGATTGAACTATCCTATTCTTACTATTACCGTGAAAATATTGTTTTAGGGGTCTAAAACCGTGGTCGCGATCCCAATCGGGAAGAGTTTGAGACGGTGCTGCTGAGAGGTTGGCGGGGATGATTTCAAAAGGCAAGATATTTCTTAAGAAGCCCAGGAGCCGCAAGTGCTTCGGTTGCGGCGTTGAAAATCCTATAGGACTTAAACTTCGTTTTTATTGCGAAGGAGATATCGTCAAGAGCGATGTCACTCTTGGCGATTTATATGAGGGTTGGGGAAACATGGCACATGGGGGTATTATATCCACACTCCTTGATGAGACCATGTCATGGGCAGTGATGTATTTTAAGAGAGTGCTTTTTGTGACCAGAAGAATGGAGCTTAAATACATCAGACCTGTCCTCGTCGGCACTCCTCTTTGTGTGAACGCGAGGATAGTCTCTGAGGGCAGAGGCCCTCTAATAAATGTTAGGGGAGAAGTCAGGGATGCAAAGGGGGGACTTCTTGTTAGGGGGTCCGGGGAGTTTGCAGCCCTTTCACCAGATAAGCTCATTGATGTTCCGCAGGAGGAAAAAGAGGAGATGCTCGCTCTTTTCAATGAGTTTTAATAGCTGATGTTGATTGTAGATGCGAATCGGGAGGATACCGTCAACCACTAATTGTTTTATATGAGAATACCCCCATCCCTCCCTCCCCCTCGACGGGGGAGGGAGGGATGGGGGTGATTTTCATGCTTCGTTGTGCCCCGTTTGCTGAGCGTGGCGGTTAGAGGGTAGTAATGCAATATATCTTCTCAATGAATCTAGGGAAAGTGTTCTCTTCAGCTATGCTTCTGGATTCGAGCTTTCGGCGCAGTGGCAGTGAGGCTGCGGTTAACGTTATGCCGGCTAAGGCTCTCCCGGACCCCGATCCGAGGGCCTGAATCAAGGTTTATTACCCTCAATTATTGTGATGATAGATGGATTCCTTTAGGGCATATTAAGGGTTCATCTTCCTTGACTCTCTTTTTGGGCAATGGTAGAGGTGGCAGGCTGCCTGTGTTTGATATAGTCTTTTGCCTCCGGTCGAAGTTTCAGAAAGGGGTATAATTTGGTGATAAAAGAATGACATTCCAACAACTTATCTCAAAACTACAGTATTTCTGGGGTTCTTATGGCTGCGTGCTGCACCAGCCTTACGACCTGGAGGTGGGGGCCGGCACCTTCCATCCGGCGACGCTTTTGCGTGCCATAGGGCCGGAACCCTGGGCCGCTGCCTATGTGCAGCCATCAAGAAGGCCGACTGACGGCCGCTATGGAGAAAACCCCAACAGACTGGGTCACTACTATCAATATCAGGTGATTATCAAGCCTTCTCCTTCGGACAGCCAGGAGATATACTTGGACAGCCTTAGAGCGATTGGTGTTGATCCCCTCGAACACGACATAAGATTTGTAGAAGACGACTGGGAATCCCCTACGCTTGGCGCCTCCGGGCTGGGATGGGAGGTATGGCTGGATGGTATGGAGATCACCCAGTTTACATATTTTCAGCAGGCCGGGAGTATAAGGCTTGACCCCATATCTGTTGAGATAACCTACGGACTTGAGAGAATTGCGATGTATCTTCAGCAAAAGGAAGATGTCTATGATCTCATGTGGAACCATAAGATAAGATATGGGGATATACACAAGGAAAGTGAAAGGGAGCTGTCTGTTTACAATTTTGAATCGGCGGACACCGGGATGCTTTTTCAACTTTTTGACATGTATGAGAAAGAGTCGCAGGGCCTGAGTAAAAAGGCCGTTGTGCTCCCCGCCTATGAGTACTGCCTGAAATGTTCGCATACCTTCAATATTCTTGATGCCAGGGGCGCCATAAGCGTTGCCGAGAGGACCAGGTACATCGAGAGGATAAGAAACCTGTCCCGGCAGGTCGCGCGCAACTATCTGAACAGGAGGGAATCCATGGGGTTCCCGCTTCTTCATGAAGAAGACAGACCACTTATATGAGCATTTGGAAAGAGATGAGCGGGTGGAAGCCATGAAAGGCGAGATGCTTTTTGAGATAGGGACTGAAGAGATACCGTCGGGATACCTGAAAGACGGGCTTGGGGAGATGGCAAGACTGGCCGGGAAGATTTTTGCTGAAAACAGGATCAGGGTCTCGGGCGGGTTCCAGACAATGGGAACCCCCCGCAGGCTGGTGTTGGTGGGAAGCGGTATAGCCGATCACCAGGATGATGCGATGGATGAGATTCTGGGGCCTCCTGCAAAAGTCTCATTCGATAAGGACGGAAGGCCAACCCGGGCCGCTACGGGATTTGCTGAAAGACACGGCATTGATATATCCCAAGTAGAGGTGAAAAAGACACCCAAGGGAGAATATCTCCATCTGAGCAAGAGGACCAAGGGGAGGCCCACGAAGGACGTCCTTGTCGAGGTGCTACCGGTCCTCATCAGCTCGATACCATGGCCCAAGGTGATGCGATGGGGTGCGGTGGGCTTTTCTTTTGTAAGGCCCATCCACTGGATACTTGCCGTTCTGGACGGAGAGATACTGCCTTTCGAGGTAGCAGGCATCAAGAGTAGTAACAGATCGAGAGGCCATCGCTTCATGGCGCCGCAGGATTTCGAGGTAACCGGATTGGAGCAATACACGCGGGAACTCGAAGGCCGATATGTGGTTGTGGATCATGAAAAAAGAGAGGCGATGGTCAAGGAGGAGGTTAAAGAGATATCCTCCGGGATGTGCGGGGCGGTGCTGGAGGATGCCGATTTGCTGGGGACGGTCGCAAACCTGGTTGAATTTCCGAGTGTAGTGTGCGGCAGTATTGATCCTGTCTTTCTCTCCATACCGGCCCCCGTACTAATAACCGCCATGCGCAAACATCAGAAGTATTTTGCTGTTCACGGCAGAGACGGGAGTCTTCAGCCTGCCTTTATAGCAGTCAACAATACCGTCGTAAAAGACAGGGCTGTTGTTATAAAGGGGCATGAGAGGGTGCTCAGGGCAAGGCTTTCAGACGCTCAGTTCTTTGTGAGGGAGGATCAGAAACACCCGCTCATGGATCGGCTGGATGATCTTAAAGGGGTGATATTTCAGGCGGGGCTCGGAACAAGCCTTGAGAAGGTAAATCGCTTCAGGGAACTTGCTCTCTTTATCGCGAAGGAGGTATGTCCTGAAAGATCGAAAGATGTGGGAGTGATCTGCTCTTTGTGCAAGTGCGACCTGACCACTCAGATAGTAAGTGAATTTCCTGAATTACAAGGAGTTATGGGACGTGAATATGCGATAAGGGAAGGCTATTCCACCGATATATCCGACGCCATCATGGAGCATTATCTTCCCTTGAGGGCAGGCGACGACATTCCGAAATCCGTCTTAGGGGCAGTCGTGGGTATAGCGGACAGGATTGACACGATATCCGGATTCTTCGCCCTGCACCTTGAGCCTACCGGGAGTGCGGATCCTTTCGCTTTGAGGCGTCACGCGATAGCCGTTTTGAGGATACTTGAGGGGATGGGCTGGGAGATATCCCTTGCTGAAATCATAAATAAGGCCCTGGAGATTTTGGGCGGACAGGTCTCCTTCGAAACCGAGAAGGTCTTCAAGGGCATAGGGGCCTTCCTCAAGGATAGGTTCAAATATCTCATGCAGCGAAGGGGTAATGGCACTGATATCATTGAGGCTGTTACAGGCGCAGGCTTTGACCGGATACCGGATTTGCTTAGAAGGATGGAGGGGCTGAGGAAGTTTATGGAAGAGGGCTCTGAGGTCTCGTCCCTGGTCAGGAGTTCAAAACGTGTGAGTAACATAATAAGGAAAGAGCCCATGGAGGGAGAGATAGCGGAAGCGCTCTTTACAGCTCCAAGCGAGGCCCGGCTATGGGATGCCCTGAGATCGGTTGAAAAGAAGGTCGCCGACAGCTTGGATTCAGGGGCATACGAGAAGGCGTTCTATGCGATGTCGGAACTCAGAGAGCCTGTTGACGGATTTTTCGGGGAGGTGGAGGTCCTTACCAAGGATAATGCCGCGATAAGGAAAAACAGGGTCGCCCTGCTGCGTCGTGCGGACAGTCTCTTTATGTCCCTGGCTGATCTCTCAAAGCTTCCGGGATGAAATCACTTATTGAGCAGGATGAAAAAAAGCTCTCCATCCTGCCTCATGTGACCCGCGGCCAGCTCGGCATAGGGGCCGTTTCCCCAGAACAGGTCGGCTCTTCCAGTTCCTTTAATTGCCCCGCCTGTGTCCTGGTTCAAGACAAAACGTGAAAAAGGGATCCAATCAATCGAATCTTCCTTTGACCCGGGCGCGGGTTTCCTAGCCTTCATAAAGCAGAGGGCTGCTTTGGGAAAAAGACTTTGATCCAGGGCGATAGATCTGCCCGGAGTCAAAGGCACATCAAGGCTTCCCAGCGGGCCGTCATCTATAACCCTGAAAAAGACGTAGGATTCATTGTAGTTGAGCGTGTCCTGAACTATATCGGGATGCTCAGCTAGACACCTCCTGATGGCCTGCATGGACATTGCTTCGAGTGTCAGATAACCCTCCTGGATCAGATATCTTCCTATGCTTCTGTAAGGCCTGCCGTTTGAAGCCTGATAGCCGACCTTGAGGGTGTTTCCGTCTCGAAGCCTGATCATGCCAGACCCCTGAATCTGCAAAAACGCTACGTCAACCGGGTCATTAAGCCACGCAATTGGGCTCGCCCTTCCTGAAAGAAGCCCTTCGGTGTCAATCTGCGCCCTGGTGAAGTATGGAACCACCCTTTCGCCTTCAATCCTTGCAGCTATCTTTTCTCCGGCGAATTTATCTTTGAAGACGGACAGGTCTATGGTGATAAGGTCATTTGGTTTCCCGTAGATGGGATATCTGAAGACGCTGTCCGGCTCAAAGCTTCCTTCCAGAATGGGTTCGTAATAACCGGTAAAGAGGACCGATCTGGCTACGGCCCTTCCCGCGGCCTTGTAAATAACAAAATCCTCCTTTATTTTCCCGCTAAGCTCCTCGGGCGTAAGCCCCTTTTTCAGAAGGGTTTTGAACGCAGTCATGGTGCTCAGTAACCTTTCTGCGGTCACTGAATCAGGGCCATAACTGAAGATCAAGTCTTTGTCCAGGCGGCGCAGGTAGCTTTCGTTTCTTTCTATTGCGAGAAGAAGAGATGATGGGTCCATATCATCCTGGTAGGAGGGATTGCTGAAGACCACTCTGTACATGGATTCCTTGGGGCCGCCGGCCTCCCGGTGCAGGATTCTGGCGCAGGATAAGAAGAAAGAAACGATCATGCAAATGATGCAGAAGGCTTTGGCTGTAAGGGCGCGCTTGTGTATATTCATTAGTTCGTAGGCTCCTGTTTCAACAATGTTACAGTGATGTCGTTATTTAATCAACAGCAGCTTAGCTTAAACCGTGAGCCGGAACGGAGGCAGGAGGAGGCCCCTGGATTATCCCGGGCCCTTTTGCGACAGACGCCCCGTGGAAGTGTTGCAACACTGCTTCGTGGTGTGGCGCCAGGGCCACACATCGTCGGCTACGTTTCGATAAAAGATGATTTGGCCTGAAAAGCAATAATATATTATCTGACGATATTTCAATAAGTTAATATAAGCAGGTCTGTAAAGTATAAAACTGCGGATTGTTGGCACTTAAGTTGCAAACCGCAGAGGAAGCAAAGAACCAAACTGCAATAAGGGGGCGGCATTGGATTACAGACAAAGGACACTGAGGGAAACCATAGGGTGCAGCGGTATAGGCCTTCATTGCGGGGAGAAGATAGACATAAGAATAAGGCCCGCCGCCCCTGATTCAGGAATAAGGTTTGTGAGGACGGATATTGAGGGAAGGCCTTCTGTCAAGGTAGAGGCCGACAAGATACTGGACACGAATCTTGCCACTACTATCGGCGTAAACGGATGCAGGATATCTACCATAGAACACCTGATGGCCTCTTTTTTCGGTCTGGGTATAGATAATGCCGTAGTGGAATTAGATGGACCGGAGGTCCCGATAATGGACGGCAGCGCGGCTCCCTATGTATTCCTCATAAAGAGT
The DNA here is from genome assembly GCA_001874005.1 of Desulfobacteraceae bacterium CG2_30_51_40. Taxonomy (GTDB): domain Bacteria; phylum Desulfobacterota; class DSM-4660; order Desulfatiglandales; family Desulfatiglandaceae; genus CG2-30-51-40. Next base: position 7,222 of record MNYJ01000145.1, read on the forward strand.
GCGGGGATAAAGGAGCAGGAGGCACCGAAGCATTTTGCCGTTATAAAAAAGTCCCTTTCCGTTTGTGATGGCGACCGATCCATAAGGGTCTATCCCTCGAAAGAACTCAAAATCACCTACATGATTGATTTCGATCATCCCCTTATAAGGAACCAGCGATATGAGATGGTTTTTTCAGGAAGCGACTTTATGAGGGAGATCAGTAAGGCAAGGACCTTCGGTTTCCTAAAGGAGGTGAAGGTACTGAAGGAAAACGGTCTAGCCAGAGGCGGATCTCTCGATAATGCCGTCGTAATAGACGACTTCAGGATACTCAACGAAGGCGGACTCAGATATAAAGACGAATTTGTAAGGCATAAGATATTGGATTTTATAGGTGATATCTCCGTGATGGGATTCCCGGTCATCGGGCACTTTGTAGTCAAGAAGGCGGGTCATTTCCTTAATCATTTGATGGTTAAGACCATCGCCCGATCTACGGGGCACTGGAAGCCTGTTGTCTTGACCGGAGAAAGGGAAAGAAGGGGCATCCGATTCAATCTCCCGGCCTTTGGAAAACTCGAGACGGTTTCCGCCTGACAATCATCCTTCAAATACCTGCCATGAGAGCTTGCCGGCGCGCATCAGACCACAAGTGATTTATCTTAAATAACTTGCAATCCGCCCTTCGGGGGCGTAGTATTTCCGACTATCTGTCGCAGGATCCTGTTATGGCTCCCAGAGGAAGGCCATTTCACCCCCGGAGTCTAAATGAAAATCTACTCAGTTCCTAACTTGATCTTATCCATCATAATTGCCGTCCTATTTGTGACCGCCTGCCCGCGGCTGAGCACGGCCCAGAGCCCTAAGGCCACCATAGAAGATATTATTGTTACAAGCAGCAGGGATCATCTTCTACTCTATTTCAGCGTAAAGGAATACTTCTCAGAGGACATAAAGAGGGCCATCAGCAGTGGCATCAAGACAACCTTTCACTTCTATGTCGAACTGTCTGAGGTCAGGAATCTGTGGTGGAATAAGGAGATAGCCTCAGTTAGGATTGATCATCATATTCAGTATGATACTCTAAAAAAAGTATATGTCGTTGACCTTCCGGACAGGAATAAGTCCATGACATTTGAAGATATCGAGTCTGCAGGGAGGGCCATGTCGGAGATAGTGGGATTGGAGGTAATCGCCCTGGAAGGATTGAAAAGAGGCACGCGATATCAGATAAGAATGAAGGCTGAGCTTGATCGCATAACCCTTCCATTGTACATGCACTATGTGCTTTTCTTCGTTTCTCTATGGGACTATGAGACTGACTGGCATTCCGTTGATTTTAGATATTAACTAGTGTCCATCCGAAAATGAGATAGTTTCGTCGAGTAAAGGCGGGCAATAATTATTTGACTTTAGATATACTGGACAGGAAGCGGCGCAGAAGAGAAAGATATATTATAGTATTTCTCTGCCTGATTATTTCTTCGCTTGTATATCTCGGAATGAGGTCATCAGAGCTGGGGGTTGATCTTCCAGTATCAAACAGCCTGCTTATTTTCGCCCTTATCAATATAAACGTGATTCTCCTGCTGCTGCTGATGTTTCTGACTGTGAGGAATCTCGTAAAGCTTTTGTTCGAGCGCAGGAAGGGGATCATAGGGGCTAAGATAAGGACGAAGCTCGTCATCGCGTTTATAACCCTTTCCATAATTCCTACCGTGATCCTTTTTTTCGTATCTGCTCAATTCATCTCTTCCTCAATTGAGTACTGGTTCAACCTTCAGATAGAGCGCTCTTTGAAGAGTTCTCTTGAGCTGGGGCAGGACTTTTATGAGGGTATAGCCGAGGACATCATAGCCCTGGGCAACTCACTCAGTCGTGTTATCACCCACGAAGGGCTGATGATCGCTGCAAAGCAGGATGACCTGCAGAGGCTTATCGAATCCAAGAGGAAGGAATATAATCTTTCAACCCTGGATGTCCTGACCAGGAATCTTGAAAAGAGGGCCTCCTCTCAGGACCATCGTATTGACTTGAGTATGCCGCACGGACCCGGGGCCGATAAAATAAAGTCCGCGATTGAGAAGGCTGTGGATGTAAACTCAGTGGAGTCGTTTGCTCATGGCGATCTTGTAAGCGGTGTGGTTCCTGTCTTTTCAAGGACCGAGACAAAGGCGGTAGTCGGATGTCTGACGGTGGGTAAATTCATCCCCGGCCGATTCGTCAACAAACTTAAGGGAGTAGCCGAAGGACTGCGCGAATACAGCCAACTGAAGATACTCAAAAGGCCGATCAAGATAAGTCAGATGATCACTCTTTCAATCGTCACCCTCCTGATTGTCTTCGCTTCGGTCTGGTTCGGCTTTTACCTCTCCAAGGAGATTACGGTCCCAATCAAGGAACTTGCCGAGGGAACCCGAAGGGTGGCGTCAGGGGATTATGATTTCACCATTGACCTGAGCGCAAAGGACGAGATCGGAGTGCTGGTTGACTCATTCAACCGGATGACCCGTGACCTCAAGACGAGTAACAGCAGGCTGGCAGAAATAAACAGAGAACTTCTTAGCAGTAACATGGAGCTTGAACAGAGAAGGCTCTATATGGAGGTAGTTCTTGCCAATGTGGCGGCGGGGGTGGTCTCCTCCGACGCCGAGGGCACCGTCTTGACGATAAACAAGTCTGCGGAGAGGATGCTGGATATTAATGCCGGGGACATAGTAGGAAAGAACTTCAGAGAGATATTGACCCGGGACTATGGGATGGCGGTACAGGACTTCCTTTCCGATCCAGGCCTTTTCAAGAAAGGATATCTGAAGAGGCAGGTGCAGTTATCCTTTAGCGACAGGACCCTCAGCCTTCTGGTATCTCTCAATGTGCTCCGTGATGAAAAGGGTGGATACATAGGAATGGTGGCAGTCTTTGAGGATTTGACGGATATAGAGCAGGCAGAGCGAATGGCTGCCTGGAGAGAGGTCGCAAGGCGTATTGCGCACGAAGTGAAGAATCCTCTTACCCCCATTCAGCTTTCGGCCCAGAGGCTCAGAAAGAGATACGGCGCAAGGCTTCAGGGAGAAGACGAAAAGGTTTTCAGGGATTGTACGGATATGATCATCAAGCAGGTGGACGAACTGAAGCGACTTGTGGATGAATTCTCAAACTTTGCTAGAATGCCGTCATCCAATCCGGCCCCGGGTGACATACGCCTTATCATCGAGGAGTCCCTCAGCCTGTACAAGGAGGCGCATAAAAACATAGTCTTTAGTTTTGATGGGGCAAAGGTCATTCCTGTGTTCAATTTCGACAGATCACAGATAAAAAGGGCTGTCATCAATCTCCTCGATAATGCCATAGAGGCGGTTGAGGGGGGAGGCAGCATAGAGGTAAGGCTTGAATATGATGAATTCCGAGAGATGGTCATCCTGACCGTGGCGGATACGGGAAGAGGTATAGCTCCAGGCCACAAGCTTCGGATATTCGAACCCTATTTTTCGACAAAGAGACACGGGACAGGTCTGGGTCTTGCTATTGTAAAGGCCATCATAAACGAACACAACGGCACCATAGGAGTCGAGGATAACTTCCCGAAAGGAACGCGATTCGTAGTGGAGCTGCCGGCAGGTTTGAAGAGATACAACGGTGTTGCTTTATAACCTTATATGGAGCACGGTTATTCCCGTAATCATAGCGTTGAGCATGACAGGTCTGAGGGGACGCAAGGCTGAGAGACTTGGGATTAGACTTCCGGTGCCCATTGACAGGGTCGGATCAATCTGGCTGCATGCCCTTTCCGTGGGCGAAGTGATTTCCGCCGCTCCTTTGATCGAGAAACTTAGATGTCTCGCTCCGTCAAGGCCTATTCTTCTTTCCGTATCCACCGAAGCAGGTATGAAGGTTGCCGGGGAGAGACTCGCTGACAGAGTTGACCGCCTTTTTTACATGCCGCTTGATCTTTGGTGGAATTGGGAGAGGCTTATATCGAGGTTGAAACCCTCAATATTCCTGCTTGTCGAAACGGATGTCTGGCCGGCACTTCTCCGGATGCTCAACAGAAGGAATATACCCTGCCTGCTGGTAAACGGCAGGATATCTCCTTCAACATACCGTAATTATAAGAGATTTGCTTTTATTGTGAGGAGGATATTTGCGAACTTTTCCCTTTGCATGATGCAGTCTCAGATTGACGGGCGAAGGCTTATGAATGTGAAGGTTGGTTGCCCGGTGGCAGTTTCAGGAAACATCAAATTCGATAGAAGGTGGAAGAGGCTAGGCCGTGAGGAAAGATCAACGTGGCTTAATCTCATGGGCTATACCCCGGATGACCGCGTATGGGTGGCAGGCAGCACCCACAGGGGTGAGGAAGAGATAATTCTGGAAGTGTTTCTTCGTCTCCGAAAGATATTGCCTGATCTCAAGCTCATTCTGGCCCCCAGGCGGATGGATGATTGCGCCAGGGCGCACGACACGGCCAGGAAGAAGGGTTTGAAAGCGGTCTTAAGATCTGAACTGCCCCGCGATGACAAGACAGGAGACCTTGTAATACTCAATACCATAGGGGAGCTTGAAAGGATTTACGGCCTTGCGGCGGTCAGTTTCGTGGGCGGTAGCCTGGTTCCCTTCGGCGGTCATAATCTCCTTGAGCCGGCGGCACACGGCAGCGCGGTTTTTTTCGGCCCTCACACGTATAATTTCGTTGAGATGGCCGATATGCTTATTTCCGCGGGAGGAGGTGCAAGAGTAAATGACGGAGAAGGTCTCTATGTGGCGATGAAGGCTCTCCTGATGGATCCGGGTCGCTGCCTTGAAGCAGGTCGAAGGGCTGAAGGTTTTGTAGCGGCTAACAGCGGGGCGCTATCGAGGGTCAGCGCCATGATATTGGAGTCTCTGTCTCACAGGGAAGAACTGAGAACTGAGGATTCCACCTCTTCAAGGATTAGCTAGATGTGGTCCGGATGGTTTTCGCTTCTTCATAATAAACCGATCAGCCCTTTTCTGGCTCCCTTTTCCTTTGCCTCCTTTTTATACGGAAAGGCAGTGCTTGCAAGGATTTTCTTGTACGAGAAAGGTATCTTGAAACGGAGAAAGGTGCCGGGAGCAGTCATAAGCGTCGGAAATATTACTACGGGAGGCACCGGCAAGACCCCTGCAGTTATAATGCTTGCCAGGTGGGCCGCAGATAATGGATTCAGTGTTGCCGTTCTTTCAAGGGGATACGGAGGAAAGAGGAAAGAAAATCTGCTCCTGGTCTCTGATACCAAAAATATTCTATCGTGTGCGGAGGAGGCCGGAGATGAAGCCTTTTTGCTCGCGAGGAGGCTTCCGGGAGTGCCGGTCCTGGTTTCGAAGCAACGCTACCTTGCCGCTATGGCCGCCATAGCCCGCTGGAAAGCAGACCTATTTATCCTTGATGATGGATTTCAACATGTTCGACTTGATAGACAGGCGGATCTTGTCCTGCTTGATGCCGCGATGCCCTATGGAAACGGCTGGCTACTGCCTCTTGGGCCTCTACGGGAACCCATCGCTCAACTCAGGAGGGCGGATGCACTGATTCTGACAAGGTCTGAGAACGATTCCAGCCCTGATCCCATGCCTTTGATCAAGTTTGATTTCCCTGGCCTTTCGGTATTCAGAGCGACCCATCTCCCTGAAAAGGTGGTGTTCCCCAAGAGCGGGGAAGATCGGCCGATTGATTTCCTTTCGGGTAAAAGGGTAATGGGTTTTGCAGGAATCGGAAGGCCGGGGGCGTTCCTGAAAACCCTGAAGTCTCTGGGGGCCGATGTAGTTGATTTCCTGGCATTCGGAGATCACCATAATTACGGCCCGGCTGATATTGCGAGGATATCGGATATTGCAAGGTCAAGGTCGGGTGCGCTTCTTGTCACAACCGAGAAGGACTGGGTAAGGATCGCAAATCTTGCAGGGGGTCTTGAGAAAGTGTGCTATGTATCCATACAGTTTAAGATACTTGGAGATGAAGAGGCCTTCTTCAGTCTGATTAAAAGGCTCATTGCAGAGAAGAAGGGCGATTGAGAGAGATCCGGGGGAGGGGTGGGGGTGATTTTCATCTTTCGTTGTGCCCCGTCCGGGCATTGGGGTTAGAAAAAGAGTGAAAAGCATATTTGAATGCGAGAAAATATTGTTGAGGGTGCCAAACTGGGTAGGGGATGCGGTCATGTGCCTTCCTGCCATCGAGTCGGTGAGGTCGAATTTTCCGGGAAGATCCATAACGGCCCTTGCAAGGCCCTGGGTTGCTCCGCTAATGGAATGTTGCCCTGCTGTTGACGATGTGATGGATTACCCGAAAGCCAAGGGCGGATGTGCCTACTTCAAGGGAATCTTTTCGATTGCAGGAAGACTTCGTAAAAGGCATTTTGACCTTGCCATACTCTTTCAAAATGCCTTTGAGGCTGCGTTCATAACATGGTGCGCTGGAATCCCGCAAAGGGTGGGCTATGGCAGGGACGCAAGAGGTCTACTCCTGACAAGGAGTTTGAGGCCGGTGGAGAACCAGGCTAAGGCCCACCAAATCCGCTACTATCTGGGAATCCTTGATGCCCTTGGCCTGGAGGCATCCTATAGAGAACCTCGGATCAATCCCCCCTCTCTAGAGCCGGACGGAGCAAGAAAAATCCTTTCAGACCTTGGAGTCAGAAAAGGTGAAACTATAGTGGGGTTAGGTCCCGGGGCGGTTTTCGGAGGAGCGAAGAGATGGTCGCCTGAGGCGTTTGCTTCTGTAGGTGAAAGGGCGGCTGCCCGATGGGGAGCGAAGGTCCTGATATTCGGAAGCGAAGGTGAAAAAAGTATCGGTGAAACCGTTAAAAAGGGCATAGGAGCAAGGGCTTACAACCTATGCGGAGAAACCACCTTAAATGATGCCATTGCGTTGATATCCTGCTGCACGGTGTTTGTGACCAATGACAGCGGGCTTATGCACGTGGCCGCTGCTATGGCAATACCTACTGTGGCGGTGTTCGGCCCCACCGACCCGGTTGCCACCGGACCGGTAGGGGCTTTAACATCCATCGTGCGCGCGGATGTTTATTGCGCGCCGTGCATGAAGGCTGAGTGCCCCACGGATCATATATGCATGAGATCCGTGAGCCCCGAGATGGTCTGGAATGAGATGGAAAGGCTTCTCAAGACCGGCAGGGAGTCAGGAGGAAGTAAATTAAAATGAATGATATCAGAAGATCTGCGATATTTCTCGATAGGGACGGAACAATAAACGAGGAGATGGGCTACATCAATCATCCGGGAAGATTCGTTTTGCTTGACGGGGTCTGCGAGGCCATTAAGATACTTAATGAAAACAATTTCCTGACTATTGTCGTCACAAATCAATCAGGAGTGGCAAGAGGGTATTTCCCGCTGGATCTCCTCCACAAGGTTAATGAACGTATGAAGGAACTGCTGGCGGAGAAAGGTGCCCGTCTTGATGCGGTTTACTTCTGCCCTCACCATCCGGATGCTGCCATACCGGAGTACAGAGTGAAGTGTGACTGCAGAAAGCCGGGCACTGGGCTTTTCAGGATGGCGATGGAGGATTTTCCAATAGAACTTGAGGGTTCTTTTGTCATAGGCGACAGATGCCTGGATATGCACTTCGCCCATGCCTGCGGGATGCCCGGCATAATGGTTGAGACGGGGTACGGCCGAGGAGAGATGGACTACATTCTTCCTAAAAGCCCTTACAGACCGGCAGTGACGGCAAAAGACCTCAGGGCCGCCGTGGATTGGATCATCTCGGGAAGGCAACATTGATACGTTCACCGCGTAAATGGAGCGAGTCTTGAGAATTCTTATCGTTAAACTCAGCGCCATAGGTGATGTTGTCCATACACTTCCTCTTCTTGAGGTCATCAAGGGCAACTGGCCGAATGCGAGGATTGACTGGGTGGTTGAAGAAGATGCCAGTGCCCTGATAACGGATCATCCGCTCCTTGACAGGGTCTTGATTTCAAAAAGGAAGTCATGGCAGAGGAAGATATTTCAAGATTCGATCGGGTCTGTAGCTGGTGAGGTAAGGGGTTTTCTGAAGGAACTCAGGAATGTGCGCTATGATCTTGTCCTTGATATCCAGGGACTCTTTAAAAGCGGTCTTATAACCGCCCTGGCCAGGGGCAAGAGAAAACTGGGTCTTTCGGACGCAAGGGAGATATCCTGGCTTTTTTACTCCGAGCCTTCGGTGAAGGTGAGCCCTGATGAGCATGCGGTTGACAGATATCTTAAAGTGGCAGGTTTTCTTGGGCTTGATGCGCTCAGATGGGAGGGAAAGATACCGGTAAACTCAGGGGCGAAGGAAAGGGTTGTCGTGCTGATGGAGAAAAACGGCCTTGGGGACAAGCCCGTTGTCGCCATTAACCCGATAGCAAAATGGCCGACCAAATTGTGGAGTGTCGAGGGTTTTTCAAAGGTCGCAGACAGGCTTAGGAAGGATTTTTGCTGTGATGTCGTTTTTACGGGTAGCTCAAGCGATTTGCCTGTAATAGAGGAAATAGCGGCAATGATGAAGATGCCGTCTGTCATTTTCGCAGGAGAAACTGGACTGAAGGAATTGGCATTCTTTCTGTCCAGATGTTCAGCCATGGTGACAACGGATACCGGCCCAATGCACATCGCAGCCGCGATGGGCTGCCCTGTTGTGGCGCTTTTCGGCCCTACGGCTCCGCAACGCACAGGGCCATACGGAGATTGCCATACAGTAGTGACGGCAGGGGTGACGTGCAGCCCCTGCTTTAGGAAGCGCTGCTATCACATGACCTGCATGAGAGAAATAAGGACGGATGATGTCATTGCGGCGGTAGGGGCAATCCTTGATCGAAAGCCATCCGTGTATCATAAGGAAAATGATGGTTGATTATAGGAAAATAGTAACTACTCGGGATCAAAGTTCAGGGGTTTGCGGCTCAAGGTTAGAGAGCGATGAAGATTGAACGGTTTGAAGATATTGAGGCTTGGCAACTAGCACGTGAATCGACCTAGAAAGTGTACGGTTTTACGTATCAGCTCAATAATTGGGGGGGATGGCTTTGCTAAGGCCGGGCTTGCAGACCAGAAATCAGCTTCTGTAGGTGTGCCTTCAGGCGCAGGGAGAACGGTTCCCGTGCGGCTGAAGCCGCACCTACCCCGAATTTTTGAACTCATACAATTATGAATAACGAAAGCAAGCTAACCGCGAACCTGAGTAACTGAGCAGTTACCCAGTGTCCATCCGGAAATGAGATAGTTTCGTTGAGTTCAAGGCGGGCGATGATTTATTGGCTATACATTAATGCAGTTAGATAAACGGAGGTCTATAATGCCTATAAAAAAGGAACTTATTGACATATTGGCCTGCCCCAAATGTAAAGGGGATATTGTTCTAAACGAAAAAAAAGATGGGCTTATATGCCACAAATGCAGTTTGGTCTATGAGATAAGAGAGGGTATTCCAATAATGCTTATTGATGAGGCAAAACCGCTTTATCATCCATGATGGGGTACCTGCGGCCTGCGGCAAAAGAGGTCTGAAAAAATTTCCCTCCCCAGAAAAAAATCAGCCGACCGAGGCGGTCTTAGCCCTTATATAGAGCCTCATGGGCAGGATAACTCCGAAGAAAGGAATCATATACATGGCCGCAAGTGTAGGTTCGAGGGGACCGAAAAACCCCGAAGCAAATACTATAATGAGCACGTTGTTCACGTTGGCCATACTTATTGCCGATGCTATCTGATCCGCGGCCGGTCTTCCCCTCATGACAAGGATGCCAGCCCCCCCTAGAAGAAATGCCAGGACCACTGCAACAAAAGTCGCCTCCAGGATGGTCTGGGGCCTTTGTCTGAAAAATTGTGAATATCCGGAAAATATCCCCATGTTTATCGAGGCAAAACAGACAAGAGACAGAGGATATTTTTTCGTTTCAATAAGTTGCAGGAGCCGCGGGGAGAGCCTCTTAAAAATTTCCACGCAAAGGATGGGAATGAAGATCACTATGGCGAGATTACGAACCATCGCTCCAAGGGGAAGACTTATGTCTTGAAAGAGGAGCACCTTGACGACGGCAGGTAACGTCAATGGCACAAGGAGCGATGATATTACCACCAGGAGAAGGACAAGCGCCCCGTTTCCTCCCACAAGCGTGGATATGAAAGGCGCTACTACGCCGGTTGATACCCCTGACAGCAGAAGGGCACCTGCGGCATATTCGGGATATATGAGCCTGAAGAGGGCGTATATGCAGGCGGGAAGTATCAGGAGCTTCAGCGCGGCCAGTATCGCGATCTTTCCCGGAGAATCACGAAGGGTTGAAAAGATATCCCCGGGTCTTATGGGGATAAAGCTCAAGAACATTAGAAACATCATCAGATAAAGGGGATATGGTCGAAAGATTCCTGTATATTGCGGGAATACAATACCCAGCGCCATGGATGAAAAGAGCACAAGCAGAAGGATAAGGTCATTGAGTCTCAGCATGTCAGAAACCGGATCGAAAAAAGAATGCGGCTCTTACTCATGGGGAGAGTTCCTGTTGTAAAAAAGCGCTAGGTGTTTTCCTGAAATCCAGTCCGCTAAACGGCCTTTTGCGGTATATGGGCCGGGCTGCTTTTCAGGGAAGTGGAGGTATGAAAGACTTCCGTCAGAAGATGTCTCCGTCTCCGGGTCGCATCCGCATAGGGACAGGAGTGCTTCGGCCACCCATTCATCCAGCGCCACAAGGTCTGTGCCTGGTTCGATAAACTCCGAGAAAAGGGCGATCCAGCTCTCAAGTATCTCCAATGCCCTGGTACCGACCGGGTAGGCATCAGAAACCGGCGAGTCATGCCCCGTGAAAGCAGAAGCCGCCTCGGCCGGCTTCTCGAGAAGAACCGCTACAGGAGAGGGCATTTTATCAATCTGTGCAAGAAGTCTTCCCGCCTCTTGCGTCACTGCCTCGGAGCGTCCGTAGAGATGCAGTATTAGGTGCCGGTAAAATGATCTGTCGGATTCTTTCGGAAGCCTGCCTGCGCCTCCATGCCTTATCATCGCCTTTAGGTCTTCAAGGGAGAAGTCTTCCTCCGGGTGGTATCGGGGGGTCATAAAGGAGGCGTACTCAACTCCCTCATTTTCTTCCATCCATCTCAGGTAGCGCTCAAGAACCTTGGGGAATTCCTCTGATGGCATGGAAGCGGAATCGGGCCTTAATATCTTGATGGGCATCCCTTCAAGGAAAGCAGGGGGCTCAAAAAACCAGGGCAAACACAGAAATATGCTGCCTTCGAGTTTCATGAGTCCCCTTGCCTGAGCCTCGCTGACTGTTACGTTAGGGAAAAGAAAGAAGTTTTTTTTCTTGCCTATGCTCATTTCTAGTGCTTGAGTTCTTCCAAATCGGCATAGAAATCAAGTACCTCAGGATTCCTAAGCGCGTCACGATTCAGCACTGGCTGGCCCTGAATGACCTTTTTTACCGCAAGCTCAACCTTTTTCATGTTGAGGGTGTAGGGGATGTCAGGAACTGCTATTATCTTTGCCGGCACATGCCGTGGCGAGGCGTTTTTCCTGAGCATGGCCTTAATCTTGTTTTTCAATTCTTCCGTCAGGCTGTGGCCCGGCGCGGGCTTCACAAAGAGGATCACCCTCACATCGCCCTTCCATTCCTGCCCTACGACAAGGCTGTCTTCAATCTCATCCATTCCCTCTACCTGACGGTATATCTCGGCGGTTCCGATCCTTACTCCGCCGGGATTAAGGGTAGCGTCGCTTCTCCCGTAGATCACCACTCCTCCGTGGTCGTTTATCTCGATAAAATCCCCATGCCTCCACACATTAGGATAGACATCGAAATAGGCGGAATGATACTTCTCACCCTTAGCGTCGTCCCAGAAGTAGATGGGCATGCAAGGGGCTGCGGCGGTGCAGACAAGTTCACCTTGTCTGCCCAGGACGGATGCGCCCTTTTCGTCAAAGGCCTCCACCTTCATTGCAAGGCACCTGCCCTGGAGTTCACCGGCATAAACAGGGGAGAAGGGGTTGCCTCCTGCGAAGCATCCGTTAATATCAGAGCCACCCGATATGCTTGCGAGCTGAACGTCTTCCTTGACCTCCTTGTAGATATACTCAAATCCCTCGACGGATAGGGGAGAGCCCGTCGAAAGGATAGTTTTCATCTTATCTAGATTACATGTTTTTCCCGGCCTGGCACCGGCATTTTGGAGCGCCGCGATATATCCTGCGCTTATACCGAATACGGTTATCCCTTCCTGCTCCGCCATATTCCATAACGCCTCCGGCGCCGGATGGAAGGGGTTGCCGTCAAAGAGAACCACAGTTGACCCGACGGAGAGAGAACAGACCAGCCAGTTCCACATCATCCAGCCGCAGGTGGTGAAATAGAAGATGGTGTCGTCTCTTGTGAGGTCAGTGTGAAGCATGAGTTCCTTCATCTGATTGACCAGAATCCCCGCCGCGCCTTGGACCATGCACTTTGGAAGGCCCGTGGTGCCTGATGTAAACATTATGTAAAGGGGGTGCCCGGCAGGGAGCTGGGCAAACGACATCTCTTCGGAGGCGCATCCAGAAATAAAATCAGAGAGTCTCACAACCTTAGGCACGTGCTGGATGGGGGAGTTTTCTTCGGTATATGGGACCACTACCACCTTTTCTATCGAAGGCAGATCCTTAAGTATTTCTGCTATCCTTCCAAGACAATCGAATCGGCTACCCTTAAAAAGATATCCGTCTGCCGTGAAAAGGATCTTAGGCCTGATCTGGCCAAAACGATCCAAAACCCCCTTGATGCCGAAATCCGGGGAGCAGGAAGACCATGTGGCTCCAAGACTTGTTGCAGCAAGCATGGCGAAGACCGTCTCAGGGATGTTGGGCATGAATCCGACAACCCTGTCTCCTGATCGCACACCAGAGGTGGATAGCGCCTTAGCCAGGGTCGCTACCTTTTTATAAAGGTCGGAATAGGTGATCTTCCTCACAGAGGAGGTCTCGTTTCGAGCTATGATCGCTATCCTGTCGTCTCTGTATCTTAAAAGATTTTCGGCGAAATTGAGTTTTGCTCCGGAGAACCAGGTAGCGCCCGGGAACTTTGTCAAATCGTCAACGACCTGGTCGTATCCCCTGGAGGCAACCACCTTGGCAAAGTCCCACATCGCGGCCCAGAAATCGGGGATATTCTCTACTGACCAGCGGTAAAGGGAATCGTAGTCAACCAGTTCCTTGCTGTATCTGTTGCTTACGTATTCCATAAAACGGTACATGTTTGATCCTTTGACCCTTTGGAGCGAGGGTTTCCACAGCAATTGTCCCATCTCTTCCTGACCTCCCTTTGCTTAGGTTCTTTCGAAACATCATTCTTCGTTGCTTGACAGAAGGTGGACCTCTTAATCACCGGCCCCGCATCCTGGCTTTACCATCAGATGCAGCTACCGGATGTTTCAACACGATGTCAAGAGACAGCGGAATGCTCCTGTCTCTTAACTAGACCTGATGAAATCTTTCTAGCACCATTTTACCGGGTTTTCAAAAGGAAACTGCTTACCCCTTTTCTAACGGTCATGCCCTGTTGGGGCACAACGAAGCATGAAAACGCCGCATTTCATACCGGCGAATACCGAAATTTGAGCCGTCATTCCAAGGTGCACCTGCCATAGGTTGAAAATTGAACCGAAAATGCTTTTGCCTTGACTGCAAGGCATCTTTGCAATATAAATTACAATTTACCTTAACAGACTGTTGAAAAATACCCATCTGCCGTGTTTCGCTTATCCCTCATCTCTGCGGTGTGCTTATATGTACTCACCCAGGGATTTAGCAGGCCTTGCATCCGGGCATTTTTCCCCAGGCTGTGAACAGCGGATTTCTGAAAGCGCTGTTAAAGGATTCGAATCGTTTGGAGCGTTTTTATGGAAAAACCCAGTCAGTTGGTTGAAGAGAGGCTGAACAAAGCTGAAAAACTCAGGTCAATGGGTATGAATCCCTATCCTGCGGGGTTTAAATATGACCTTACGATAGCAGAAGCCCTGGAGAAGTTTTCAGGGAAAGATGACGAAGGCCTGTCCGCTGAAGGCCCTCTTTCTATTGCGGGGCGTCTGGTAACACTCAGGAGCTTCGGAAAGGCGGCCTTTGCACACATAAGAGACAGATCCGGCAGGATCCAGATATATGTCAAGAAGGATATGGTTCCGGCCGAATGCATGGATGTCTTCGGGCTTTTGGACGTGGGGGATTTCATCGGGATAAGAGGAAGACCCTTCAGAACCCGCACCGGGGAGCTGACTATCCTGGTGAACGATCTCAAGGTATTAAGTAAGGCAATCAGGCCTCTTCCTGAAAAGTGGCACGGTCTGAGCGATGTTGAGACCAGGTACAGGCAACGCTATCTGGATCTTGTCGTAAACGAGACGGTCAAGGATGTCTTTGTTGTCAGAAGCCGCATAGTCAGAATGATCAGAGAGTTCTTTTACAAGAGGGATTTTCTGGAGGTTGAAACTCCCATGATGCAGCCCATTCCCGGGGGGGCGACGGCAAGGCCTTTTAAGACCTACCACAACGCCCTCGGCATAAACCTTTATCTCAGGGTCGCTCCCGAACTTTATCTGAAGAGGCTTGTGGTCGGAGGCATAGAGAGGGTCTTTGAGCTTAACAGGAACTTTAGAAACGAGGGGATATCGGTCAGACACAACCCGGAGTTTACGATGCTTGAATTTTATATGGCCTACGCCACTTACGAGGATTTGATGGGGCTCACCGAGACGCTCTTTAGTGAAATGGTAAGAGAAATAAAAGGAACTGAAAGGATTGCATACCAGGGGTTGGAAATTGATTTTACTCCTCCGTGGCCGAGGCTCCCCCTTTATCAATCCTTGCGTGAGCTGGGGGGTGTACCTGAAGAAGTATTTGCCGGACGAGATTCAAGCGCGGCATTCGCTCGTTCAAGACAGGTACCGGTTGCCGATAATGAGAGCCACGGAAAGATACTGACCAAACTCTTTGATCACCTGGTCGAACCCAAACTCATAAACCCTACCTTCGTTATAGGCTATCCCACGGATGTATCTCCCTTGTCCAGGCGCAATGATAGGGACCCGGCTCTCACTGACCGCTTTGAGCTCTTCATGGCTGGAAGAGAGATAGCCAACGCATTTACGGAACTCAATGATCCGGTGGATCAGAGGGGCAGGTTCATGGATCAGGTGGCCCAGCGGGATGCGGGGGACGATGAGGCCCAATTTATGGATGAGGACTTCGTTACGGCCCTTGAGTACGGGATGCCCCCCACAGCGGGGGAAGGGATAGGCATAGACAGGGTTGTCATGCTGCTGACGGATTCTCCTTCCATCAGAGACGTTATACTTTTTCCCCAGATGAGAACCAGACAGGAATAAGTCACGAAATGATCTTCGAATTTTTCCTGAGCCTCAGGTATTTGAAGGCCAAACGCAAGCAGGCCTTCATCTCGGTAATAACGATAATTTCCATTCTGGGAGTAACCATGGGGGTCATGGCCCTGGTGGTAGTGCTCTCCGTCATGAACGGCTTCAGGGCAGACCTCATGAGCAAGATACTCGGAGTCAATTCCCATGTGCTGGTTCTCAACTTTTCCGGTCCCTTCGAGGACTATGATACGACCGGGGAAAAGATTAAGGCAGTTACAGGCGTAAGGGCGGTAAGCCCATTTATCTACAGTCAGGTCATGGTTGGAAAAGGGGGAAACGCATCGGGTGCAGTCCTGCGCGGGATAGACTCAAGGACGGTGGGGGGTGTTCTTTCCATAGAATCCATGATAAAATACGGGACCATTGATTCCATTGACGCCCGAACCGATGATGGCCTTCCCCGGGTGATAGTCGGGAGGGAACTCTGCAGGCAGATAGGCGCCGTCTCCGGTGACGAGATCTCCATCATGGCACCGGAAGGCAAGCTCACACCAATGGGCAGATCTCCCAATACCAAGAAATTTATCATAGGCGCCGTCTTTGACTCAGGGATGTATGAATACGATGCCTCAATGATCTATCTTAGCCTTAAGGAGGCACAGGATCTCCTTGGAATGGGGGACAGGGTTACAGGGATAGAGGCCAGGGTCAAGGACATTGATCTATCAGACAAGGTGGCAAAGACAGTCGAGGAGGCGCTCGGGTACCCATTCTGGACAAAGGACTGGAAGGTGATGAACAGAAGCCTCTTTTCGGCCCTCAAGCTTGAGAAGATCACCATGTTTGTGATCCTTACCATGATTGTCCTGGTTGGGGCCCTTAATATCGTGAGCACGCTTGTAATGGTCGTCATGGAGAAGACTCGTGATATAGCGATACTAAGGGCCATGGGCGCTTCGTCCCGCAGCGTAATGAGGATATTCATGCTGCAGGGGCTCCTTGTTGGGATTGTGGGAACTGCCATAGGCCTGAGCCTGGGCCTGGGCATCTGCCAGCTCCTGGCCACCTATAAATTCATATCACTGCCGGCCGACGTTTACTACATATCCACCCTTCCTGTCAGGGTCGAATGGATGGACTTATTCTATGTGGCTTCTGCGGCGGTTCTGATCTCGTTTCTTGCGACCGTCTATCCTGCCAGGTACGCTGCCGGACTCAACCCCGTCGAGGCACTCAGGTATGAATAGCCTGGAGGAACGGCAGAAATCCCGGGCCGAAGAGCCGGTACTGAGCCTCAGAGGGGTTACCAAGACCTTCATCCATCAGGGCACGACCATAGAAGTTCTCTGCGGCATTGACATGGATTTGGCTGAGGGAGAGACAGTGGCGGTGATGGGGGCCTCGGGGGTAGGCAAATCAACCCTGCTCAATATCATGGGCAGCCTCGATCCGCCAAGCGAAGGTATGGTCAGATTCAGAGGCAGAAAGATGTATGAGATGAGTGAAGATGCTCTCTGTGCATTGAGGAACAGGGACATAGGATTTGTTTTTCAGTTTCATCATCTTCTGCCTGAGATGAATGCGCTGGAAAACGTGATGATGCCGGCTATGATCGCCGGGCGGTCAAGAGGCGAGACGGAGTTCAGGGCAAAGGAAGTACTGGAGCAGGTTGGACTTACTAACAGGCTGAGGCACCGGACCGGAGAACTCTCAGGCGGTGAGCAGCAACGGGTTGCCATAGCGAGGGCTCTCGTGATGAAACCAGGGCTCGTTCTCGCGGATGAACCGACAGGAAGTCTTGATTGGACAACAGGCAGGGATGTGGCGGAACTTCTCGTCAGATGCAGCATGGAATCGGGGGTGGCGATGGTAATTGCTACCCATAACAGGCAACTGGCCGCCATGATGGCAAGGCAAACGGAGATTGTTGGTGGAAAGATCATCAGTACAAACTAGGGTCATCCAGACAGAAATACATGCTCATAAGCCAAATCTTATCAGGCTGCTGACAGCAGTTCTGTGTTATGTTAACCTATTGGGCATATTTTATCCTGCCGACGGTTATGCGCAGGATATGGGTTCAATGGCAGTGGTTCCCTTCAGGATAAACGCCCCCGAATCATTCGGATATCTTAGCTACCAGCTTCAAGATATCATGATCGAAAATATGGGGAGAAAAGGCTACAGGGTTCTGCCTGCCGGTACCGTAAATGACAATCCTCTTTCTCTTACGACCGGCTTCGGTACCGATGCCCTTACTGCATTGGGCAAGCAGATGGATGTGCGATGGATCATTGCGGGAAGCGCCACCCTGATAGGAGAGTCGCTGAGTCTGGATGTCAAGATATGCGAGGTTAGTGGAGAAAGGAAGTCATATTTTCTTTACTCCATGGCCGGGAACCTTGAAGATATTACCTCTGCGCTGGAAAAACTTTCGGCCGCTGCGGATATTCAGATGGCGGAGAAGCTTCAGGTTGACTCTGTAATGGTAAGAGGCAACAGGAGGGTGGAAAAGGAGGGCATCCTGGCTGTTGTGAGTGTCAAGCCCGGAGAGAGGCTCGATTATGCAAGGCTGGATAGGGACCTCAAAGACGTCTATAAGATGGGTTATTTCACGGATGTCAGGCTGGAGACGGAAGACGGACCGAGAGGTAAGATTGTCACCGTAGTAGTGGAGGAGAAGCCATCGGTTGCAAAGATTGAGTTCAAGGGTAACAAGAAGATAGACAAAGAAGACATCCAAAAGGAAACAGGAATAAAGCCATATTCAATTCTTGATGAAAATGAAATAAAGAGAAGTGTTGAAAGAATAAAGGATCTCTACAGGCAAAAGGCATATTATAATGCTGAGATAGTTTATTCTCTTGAGACTATTCCGAATAATGAGGTGAAACTGACTTATCAGATTACTGAAAACGAGAAGGTCTATATAAGAGATATCTCATTTGAAGGTAATGTTGCCGTCTCCACGAAAGAACTTAAGAAACTTATGAAAACCAGTGAGAAGGGTTTTTTCTCCTGGCTTACCGATTCGGGTCTTCTGGATAAGAAGAAACTGGAATTTGACGTCAATAATATCGCCGCCTATTACAATAACAAAGGCTTCATAAAGGCGGTGGTGGGTGAGCCGGCTATTACCTACGAAAAGGAGAAGGGTATTGCCATCAAGATACCCATTCAGGAGGGTAACCAGTACAGCGTAAGAAACGTAACCATAGAGGGTGATATGATACTTCCCTTGGACGATCTTCTCAAGAAAATCAGCATCAACAAGGAGAAAACGTTTAATCGGGAGGCGGTCAGAAAGGACATGCTGCTTTTGCGGGATATCTGCGCGGACGAGGGTTACGCCTATGCCGAGGTTGTTCCGGGGACTTCCGAGGATGATGAAATGCACTCTGTTGACATCAAATACAGCATTTCAAAGGGTCAGAAGGTCAGATTTGAAAGGATAATTATAACCGGGAACAGAAAGACAAGAGACAAGGTAATAAGGCGTGAACTCAAGGTCGTAGAAGGAGAGTTTTTCAGCGGCAAGGATCTCAAACGCAGCACTGAAAACCTTAACAGGGTCGGATACTTTGAAACTGTGGAGATCCAGACGAAAAAAGGCTCTGCAGATGATCTGATGATACTGGATGTGGGCGTTAAGGAAAAACCGACCGGGGCCTTCAGCTTCGGAGCCGGTTACAGTTCCGAGGACCAGTTGGTCGGCATGGTAAAGGTGGAGCAGGACAATCTCTTTGGGAATGGTCAGCGGCTGTCGGCCTCTGTAAAATTCGGCGGTAAGACCAATCAGCTCGACGTGAAGTTTACCGAACCGTGGCTCTTTGACAAACCGATCGCCGGCGACGTGCGAGCATATAAATGGAAGTACGAATGGGACGAATACACCAAGGACAGCTACGGCGCTGATGTGGGGATAGGGTTTCCGCTTGCAATGATTGATAGCTATACGAGGGGTTGGATAAAGTATTCTTTTGAGGACGCGGATATTACCGACGTTGATCCCTCGGCCTCGTTGGTCATAAGGGATATGGAAGGCAATAATGTAACGAGCGCCATGGATTTTACCATAACCAGAAACACCACCGACAGGCCATGGAATACGACCAAGGGTTCAATAAACAGCCTGTCGTTTGAATACGCAGGCGGATTCCTTGGAGGTACAAACTATTTTAATAAATATACCGGAAGATCGGCATGGTATTTCCCTCTGCCGCTCTCAACGGTTTTTATGTTGCAGGGAAGGGCCGGTTACATAGAGCAAAGGAGCGGAGGGAACCTTCCCGTATATGAGAAATTCTTCCTGGGCGGCATAAACTCAGTCAGAGGATTTGAGTTCGGCAGTATATCCCCAAAGGACCCGGCAACCGGTGACAAGATAGGGGGTGAGAAGATGATGGTCTTTAATTTGGAGTTCAGGTTCCCGCTGATAAAGGACCAGGGGATAATAGGACTGATCTTTTATGATGCAGGCAATGTATTTACCGCAGACCAGGATTATACCTTCCAGGACATCAGGCACAGTGCCGGTGTAGGAGTAAGATGGTATTCTCCGCTGGGCCCCCTTAGGCTGGAATGGGGCTATAACCTCGACAGGAAGGAGGGCGAGCCCGCAAGTAACGTTGAGTTCAGTATCGGTACCGTATTCTGATTTATTAACGGTTACGGGGCCAGTTTTTGCGTACGGCAGCCGGACGATGATGTTGCACGGGGATACGACTGACTCATTACAGGAGATCGGCCTCTTGCAATTGCCGGATGCCGAGACATGCCCTGTATCGGTGATAATATTACCCAATTTATCTAAAAACTATGGAGGATGGTGAATATGAAGTTTATTGGAAAAGCTGTGATTATGTGTTTTTGCGTCTTGATCTTTTCCGCGTCGGCCTATTGTGCGGAAAACCTGGTGATAGGCGTTGTTGATCTTCAAAAATGCATCACGGAATCGGCGGAAGGAAAGAAGATTTATCAGGAACTCAAGAAAAAGAAAGATGAGATGCAAAAGAAGCTGGATGTAAGGCAGGAAGAGCTTCTCAAGATGAAGGAAGAGATAGAAAAACAGAGTATGATGTTGAGCGTTGACGCAAGGGAAGACAAGGAGAAGACATACGAGAGAAAAAGACGCGAATTCAAGTATTATTATGATGATTTAAGTGAAGAGATGATGAAGGCAGAGCAGGAGGCACGTAAGGGGATACTTGTTGAACTTGAAAAGGTTGTAGCCGAGATGGGTGAAAAAGGTAAATACAGCATGATTTTTGAAAGGAGAAGCGGCGGTCTTATGTATAGTGACAAAGCTATTGATATCACGGATGAAGTGCTCAAGGCCTTCGATCAGCCGAAGAAAAGGTAAGATATGGCACCCGGATTGAGTCTGGATGAGATTGCTGGAGTCGTCCAGGGCAAATTGACAAGGAACCCTGAACTTATAATTAAGGGGGTTAACTCTCTTGAAGCCGCTGCCCAAGGAGAATTGAGCTTCTATGCCGATCATCGCTACAGGGATCACCTTGAAAAGACAAAGGCATCGGCTATTCTAGCAGGCGAACACGTAAAGATCTTCAATGGGCCACAGATTATTGTAGCAAACCCTGCGCTGGCGTATGCCAAGGTTGCCGCGTTGCTTGCGCCTCCTGTCCCGCGGTTTGGCGGTGTGAGCAGCCAGGCCTTTCTGAGCGATGATTGCGAACTGGGGAAGGACGTCTCCATCTTTCCTTTCGTGTATATCGGCAAGAGAGCTGTCATTGGCGATGGCTCCGCGCTTTATCCAGGCGTTTTTATTGGGGACGGTGTAAGGATTGGTAGAAAGACAACGCTTTATCCCGGTGTCACGGTGCTCCACGGGTGTCTTATTGGTGATAACGTAATCATCAATGCCGGGACCGTAATAGGCAGCGACGGATTCGGATTTGTAAAGGAAGGGGCTGTCTCAGTAAAGGTTCCGCAACTAGGTATAGTGCAGATAGATGACGATGTCGAGATAGGCGCCAATAACTGTATAGACAGGGCTGCCATAGGAAAGACATGGATCAAGAGGGGGGTTAAGACCGACAACCTCGTACAGATTGCCCACAACGTTGTTATCGGGGAGGATTCCATTATTGTAGCACTCACTGGTATTTCTGGCAGCGTCAAGGTGGGGAGCAGGGTTTTGATAGCGGG
>MNYJ01000182.1 GCA_001874005.1 Desulfobacteraceae bacterium CG2_30_51_40
GCCCTTTCCTCCGCCTCAAAACGTATTGTTCCTGCTCCGGCGTCTCAGGAGTCCTTCTGTGGGAGGGCTTCGGACACTGGCGCCAGAGTTCTCTGAGACGAATGAGGGCAGATGAGCCTCCTTCTTTACTTGCTTTTCAAGAAGGCCAAATAATGCTCCGCAGCCTCCTGGGGCCTTTCGATCATGGGCAGATGCCCGCAGTCTTTCATGATCACGGAGGTGGAATTAGGTAGCCCGTTCTTTAGGACCTGCACACTCGATACGTCAATTACTCGGTCCTGGTCTCCCCAGAGCACAAGGGCGCGGGTCTTGACCTTCGGCAGGTCAGGTTCCAGCGCTTCGTGTTCGCTTGAGATCTGTTTAAAGATCCTCTCGTTGCCGGCTCTGTGCTTTTGTGCCTCCTCGATAAGCAGTTTTTTGACGAATCTCGGGATGTCCGGCGGCGTTGAAAACACGAATTGGATCAGCCTGTCAAACTCCTCCACCGATCCGGCGATGAGCGGGTTGGGTTCGCCTCTGGACATTCTTTGGGCCATTTCGCTTGAGACAGGAGACCTCACACCCGCCGTATTGAAGAGCCCCAGGGTGATCACTCTCTCTGAAAACATAACTGCATATCGAGCCGCGATGTAACCCCCCATTGAATTGCCGACGATATGAAACCTCTGGAGACCAATCGCGTCAGCGAACTGATTAAGCCTCTTTGCCTGCTCAACGATGCCGTAAGATGCTTTTTCCAGGGAAGTGCTGTTCCCGAAACCGGGTAGATCGAGAGCCAGCACATGGAAGCCAGGGGTTATGAATTTGGCAAAACGCGTCCAATTGTCCTTGTTGGCCCCAAAGCCGTGGACCATGATGATGGCTTCTCCCCTTCCGCCCTCGAGATATGCAATCTCGTGATCGCCGATGAGAGCTGTCTTTTGTTGGAGCCCAGCGGCTTTCCTTTCCGAATCGGTTGCCCTTTTAAGAAGCAGACTCGGAAGAACAAAGTATGCGACCAACGCGAGAGCCAGAACCGCTGCAATGATGACCACAACTTTCTTCTTCATGCTACGCCCTCCCTTGTAGAAACGACATAAGAGTTAGGTGAAATGCCAAATATCAAGCGCAGAACTTTCCTAATCATCCGTGCGGATCTTTGTTTCGGCTGAATCAGCTTTGATACTGTTTAAGGTCTCCTGCTGATTCCTTAAAAAGAGAAAACACCTGATTCTATTACCAGAGGATCTACTTCATCAATAACCATTGCTATATCTCCGTATGTCCGCCTCTTCATTTCAGCTACAATGCCTCTTCGCTTGTTAAGTCCTTTTGCAAACTCCATTGCGACTTTCATAAGATCCTCGCGGGGGCAAGCCTTCAGTACAATTTGACGTTCCTCGCAATCCCTGGCCGTAAATCTCTTGCCTGTGAGCTGCAGTTCGTTAAACGTCTGCAGTGGAATCGCCTTCTGCAGGAGCGCAATCATTCCTGGAAGAAACGGGATACCTAGGTCCACTTCAGGAAAACAGAAAAAACCTCGATCCGAGCGCATGAATCTGAAGTCACAGGCGCAGGACATGATCGCCCCTCCTGCAAAGGCATGTCCTGAGATGGCAGCCACTGTCGGCATCGGGTAAAGAAGCAGGCGCTTAAAGAGGCGGTTCATGAGATAGAAAAAACCCTTGGCTGTTTCTATGTCGCCTCTCTGTACAAAAGGCAGCAGCCAATCAAGGTCAATGCCGTTACTGAAAATCTTCTCATGTGCCGAGGTGATCACCAGGGCATTGGCTTGGCTATGAAGCTCCACTTCTTCAAGCACATCAAGCAAGGATTGCAGGAAGGGAGGATTGAAGCGATTTTCCCCATCGTTTAATCTGACTAAGGCCACGTTATCTTCGATCGTATATTCTACCTGCGGCATAAAAGACTACTCCTTGAAACGGATCCGAATCACAAATCCGGAATGAATTTTTAATAAACCCCTTGCTTTTCTTACCGTTAAAATATGCCCCTAGCCTGGTTCTCTCAAAGACGGGGGGAGAGAAATCTTCATCCGAGGGGGGGGGATGGCGTAACCCAAGCCACGGGTGTTCGGAGAGGATAGGAAAATTTTAATCAAAAGGCAACCCGGATTCCGAGCTGCAAATCCTGGGGGGCTTATAGAGGTGGTTCCATAAATAAGCCTTTGGACAGGCCTTAAGTAGTGTCCATCCGGAAATGGCTATTTTCACCGATTTAGGCGTTGGGCTCAAATTTTAATCCTCGAAATACGTCAATGTATTCCTGTGGTTAAAATTATCGCCCGCCTTGAACTCGACGAAACTATCTCATTTCCGGATGGACACTAAGTAGTATGAGCAGGTTGTATGCGCTCAAGAATTTGTGGGTAGGTGCGGCTACAGCCGCAGGGGAAACGTGCGCCTAAGCGCCTGGAGATGGATGCAATGAAGCGGACGGGCGTCTTTCAACAGCCTCTTTGAACAGCGGCGGTAGATGGAAGAATGCAGTGAGATTGCGCATATAATTCCATTGACGATGATATTATCAGGCGATATCCTTTATTGGTATTACAGGGTCCGGAGATGCCAGCACTAGCGGGGCCACGTCTTTCAATGTTTATGTCAGTCTCTGCTAAGAATGATATGACGCTTTGCTTTATGAAGTTCACGATTCAGGCATCTGTGATTCAGTCCATAGGTTCCAGACAACCATCTCTATAGGGGTAAATAAATGGCCTTTTCCGATCATAACTCTTACCTTGTTTTTGGATTGGTTCTAATTGTTATTGCAGCGGCATGGCTGGCCTATAGAATAGGTACCAAGAACGAAGGAAAATCCAATCCCCGCTTTACAGTCCCTATCTTGGCAGGTCTTTTCACTTTGGGCCTGGGTTTTCTGGGAGCTTCCCATTTCGGAAAGGATGCAGACCAGATAATTCGAAATGAGATGCTTTCTCAGGCGATCGCCCTGTCAAACGCAATGGACCCGAAAGCATCGGCCGTCATTTCCTCCAACCCGCATGATAAAATTCTGCCACAATACATTAGAATTCAGGCACAAATTTCACGATTCATCCCTGCGGTAGCCGCACGCAGTCTCTATTGCGTTTTTCTTGCTGGTGAAAAGGCCGTGATCGGGCCTCAGGGGCAACGAAACAACACGACTAAGGAAAAAGGGATTGAGCATCTGCCGCAATCACTCCTGCCATATCTAATTAATAACTTTAATGAAAAACATCCTATAGTTCTGGGGCCTTTTTACACTCTGGAAGAGGCCTACATGACATCAGTCTCTGCGGTTCTTGACCCGGTTACAGGCAAGAGCCTTATGCTTGTGGTTTTGGAGACGGATGCGGGAGACTGGGTGAAGGCCGTCAGGATCGCTAGGATCACTCCCATAGCCTTATCACTGGCAGTTATTATCGTAATTTCAATTGGCTATCAAATAATTAGAAGAAGAAAAAGACTTGCTAGGAAGGTAACCAATTATCATCACTTCGCCGAACCGTCTATATGCGCGGGACTTGGTATCGTCGTTGCCGTATCGGGCGCGCTTTTCGCTCACCTCCTCGAGACGAGGTCCCTTTCCGAATCATTCGTGGCCCTTGCAAGGACGCAGGCTTCTAACACCTCCAATTACTTCAGGGATATCTCCATAAGGCTTGAGGGGCTAGCGCGGTTTTTCGAAGGCAGTTCCTATGTTGATCGAGAGGAATTCGCAGCTTATGCAGCGCCGCTTGCCAGCGACGGGCTCAGCTTTTCCTGGGAATGGATCCCGGCAATATCCGAGAAGTTCATCGAGCAACTTGAGGCAAGGGCCAGAAGCGACGGCTTAACTAATTTTTATATATGGGAAAAGGGCACTGATGGAAAGCCCGTTCCTGTCTCCGGTCGGGCATTTTATTATCCAATCTTGTACGCTGAACCTTATGATCTCAATGAAAGAATGTTGGGTTTTGACAGAGGTTCCGAACCCGCTATCCGTGCGGTGCTCGAAGAAGCTGCCGCTACCCATCTTACCACCGGAAGTGACCCCTTTGAATTCTTGAATAATGGTAAATCCTCCATTGCAATAATGGTCTCTCATCCGATATTGACTGAGGCAGGCATTACAAAGAAGTTTGCAGGGCTGGCCAGTGTCCTCCTGCGACCTAAAGCGCTGCTAACCCACTCTCTCATGAGGCTCGGTGACCCCAGATCGGCCCTTAGTCTCGAACTTTATCAGCTTGATGAGGCTGGAAGATATCGCACCCTGGCCGCTACGGCTTCACCTTCCAAGAGTTACAAGAGAGGTATAGATTTCTCAAAGGATGTCGCCTTCGAAGACCTCTCCTTGAGTGTGCCGATATTTATCTTCGGGAAGCTTTACATGCTTGCAATAAGGCCTGAGAGGGGCTGGCTTGAGGCCAACACCCCGGTCTCGGGCAAGATGACCCTCCTGCTGGGGCTTATTCTGACAGCCGTGCTCACTGTGCTGGTAGGCTTTATAGCCAACCGCAGGGCGGCTCTTGAACAGGAAGTGCTTGTTCGTACGGCCCAGCTCAGCGAGAGCAGGGAGCAGCTTGCCGCTACCCTTCGCTCGATAGGCGACGGCGTAATAAGAATTGATAAACAATGCCGGATCATAGACCTTAACACAGCCGCCGAGAGGCTTAGCGGATGGGATAGAAAGGAATCAAAGGGTCTGGATGTTTCAGAAGTGTTGAAATTGATTGATGGCAGCTCAAAGATTAGTATAGAAACTCCTGCATGTTCGGTTATCAAATATGGAAAGGCCTTCCCGATACCCGATAATGCCACCCTCATCAGAAAAGACGGCAGTGAAATTCAGATTGCGGACAGTTGCGCCCCAATTACAGCCTCGGACGGCTCAGTCGTAGGCGCCGTTATTGTTTTCAGGGATGTGACTGAGGAAAACAGCGCCAGGAAAGAACTCCAGGAGACACAAAAGAGGCTGGAGATGATTCTGGGTCTGACGAAGACCGGCATTGACATAATAGATGAGAACTTCAACCTTATCTTTGTTGATCGGGAATGGCAGAAGATATACGGAGAATTCAGCGGCAGGAAATGTTTCGAGTATTTCATGGGTCGCTCCGAGGTGTGTCCCGGATGCGGAATACCGGTCGCCTTCAAAACCAAGCTACCCTCGATAACAGAGGAGGTACTCCCCAAAGAAGGCAAACGCATCGTAGAGGTTCACACAATTCCCTTTCAAGGAGAAAACGACCAGTGGCTTGTCGCCGAATTCAACTTGGACATTACAAAAAGAAAACAGGATGAAAAGGAACTGCAGGAGGCCTTTCAGCATCTCGAGTCAGCAACCGCAAGGGCAAACTCAATGGCTGCGGAAGCTGAAATGGCAAGTGCAGCTAAAAGCGAATTTCTTGCCAATATGAGTCATGAAATCAGGACCCCTATGAACGGGGTGATAGGGATGATAGGGCTCCTGCTCGACACTGACCTGACGGAAGAGCAGCGCCGATATGCCGAAACGGTCATGGCCTGCGGCGAAGCCCTGCTCACTATTATTAACGACATCCTTGATTTCTCGAAGATAGAGGCCGGGAAGATGGGGCTTGAGATGATTGATTTTGATCTTCTGAGCCTCCTTGACGATTTCTCATCCCTCCTTGGCGTAAAGGCACAGGAAAAAGGCATTGAGTTTATATGCACCTCAGAGCCCGATGTCCCTGCCCTGCTGGTAGGTGATCCGGGGAGGGTCAGGCAGGTTCTTACCAATCTTACCGGAAATGCTATAAAGTTTACAACGAAGGGCGAGGTTTCAGTAAGGGTATCCACCGAAAATGTTGGAAACGGCGAAGCCATGCTTCGCTTTTCAGTGAAAGATACCGGAATAGGCATCCCTGAGAATAAGGTTCAGGTGCTTTTCAAGAGTTTCAGCCAGGTTGATTCATCCACCACCAGGAAATACGGAGGCACAGGCCTTGGGCTAGCCATTTCAAAACAGTTTGCGGAATTGATGGGCGGCAGTGTAGGAGTCAACAGCACACCCGGTAAAGGAAGCGAATTCTGGTTTACAGCCCGCTTCGGTCTTCAGAAAATGAAGAAGGTTGAACAGACAAAACCGTCCGATCTAAAGGGGATAAAGGTGCTCATCGTTGATGACAATTCAACAAACAGGGAGAGCCTTTCAAAGCGCCTGACATCATGGGGCATGACTACTGCCGAGGCGCACGACGGACCGTCCGCCCTGCAGGCACTTAATGATGCCGCCAAAAAATTCAACCCCTTCCGAATAGCTATCCTTGATATGCTGATGCCTGATATAGATGGTGAAAGCCTGGGAAGAATGATACGCCAGGACAAGGAGATCCACGACACCCTGCTGGTAATGATGAGTTCTGCGGGAAACAGGGGGGATGCGAAGCGGTTTGAAGAGGCGGGTTTTTCTGCCTATCTACCAAAGCCGGTAAGGCATTCTGATCTTTTTGAATGCCTCAGGGAGGTGGCAGCTGGGCCTAAGAGCAAAGAGGAGGAGCGAAAGATTGTGACCCGGCATTCTATTCGCGAGTTGAAATGCATTCACGCCCGCGTGCTTCTGGCAGAGGATAATCCAACCAACCAACAGGTGGCTCTTGCTCTTCTGAAAAAACTGGGAATAGCGGCATCTGCGGCAAATAACGGACGTGAGGCAGTGAAGGCCCTCGAAACGGGTTCTTACGACCTGGTTCTTATGGATGTTCAAATGCCTGAATTGGACGGTCTTGAAGCTACAAGAACCATAAGGAACCCCGGTTCAAAGGTGACTAATCACGAAATACCGATTATCGCCATGACGGCCCACGCCATGGAAAGCGACAAGGAAAGATGTTTAGAGGCCGGGATGAATGACTATCTCACAAAACCTATAAATCCCAAAGAACTGGCAGACACCATGAATAAATGGCTGCACAAAGAAGTGAGTCTGGAAGGAAAAATGCAAACTGAAAATACACAATCGAATTCAGGAGTTTTCGACAGGCAAGGCCTTATGGAAAGAGTCCTTGGCGACGAGGAACTGGCCAAAGAACTCATCATGTCCTTTCTTGAAGACACCCCCGCGCAGATTGGTAACCTCAAGGAAATGATCGAGGCAGGGGTTGTAGCCGATGCCGAGCGCCTGGCCCACAGCATAAAGGGAGCAAGCGCAAATCTAGGAGGAGATGCCCTTAGGGCCGCTTCCTACGAGGTTGAAAAAGCCGCCAAGACAGGCAATTGCGATTCAGCCATGAAGCTCGTTCCAGAGCTTGAAAGGCAGTTCGAACTCTTCCGGGAGGAAATGCGAAGGTTTTTGGGTTAAAGCTTCTTCGAATAAAGTTTGTGGCGGAGAGAGAGGGATTCGAACCCTCGGTACCCCTTTACAGAGTACACTCGCTTAGCAGGCGAGCGCCTTCAGCCTACTCGGCCATCTCTCCCTCATGCACCGGCCCTGCTGAGGCAGGACCTCTTCTTTCATGGGATAACATAATGATAGCATGTTTCTCATCCAGACAAAAACATGGCTACCTTCAGAAGTCCCGTTACTGGTGAGATGAGCCTCCACATCTCATGGTAACTAATTAGATATACAAAAAATTATTAGTTACCAACACCACAGATACCGTCCAAAATACCGTCATTGGATTTTGCTGAGACCGCGGTTAACAAACTGTTCAAAATCCTACGAGTTCATAGCACAAAAAATATTTTTATTGCAAGGAAAATTGCCAATAGGCCGTAGAGAAGATCTCCTTCTTGCCGATACGTTGTCCTAATCGGATGGACGGCGAAACTTGGCTTCGGGCAACTGCAAATTCTTTGACCATAATGGCCGAAGAAGCTGCGCTCCAATAAAGTGTTGACCGCTTGTTGCTTTGATCCAGGAAACTGCAAGAAAAGGCATCCCCCTGGATGGCCTTGTCAGCACTTTGTCCAACGGCAGAAAGGTGATACAGCCCCCGGCAGCATACATCGCCTATCCGCAGTCAGGGCATAAGATGCATCCTCCTGTTGATTCGGCTGATTTGTTGCCGGTCTTATTTGGACTTGGAGATTGCCCGTCTAGATTCGACAAGGACGTAGCCATCACCTGGTAACTGTTTCTTTCCTCAGGAGGAGGCCTTGAAAAGTATCAGGCGGCTCAATGGGATTCCACGCTGTCACACCCGTAAACAAATAGTTGCTACCTCCGATTTTCATTTTTTGAATAGCTCAGAATGTGACCCAGTTCTTTCCAAGTACAAGTTACCGTTTGTGATTCTATAAATTAGCACCCAGTCTGGTTCTATGTGGCAGTCGCGATGGCCTTCCCAATTTCCGAATAGTTGGTGGTCTCTATGCTTTGATTTCAGGGATTGACCCGCAAGAAGATCTTCAATGACTGCTCTCAATTCACCAACATCTGTTCCTGGTCGTGATAAATTGAGCCAAAAATGGTCGTTAAGAATTGAGCCACTTTGGAGGCAGAGATGGTTCACTTTTCACGACCGAAAATGACTCACTTTAAAAAGACCGTTGACAGGGCGTTCTTGTTCATGGGGAGAGGTACAATCTGGATAGCGTCAAAACACCCAGATAGTCTCTCAGCTTGCGAACGGCCTGCCTTTGTTTTGCCCTATATAGATTGTAAAACAGAATTGACCCCCTGTTGTCATTTAAAATTGACCCCCTGAAAGGAAAGAGAAATGGCATTATAACCCATATTTCGCACCATATCACACTTCGTCGCCCCTATTTTCTCATCCTGCAATCAAGTGACCCAGGAACCGGTTTTACTCGCCTTCATGGTTGTGAAAACAGACGGAGAAACATAAAGGGCATGGAGATAGACTAGTTGCACCGGGGATAGAGGATTAAAGAGAAATCGGCGTTTGCGCTTTACCCCTACCGAAACATCCATAAACTTGGAAACCATCATAAATGATGTGGGCTTGCCCATAGTGGTGTTGTTCCAGCCCTGGAGTGTGAGGGCTCTCTCCATCAGGCGCCAAAGAAGAAGTGAGAGAACAAAAATGAGCCCCATAGCTTCAATGCGGTGAGGTTTCTTGAGAAATATGTCATTGACCACAAGAGGGTCTTTTAAGAAGGCAAAGTTTCTCTCAATGCCGTCCTGCTCTTTGTA